>NC_017671.1:397500-400000 GCF_000284595.1 Stenotrophomonas maltophilia D457 | reverse complement strand
AACCCAGCTCGCGTACCACTTTAAATGGCGAACAGCCATACCCTTGGGACCGACTACAGCCCCAGGATGTGATGAGCCGACATCGAGGTGCCAAACACCGCCGTCGATATGAACTCTTGGGCGGTATCAGCCTGTTATCCCCGGAGTACCTTTTATCCGTTGAGCGATGGCCCTTCCATACAGAACCACCGGATCACTAAGTCCTAGTTTCCTACCTGCTTGATCCGTCGATCTTGCAGTCAAGCACGCTTATGCCTTTGCACACAGTGCGCGATGTCCGACCGCGCTGAGCGTACCTTCGAGCTCCTCCGTTACTCTTTAGGAGGAGACCGCCCCAGTCAAACTACCCACCATACACGGTCCCCGACCCAGATAATGGGCCCAGGTTAGAACGTCAAGCACGACAGGGTGGTATTTCAAGGATGGCTCCGCCACAGCTAGCGCCATGGTTTCATAGCCTCCCACCTATCCTACACAGACGAACTCAACGTTCAGTGTAAAGCTATAGTAAAGGTTCACGGGGTCTTTCCGTCTTGCCACGGGAACGCTGCATCTTCACAGCGATTTCAATTTCACTGAGTCTCGGGTGGAGACAGCGCCGCTGTCGTTACGCCATTCGTGCAGGTCGGAACTTACCCGACAAGGAATTTCGCTACCTTAGGACCGTTATAGTTACGGCCGCCGTTTACTGGGGCTTCGATCAAGAGCTTCGCCTTGCGGCTGACCCCATCAATTAACCTTCCAGCACCGGGCAGGCGTCACACCCTATACGTCCACTTTCGTGTTTGCAGAGTGCTGTGTTTTTGATAAACAGTCGCAGCGGCCTGGTTACTGCGACCCTCTTCAGCTATAGCTCGCACGAGCCACCAAAAAGGGTGCACCTTCTCCCGAAGTTACGGTGCCATGTTGCCTAGTTCCTTCACCCGAGTTCTCTCAAGCGCCTGAGAATTCTCATCCTACCCACCTGTGTCGGTTTACGGTACGGTCTGCGTAAGCTGAAGCTTAGGAGCTTTTCCTGGAAGCGTGGTATCAGTGACTTCGCCTTAAAGGCTCGTCTCGGTGCTCGGTCTTAGAGGATCCCGGATTTGCCAAAGATCCAAACCTACCGCCTTTCCCCAGGACAATCAACGCCTGGTACACCTAACCTTCTCCGTCCCTCCATCGCACTTACGCGAGGTGCAGGAATATTAACCTGCTTCCCATCGACTACGACTTTCGTCCTCGCCTTAGGGGCCGACTCACCCTGCGCCGATTAACGTTGCGCAAGGAAACCTTGGGCTTTCGGCGTGCGGGTTTTTCACCCGCATTATCGTTACTCATGTCAGCATTCGCACTTCCGATACCTCCAGCAGACTTCTCAATCCACCTTCAACGGCTTACGGAACGCTCCTCTACCGCGCATACAAAGTATGCACCCCAAGCTTCGGTTCTGTGCTTAGCCCCGTTAAATCTTCCCCGCAGACCGACTCGACCAGTGAGCTATTACGCTTTCTTTAAAGGGTGGCTGCTTCTAAGCCAACCTCCTGGCTGTCTGTGCCTTTCCACATGGTTTTCCACTTAGCACAAAATTTGGGACCTTAGCTGTGGGTCTGGGTTGTTTCCCTTTTCACGACGGACGTTAGCACCCGCCGTGTGTCTCCCATACAGTCCGTCTCGGTATTCGGAGTTTGCAATGGTTTGGTAAGTCGCGATGACCCCCTAGCCATAACAGTGCTCTACCCCCGAGAGGATACATATGAGGCGCTACCTAAATAGCTTTCGAGGAGAACCAGCTATCTCCGGGTTCGATTAGCTTTTCACTCCTAATCACACCTCATCCCCTACCTTTGCAACGGGAGTGGGTTCGGGCCTCCAGTGCGTGTTACCGCACCTTCACCCTGGGCATGACTAGATCACCCGGTTTCGGGTCTACTGCCCGCGACTATGCGCCCTTATCAGACTCGGTTTCCCTTCGCCTCCCCTATACGGTTAAGCTTGCCACGAACAGTAAGTCGCTGACCCATTATACAAAAGGTACGCAGTCACTCCTTGCGGAGCTCCTACTGCTTGTACGCACACGGTTTCAGGTTCTATTTCACTCCCCTCTCCGGGGTTCTTTTCGCCTTTCCCTCACGGTACTGGTTCACTATCGGTCGGTCAGTAGTATTTAGCCTTGGAGGATGGTCCCCCCATGTTCAGACAGGGTTTCACGTGCCCCGCCCTACTCGTCTTCACTGAAATGGCCCTTTCAGATACAGGGCTATCACCTTCTATGGCCACTCTTTCCAGAGTGTTTTCCTAGAACCAAATCAGCTTAAGGGCTAGTCCGCGTTCGCTCGTCGCTACTTACGGAATCTCGGTTGATTTCTTTTCCTCTGGTTACTTAGATATTTCAGTTCACCAGGTTCGCTTCCAGCAGCTATGTATTCACTGCAGGATACCCGCAAGCGGGTGGGTTTCCCCATTCGGACATTACCGGATCAAAGCTTGTTGCCAGCTCCCCGATACTTTTCGCAGGCTG
>NC_017671.1:0-395000 GCF_000284595.1 Stenotrophomonas maltophilia D457 | reverse complement strand
ACCGGATGTTGCATCTGTTCATCCGTCGCGCTGCGGTAGAAACCCGCGAAGCGCAGCCAAGCGTAGGCTTGGCTCTACAAGAGCATAAGGAAGGGCCGGCTGGCGCCGGCCCTTCCCTGCTGTCAGGCAGTGACCAGGCGCACGCGGGCGAAAGTACGCTTGCCGACCTGCAGCAGGCCTTCGAAGCCCGGCTGCAGCACCTGCTGGCCATCTTCGACCACTTCACCGTCGACCTTGACCGCGCGCTCCTTGAGCTTGCGATTGGCTTCAGAGTTGCTCGGGGTCAGGCCGGCCGCCGTCAGCAGCGCAGCGATACGCAGTCCTTCGGCCGGAATCGCCACGTCCTGCAGCGGCAGCTGGGTAATGTCACCCTGCCCGGTCACCGCTGCTTCCCAGCCTGCAATGGCCTGCTCGGCCGCGGCGGCGTCGTGGAAACGGGTCGCCAGTTCACGCGCCAGGCGCAGCTTGACCACACGCGGGTTCAAGCCGCCATTGGCCACCTGCTCGCGCAGCTGCACGGCTTCGGCCTGGCTGATGTCGAAGGACAGCAGTTCGATCCAGCGCCACATCAGGGTGTCGTCCACCTTCATGGTCTTGGTGACGATGTCGATGGCCGGCTCGCTGATGCCAATGTAGTTGCCCAGCGACTTGGACATCTTGTTGACGCCGTCCAGGCCTTCCAGCAGCGGCATGGTCAGCACCACCTGCGGCTTCTGGCCGTGGTGTTCCTGCAGGCCACGGCCCATCAGCAGGTTGAACTTCTGGTCGGTACCGCCCAGTTCGACGTCGGCCTCCAGGGCCACCGAATCGTAGCCCTGCACCAGCGGGTACAGGAACTCGTGGATGGCGATGGACTGCTGGGCGGCATAGCGCTTGGCGAAGTCGTCGCGCTCGAGCATGCGCGCCACGGTGTGCTGGCCGGCCAGGCGGATCATGTCGGCCGCGCCCATCTTGCCGAACCACTCCGAGTTGAAGCGGACTTCGGTACGGCTGCGGTCGAGCACCTTGAACACCTGTTCCTCGTAGGTTCGGGCGTTGGCCAGCACGTCATCGCGGCTGAGCGGTTTGCGGGTCAGGCTCTTGCCGGACGGGTCGCCGATCATGCCGGTGAAGTCGCCGATCAGGAAAATGACCTGGTGGCCCAGGTCCTGGAACTGGCGCATCTTGTTCAGCAGCACCGTATGGCCCAGGTGCAGGTCGGGCGCGGTGGGGTCGAAGCCGGCCTTGATCCGCAGCGGGCGGCCTTCCTGCAGGCGCGCACGCAGATCCTCGAGCTTGAGGATCTCGTCGGCACCACGGCCGATCAGGGCAAGGGCTTCTTCAATCGAGGACACGTGACTACTCCCGGCAACGCCGATTCTTGTGTGGGGTGTTAAAGCGAAGTTAACCCGATTGGCTTCACAAAAGCCAATGGGCACAAGGGTTTGACGCGGTTTTCTCAGGTGTCTATGGTAACCGGCGATCAGGCCCGCACTCCCAGGCCGCCAGGAAAAAACCGCCGATGCACAATTCCGAACAAGGGCGCGCACGCAAGCAGCGCTTCCAGGAACGCCTCCACGTCCTGCACGACAACACCCTGCATCGGAAGCTCAGGCAACATCTTCCCGCCGCCTTCAATGAGCGCTGGACCCGCCGCCATTGGATGCATGCCAGCCTGTTTGCGACCATCGGCGCCCTGGTGGCGACGATCGTCCCCGGTTTCTCGCACACCATCGATGCGCCTTACGCCGACAGCCACACCAGCCTGGCGCTGCCGTTGCCGCCGCTGACCATGGCCCGCCAGCAGCAGGTGCCGGGTGACAGCTGGCAGGTGCTGCGCGTGCAGCGTGGCCAGACCCTGAGCGACCTGTTCGACAAGGCTGGCATTCCGGCCACCACCCTGCACCGGGTGCTGGACCACCCCGGCGCGCGTGAGGCGTTGACCAAGCTGCGCCCGGGTGCCGAGATCGCCTTCGACATGCCGCTGTCCGGCGACCTGCGCAGCATCCGTTTCGACCGCGATGCCGACAACCGCGTGGAACTGAGCCTGGCCGGCGATGACATCAAGGAGAAAGTGACCAAGCGCGAGTCCTCCACGCGCACCGTGGTCACCAGCGGCGAGATCACCAGTTCGCTGTATGCCGCGGCCCGACGGGCCGGGCTGTCGCCGTCGGCGATCGCGACGATGACCGACGACATCTTCAAGTACGACATCGACTTCTCCAAGGACCTGCAGCCGGGCGACCGCTTCAGCGTGGTGATGGATGAAACCTGGCGCGAAGGCGAGAAGGTGGACACCAGCAAGATCCTGGCGGCGACCTTCACCACCGGTGGCAAGACCTATTCCGGCTTCCGCTTCGACCGCAACGGCAAGTCCGAGTACTACGACATCAACGGCCGTTCGCTGAAGAAGAGCTTCATCCGCATGCCGATCCCGTTCGCGCGGCTGAGTTCGACCTTCGGCGCACGCAAGCACCCGGTGCTGGGCAAGATGCGCATGCACAAGGGCGTGGACTACGCCGCGCGCACCGGCACTCCGATCATGGCCGCGGGCGATGCCCGCGTGCAGTTCGCCGGCGTGCAGCGCGGCTACGGCAACGTGGTGATCCTCGACCATGGCCGCGGCCACACCACCCTGTACGGCCACATGTCGCGCTTTGCGAACATCAAGACCGGCCAGCGCGTGGCCCAGGGCACGGTGATCGGCTATGTCGGCTCGACCGGCCTGGCGACCGGCCCGCACCTGCACTACGAATTCCGCGTCAACGGCGAGCACCGCAACCCGCTGACCGTGACCATGCCGCCGCCGGAACCGCTGAAGGGCGCCGAGCTGGTCGCCTTCCGCGCGCAGACCGCGCCGGCGATGGCGCGCATCCAGGGCATGGAGAAGCTGATCTACGCCGACGCCAGCCCGGCACCGACCAGCCGCGACGAGGCTGCGCCCGAGGTGGCCAGCGCCAAGGACAAGCAGGCGACCGGCCGCAAGCGCGGCTGAGCGTCTTGCGTTGACGAAGAAGGACGCGGCAGCCCAAGCTTGCCGCGTCCTTTTTTTATGCCTGCCATGAACACGACTGCCGACGCTGACGCCCCCCTGTACCTTGGCCTGATGTCGGGCACCAGCGCCGATGGCATCGATGCCGCGCTGGTGCAGTTCCCCGCCGGCGGTGGCTGCCGCTTCGTGCACGGCCTGACCGCCCGCTGGGAGCCGGTGCTGCGCGCGCGGCTGGTGGCGCTGGGCGAAGGTGGCCCGCTGGAGTCGCTGGAGGAACTGGGCGAACTGGACGCGCGGATCGCGATCAACTTCGCCGGGGCCGCCAATCAACTGCTGGCCGAGGCCGGCGTGGACCGCAGCCAGGTGCGCGCGATCGGCTCGCACGGCCAGACCGTGCGCCACCGCCCGCTGGCCGACCCGGCGTTCACCGTGCAGCTGGGCGACGGCAACCGCATTGCCGAACTGACCGGGATCACGACGGTATCCGACTTCCGCCGCCGCGACGTGGCGGCCGGGGGCCACGGTGCGCCGCTGATGCCGGCCTTCCACCTGGGCATGCTGGGCACCGCCGACGAAGACCGCGCGGTGCTCAACCTGGGCGGCATCGCCAATCTGACCCTGATCCCGCGCGAAGGCGCGGTGCGTGGCTTCGATACCGGCCCGGCCAATGCGCTGATGGACGCCTGGTGCCAGCGCCATACCGGCCGCACCTTCGATGCCGATGGCGCTTACGCTGCCAGTGGCACGTTGGACGAGGGCCTGCTGGCCGCCTGGCGTTCGGACCCGTGGTTCGCGCTGCCGCCGCCGAAGAGCACCGGGCGCGAACAGTTTCACCTGTCCTGGGCCGAAGCCCACATGGGGGAAGGCGAGTACGCCGCTGCCGATGTGCAGGCCACCCTGCTGGAGCTGACCGTGGCGACCGTGGCCGATGCGTTGCTGGCGCAGCAGCCGCAGACCCGGCGCCTGCTGGTCTGTGGCGGCGGTGTGCGCAACCGGCAGCTGATGAAGCGGCTGGCGGCGCGGCTGCCGGAGGTGCAGGTTGAGTCCAGCGCGGTGCATGGGCTGGACCCGGAGTACGTGGAGGCGATGGGTTTCGCCTGGCTGGCGCAGCGGACGATGGACGGGCTGGCGGGCAACCTGCCGAGCGTGACCGGGGCAACGGGCCCGCGGATCCTGGGGGCGATCCACCTGGCGTGAGGTGGGCCGTCCGCGCAGGTGAGGCGCCGTTGTAGAGCCGAGCCCTGCTCGGCTTAGCGCGGGCCGGGCCGGGCCGGGCCGGGCCAAGAGCAGCCGAGCATGGCTCGGCTCTACAAAGGCGCTAATCGAAGCCCTGCCCTGCCGGCAGGGCCTGCAGGGCGGCAATCGCGGCGGAGAGGGCGTCCACTTCGGGATCGCCGAAGCCGGAGCGGACCTCCAGTTCACTGCTGAACAGCCCCTGCTCCAGCAAGGCGGCGCAGGTCTGTTCGTGGGTCCAGCCGCGGGCGACCGCGACCCGTCGGATGCGTTCCAGCAGCAGCGGGTCCAGGTCCCGCAGCACAACGTCGGCCATGCTCACTTCCCCGTTCGCAAGGCACCGCCCCCTCGGCGCGTCGGGGGCGATGATCCCGCAGTCCGGGCGGGCAGGCAATCAGGCGACCGGCGGCGGCCCGCGATCGGCGATCCGCGGCCACAGCCACGCCAGCAGCAGCAGGGTTGGCACCACGGTGATCGAGCTGAGGATGAAGAACGTGCTGTAGGACGTGGCTTCGACGATGTAGCCGGAGACGCCACCGACGAACTTGCCCGGCAGGTTGGCCAGCGAGACCAGCAATGCGTACTGGGTGGCGGTGAAGTTGCGGTCGGTCAGCGACGACATGAAGGCCACCAGCACGGTGCCGGCAAAGCCCTGGAACAGGTTGTCGGCACTGAGCGCGGCGTAGAACGCCCACAGCTTGCCCGGATTGTGCGCCATCAGCAGGAAGGCCAGGTTGGACAGCGCCACGCCCAGCGCGGCCACCAGCAGCATGCGGCGGAAGCCGAACGCAGCCACCGCGATGCCGCCAAGGAACGCGCCGCCGATGCCCATCCACACACCGAACAGCTTGGAGACGGTGGCGATGTCGGCCTTGTCGAACCCCGAGTCGAGATAGAACGGCCCGGCCATCACTCCGATCACCTGGTCGGGGAACTTGAACAGGCCGACGAAGGCCAGCAGCACCAGCGCCAGTGCCACGCCATTGCGGCTGAAGAAGCTGGAGATGGGCTGGACGAACGCTTCGGCAATATCGATGCGGCGCTGCACGGCGGTGGCCGGGCGCTGCGGTTCGGCGCACAGCAGGGTGGTGACGATCGGCAGCAGCATCAGCGCGGCCATCGCCAGGTAGGCGACGATCCAGCCTTCGAACTGGGCCAGGTACAGCGCGCCGGCACCGGCCAGGATCAGGCCGATCCGGTAGCCCAGCGTATAGGTGGCGGCCAGCGCCGCCTGGGCGGTCTGCGGCGCGATCTCGATGCGGTAGGCATCGACAGCCGAATCCTGGGTGGCGCCGGCGAACGACGCCACCAGCACCCACATCACCAACGGCCACACGCCCTGTTCGGGCCGCACGAAGGCCAGCGCGACCAGCCCGACCAGCACCAGCACCTGCGACACCAGCAGCCAGGAGCGGCGGCGGCCGAGCCGCCCCAGCAGCGGGAAGGCGTAGCGGTCCAGCAGCGGTGCCCACAGGAACTTGAGCAGGTAGAAGAAGCTGGCCAGGCTGATCAGGCCGATGCTGCCCAGGTCCAGCCCGACGTCGCGCAGGCGCGTGGACAGGGTCTGCGAGGCGATCAGCAGGAACGGCAGGCCACTGCCGAAGCCGAGCATGGCCATGGTCAGCGCCGACGGGGTACCGAAGGCGCGCTTGATGCCGGCCCAGCCCTTGTAGCTGACCGGCGTGGCGGCCTCGGTCACAGGTCGTAGTCCACGGTGAACGGGGCGTGGTCGGAGAAGCGCTCGTCGCGGTAGATCGAGCAGCTGCGCAGCCGGTCACGCAGGCCCGGGGTGATGAACTGGTAGTCGATGCGCCAACCGACATTGTTGGCACGGGCGGCGCCGCGGTTGCTCCACCAGGTGTAGTCCTCTCCGGTGGGGTTGAGCAGGCGGTAGGCATCGGCCCACCCACGGCCGCCGGCGACATCGGTGGCCTGGCCGTGGTCGGCGCACAGCGCGTTGAGCCAGTCGCGCTCCTCCGGCAGGCAGCCGGAGTTCTTCTGGTTGGACTTCCAGTTCTTGATGTCCAGCGCCGAACGCACGATGTTCCAGTCACCGCACAGCACGTAGTCGCGGCCGCTGCGCGCCCACGCTTCGAGGATCGGCCGCAGCCATTCCATCACTTCGAACTTGAAGCCCTGGCGCAGGTCGCCCGAGCTGCCCGATGGGATATAGAAGGAAACCACGCTGAGATTGCCGTAGCGCGCCTCGATGTAGCGGCCTTCGTCGTCGAACGGCGCCCAACCCAGCGAGGTGATGACCTGGTCCGGTTCGCGCTTGCTGTAGATCGCCACGCCGCTGTAGCCCTTCTTGGTGATGGCATCGCGATAGAAGCAGTGGTGGCCGTCCGGACGGAACATCGGGTCGGTCAGCTGGTCTTCCTGGGCCTTGGTTTCCTGGATGCACAGGACGTCGGCGTCCTGGGCACGGAACCAGTCGAGGAAGCCCTTGGTCGCGGCGGAACGGATGCCATTGGCGTTGAAACTGATGATGCGCATGCGGGGGACCTGCGGCGGGAAACCGGGCAAGCATACCGGTTGCCTGCAGGGCTGCGCAGTCCGCCAGGCCGGGCCTGGACGGCTTTCACATGGCGCTGGACGAGCGCAAAACGCCCAGCTGGATTAGGATTTGTGCTCCAAATGAAGATGAATCGAGTTTTGATGAGCGACCACCGCCACCGTTTCCTGCAGCTGGCCCTGACTGCCGACGCCCTGCGCTTCGGCCAGTTCACCCTCAAGTCCGGCCGGCTGAGCCCCTATTTCTTCAACGCCGGTCGTTTCGACTCCGGTTCGCTGCTGTCGCAGCTCGGCGCCTGCTACGCCGATGCCATCGATGCCACCGGGATCAAGTACGACGTGGTGTTCGGCCCGGCCTACAAGGGCATTCCGCTGGCCACCGCGATGGCCTGCGAGCTGGCCCAGCGTGGCCGCGACCTGCCGCTGTCGTTCAACCGCAAGGAAGCCAAGGACCATGGTGAAGGCGGCCAGCTGATCGGCGCCGACATGAATGGCAAGCGCGTGCTGATCGTCGATGACGTGATCACCGCCGGTACCGCGATCCGCGAAGCGCTGGGCATCATCCGCGCTGCCGGCGGCACCCCGGCCGGCATCGTGGTGGCACTGGACCGCCAGGAGATCGCCTCGGAAGCCGACCGTCGCTCGGCGGCACAGTCGGTGGCCGAAGAAGCCGGCATTCCGGTGATCGCCGTGGCATCGCTGGCCGATCTGCTTGATTTCGCCTCCGGCAACCCGGAACTTGTCGGTTACCGGCAGCCGCTGGAAGCCTACCGGGCCCAGTACGGCGTCCGTTCGATCCGCTGACCGACCAGGGGAAAGGTCATGTCCCGAGTTCCTGCTGTTCTCTTTGCCGGCCTGCTGCTGGCCGTGCCGTTCACCGTGCCGGCGCAGTCGCGCGACGGCGGCAAGGTGGAAAAGAAGCTGTACTGCTGGAACGAGGGCAAGGAGCGGATCTGCAGTGATTCGCTGCCGGCCGATGCGGTCAATCACGCCCGCGAGGAGTTCAACGCGAAGAGCGGCCTGCGCAATGCGCAGGTCCAGCGCGCGTTGACCGACGAGGAGCGCGCCGCAGCCAGCACCGTGGCACAGCAGCAGCAGCTGGACCTGATGGCCGAGCAGACCCGCCAGCGCACCGAGCAGGCGATGCTGTCCACCTATGGCAGCGAGGACGACCTGCGCCGGGTGTTCGCCGAACGCCAGGAAGTGCTGGACAACAACCTGAAGACCGCCGAGTACAACGTCACCAGCCTGCGCGAATCGCTGGTGGCGCTGCTGTCGGCCGCCGGTGACCGCGAACTGGCCGGTGGCAAGGTGGCCGACAAGCAGGCCGAGGCGATCCGCCAGCGGCATATACAACTGCAGTCGCAGCAACGCCTGCAGGCCGGGTTCCTGCAGCAGCAGCAGGCGCTGAAGGCCGAGATCGACAGCACGCTGCAGCGCTATCGCGAGCTGAAGGGCGTGGCGCAGGCGAGCCAGGCGCCGTGATTCGCCTGTAGCGGCGGGCCCACGCTCGGCTCCGCGTGACCTTGGGAAAGGGCAGCCGAGCATGGGCTCGGCTCTACAGCAGGCGGCGCGTGGTTACGGGTTGGCCCACGGAATTTATGCACTCTTTACGCGTCGGCCCGGTCCGGCGCGTAGTGCGTTTATGGGCGGCAGGACGACGATGACGGCCTGAGGTGGAGGGGTTCCACCAGGTCGCTATTGAAATGTCCCCCTGGCTGTCTTTGTTGTGTGGCGTGCTGGTGCTGGTCGCCGCCGCCTATCTTCTCTATGTCGTGCTGCGGCCCGAATCGTTCTAACGGAGCCGGCCATGACTGAGATGCTTGTCATTCTTGCCGCCAGCCTGCTGCTGGCGTGGCCGCTGGGCCTGTACCTGGCCCGCGTGATGCGCGGCACGCCGATGAAGGTCGACGTGCTGTTCAACTGGATCGAAAAGCCGTTGTACAAGGTGTTCGGCGTCGATCCCTCGCGCGCGATGTCCTGGCGCGGCTACGTGCTGGCCTTCGTGCTGAGCAACGTGGTGGTCGCTGTGTTGACCCAGGCGGTGTTCATGACCCAGGCCTGGTTGCCACTGAACCCGGACCAGATCCCGAACATGCGCTGGGACACCGCGCTGCACACGATGATCTCGTTCCTGACCAACACCAACCAGCAGCACTATTCGGGCCAGGCGCAGCTGTCCTACCTCTCGCAGATGACCGGCATCACCGGCCTGCAGGTGGTGACGCCGATGATGGGCCTGGCGCTGGCGGTGGCGACGCTGCGCGCGTTGTTCTCGCGTGCGCCGCAGGCTGCGGCGGCCACCGGTGCCGGCGATGACCGCCAGGTGGCGGTAGGCAACTACTACGTGGACGTGGTGCGCCTGTGCGTGCGTTTCCTGTTGCCGCTGTGCCTGGTGTGGACCCTGCTGCTGACCAGCCAGGGTGTGCCGTCGACGATGGCCGGTGGCCCGCAGGCCACGCCGATCGATGCCAGCGCCGGCATGACCGGACAGAAGCTGCCGCTGGGCCCGGTGGCGGCGATGGTCGCGGCCAAGCAGCTTGGCGCCAACGGTGGCGGCTGGTACGGCCCGAACAGCAGCTTCCCGCTGGAGAACCCGACCCCGCTGTCGAACGCGCTGGAAATCGTCGGCATCCTGCTGGTGCCGATGGCGGTGATCTTCATGATCGGCGCGTTCACCGGCCGGCGTCGCTTCGGCGCCCTGGTGTTCAGCTGCATGCTGGGCATGTCGCTGCTTTCCACCGGCGCGATGATGTGGAGCGAAGGGCATAGCGCCAGCGCCGCCACCCCGCTGCTGATGGAAGGCAAGGAGGTGCGCTTCGGCGCCGACGGCACGGCGCTGTGGGCGGCGGTGACTACCCAGGTCTCCAATGGCTCGGTGAACGGCATGCACGATTCGCTGGCGCCGCTGAGCGGTGGCATCGCGATGGTCAACATGCTGGTCAGCGCGATCTGGGGCGGCATCGGCTGTGGCCTGCAGCAGTTCATCGTCTATCTGCTGCTGGGTGTGTTCCTGGCCGGGTTGATGACCGGGCGCACGCCGGAACTGTTCGGCCGCAAGCTGGAGACGCCCCAGGTGCGCCTGCTGGCCCTGCTGGTGCTGCTGCAGCCGATCACCCTGCTGGTGTTCACTGCGATCACCCTGGCCGTGCCCGGCCTGGCCGGCACCTCCAACCCCGGCTTCCATGGCATCAGCCAGGTGTTCTACGAGTATGTCTCGGCCTACGCCAACAACGGTTCGGGCTTCGAAGGACTGGGTGACGCCACGCTGTGGTGGAACCTGAGCTGCTCGCTGGTACTGCTGCTGGGCCGCTTCCCGCTGCTGATCATTCCGCTGGTGGTGGCCGCACAGCTGGCCGCCAAGCGCCAGGCGCCGGAGTCTGCCGGCAGCCTGCAGATCGAAACCCCGACCTTCGCCCTGACCCTGGTCTCGGTGATCGTCATCCTGACCGTGCTGCAGTTCATGCCGGCGCTGGTACTCGGCCCGATCGCCGATCACCTGAGCCTGGGACTGCGCTGAGGACACCCTGATGAGTACCCAAGCAAGTTCAACCCGTAGTACCCATGCACCGCGCCCTGCCCTGCTTGATGGCGCCGGCCTGCGCCGTGCGCTGGTCGAAGCAGTGCGCAAGCTGGCGCCGATGCATCTGGTGCGCAGCCCGGTGATGGCGGTGGTGATGGCCGGCACGATCGTCGCCGCGATCGTCACCCTGACCGGCAATGCACCGCTGGGCTTCGGCCTGGCGGTAACCGCCATCCTGCTGGTGACCGTGCTGTTCGGCAATTTCGCCGAGGCAGTGGCCGAAGCGCGTGGCCGTGGCCAGGCCGCCTCGCTGCGCCGCGCTCGCCAGGACCTGGTGGCGCGCCGGCTGGCGGCGCCGCAGCCGGGTGCAGCCGAAGCCCAGGTGCCGGCCGCCGAGCTGCGCCCGGGCGACCATGTGATCGTCAGTGCCGGTGAGCTGGTGCCGGCCGATGGCGAGATCGTGCAGGGCCTGGCCACCATCAACGAAGCGGCAGTGACCGGCGAATCGGCACCGGTGCTGCGCGAGGCTGGTACCGACCGTTCCGGTGTGATCGGTGGCACCAAGGTGCTGTCCGACCAGATCATCGTGCGGGTGACCGCCGAGCCGGGCCACAGCTTCCTGGACCGCATGATCGCGCTGGTGGAAGGTGCCAATCGCCAGAAGACCCCCAACGAGATCGCGCTGACCCTGCTGCTGGCGGCGATGACGCTGACCTTCCTGGTGGTGGTGGCCACGTTGCCGGCGATCGGCGCGGCCGTGGGCGTGCAGGTCGATCCACTGCTGCTGATCGCACTGCTGGTGTGCCTGATCCCGACCACCATCGGCGGCCTGCTGCCGGCCATCGGCATCGCCGGCATGAACCGTGCGCTGGCTGCCAACGTGCTGGCCAAGTCGGGCAAGGCGGTGGAAGTGGCCGGCGACGTCGACGTGCTGCTGCTGGACAAGACCGGCACCATCACCTACGGCGACCGCCAGGCCAGCCACTTCCATCCGCTGGCCGGCATCGACGCCAGCCAGCTGCGCGAGGCGGCACTGCTGTCCTCGCTGGCCGACCCGACCCCGGAAGGCAAGTCGATCGTGCGCCTGGCGCGCGAACAGGGCTGCGCCACCGCCGAGCCGGACCGTGCCGACTACCTGGCCTTCAGTGCCCAGACCCGGATGTCCGGCGTCGATCTGGAACACGGGCGGCAGATCCGCAAGGGCGCTGCCGATGCGATCCGCACCCACGTGCAGGCGCTCGGCGGCAGCGTGCCGGCTGAACTGGCCGGCCGCGTCGAGCAGGTCGCGCGCAATGGCGCCACCCCGCTGGTGGTGGCCGAGGGCCGCCACGTGCTGGGCGTGATCGAGCTGTCGGACGTGGTCAAGCACGGCATGCGCGAGAAGTTCGCACAGCTGCGGGCGATGGGCATCCGCACGGTGATGATCACCGGCGACAACCCGCTGACCGCTGCCGCCATCGCCGCCGAAGCGGGCGTTGATGACTACATCGCCGAGGCCCGTCCGGAAGACAAGCTGGCACGCATCCGCCAGGAACAGGCCGGTGGCCGCCTGGTGGCGATGGTGGGCGATGGCACCAACGATGCTCCCGCGCTGGCCCAGGCCGACATCGGCCTGGCGATGAACTCCGGCACGCAGGCGGCGAAGGAGGCCGGCAACATGGTCGACCTCGATTCAGACCCGGCCAAGCTGCTGGCGGTCGTGGAAGTGGGCAAGCAGCAGCTGATCACCCGCGGTGCGCTGACCACCTTCTCGCTGGCCAACGACGTGTCCAAGTACTTCGCGATCCTGCCGGCGCTGTTTGCCGCTGCGGTTCCGGCCATGGCCGCACTGAACGTGATGCAGCTGTCGAGCCCACGCAACGCGGTGCTGGCGGCGCTGATCTTCAACGCGCTGGTGATTCCCGCGCTGATCCCGCTCGCCCTGCGTGGCGTGCGCTTCCGTCCGGCCACGGCCACCGCGCTGCTGCGCCGGAACATGCTGGTGTACGGCCTCGGCGGCGTGCTGTTGCCGTTCGCGGCGATCAAGCTGATCGACCTCTTCCTTGTCCTGGTATTCGGCGCATGAACCGTTCTGCTTCCACCTCCACCACCCTGCCCCGCGAACCGAAGGCCGAAGCCCGCGTGGCCAGCCTGCAGGACGGCGCCGGCTGGCGCCCGGCGATCGGCCTGGGCCTGGCTACCCTGCTGCTGGCCGGCGCAGTCTACGCCGGCATCGCCACCGGTTTCGCCGGCCTGGCCTACCCCACCCAGGCCGAGGGCAGCCTGCTGCGCGATGGCAACGGCCAGGTGCGCGGCTCGGCCTGGCTGTCGCAGCCGTTCACCGGTGATGGCTACTTCCAGGCACGGCCGTCGGCGGCCAACTACGACCCGATGGCCGCGGCCGGTTCCAACCTGGCGCGCAGCAACCCGGCGCTGGCCGAGCGTGTTGCCGCCAGCACGGCGGCGGTGGCCGCGCGCGAAGGTGTCGCCCCGGCGCAGGTGCCGGCCGACCTGGTCACCCAGTCCGGCGGCGGGCTGGATCCGCAGCTGTCGCCGGCGGCGGCGCAGCTGCAGGTGGCACGCGTGGCACGTGCCCGCGGCCTGCCGGTGGAGCGCGTGCAGGCCTTGGTGCAGGCACATACTGAAGGGCGCCAGTGGGGCGTGTTCGGCCAGCCGCGGGTGAACGTGGTGACGCTGAACTTCGCGCTGGACCATGCGGCCAAGGCGCCGTGATGCCGGCCTGCATCGGCTGCGCGCACAATGGCGGCCATGACAGTGGCCCCCATGACTGATGCGCGTACCCGCCAGGCCGATGCCCTGGTGGAAGGCCTGCAACGCGAAGCCGGTGGCAAGCTGACCGTGTTCCTCGGCGCTGCGCCGGGTGTGGGCAAGACCTACACCATGCTGACCCGTGCCCAGGAGCAGCTGCGCCGCGGCGTGGACCTGGTGGTCGGGCTGGTGGAAACCCATGGCCGCGCCGAAACCCAGGCCCTGCTGGAAGGTCTGCCGCAGCTGCCGTTGAAGGACGTGGCCTATCACGGCCACGCGCTGCAGGAGATGGACCTGGATGCCGTGCTGGCACGGCATCCAGCGCTGGTGCTGGTGGACGAACTGGCCCATCGCAATGCGCCCGGCAGCCGCCATGAGCGGCGCTGGCAGGATGTGATGGAGCTGCTCGACGCCGGCATCGACGTCTGGACCACGGTCAACATCCAGCATCTGGAAAGCCTCAACGACGTGGTGATGCGCATCACCGGCGTGCGGGTCAGCGAGACCGTGCCCGATGGCGTGCTCGATCGCCTGCACGACATCGTGCTGGTCGATCTGCCGCCGCGCGAACTGATCGCGCGCCTGCAGCAGGGCAAGGTCTATGTGCCCGAACAGGCCGCGCAGGCGCTGCAGGCGTTCTTCTCGCCGGCCAACCTGACCGCCCTGCGTGAGCTGGCGATGCAGGAAGCCGCCGACCGCGTCGACAGCAGCCTGCGTGAAACCCGCGCCGCACGGGGCGAAGGCAACCTGCCGCTGCGGCGCGGCGTGCTGGTGGCCATCGATGGCGGCGGCCAGAGCGAGTACCTGGTGCGGGTGGCGCGCCGCATCGCCGAGCGCCGCGACGCACCGTGGACGGTGGTGACCGTGCAGGGCCGGCGCCAGGACGAGGCCACGCGGCGCGAGATCGATGCGGCCTTCGCCCTGGCACGGCGCCTGGGTGGCGACGCCGAACTGCTGCACGGATCGAGCATCGCCGATGCCCTGCTGGACCATGCAGCGCACAACGGCGTATCGACCCTGGTGCTGGGGCGCACCCGTGAGCGCCCGCTGGCGCGGATGTTCAACCGAACCCTGACCCAGCAGCTGATCCAGCGCGGGGCGCACTACGAGATCACCATCATCAGCACGCCGCAGGCCCGGGCGCGCTCGCGCCGCGAGGGTCTGCTGCCACCGATGCGCGGCATCAGCTACGAGCCGGTACAGGCACTGATCGCCACCGCGCTGGCCTGTGCGGTGGCTTGGCTGGCCGAACGCTGGGTCGGCATGGCCGACCTGTCGATGGTGTTCATCGTGGCAGTGGTGCTGGTGGCGGCGCGCACGCGTGCCAGCGTGGCGGTGATGGCGGCGATCCTGTGCTTCCTGGCCTACAACTTCCTGTTCATCGCGCCCCGCTTCACCTTCGCCATCGGTGCGCGCCAGGGCGTGATCACCGTGTTCCTGTTCCTGGCCGCCGCCTTGGTGGCCGGACGGCTGGCCTCGCGCCTGCGCATGCAGGTCATTGCGCTGCGTGCGGCCAATCGCCATGCACGTGCACGCCAGCAGCTGGGCCGTCAGCTGGCCAGCGCCGCTGGCAACGGCGAGGTGGCACAGGCAGGTCGGCATGCCTTGGAGCAGGCGATGGATGTGCCGGCGTGGCTGCGGATCGGCGCGGACACTGCCGCCGGTGGCCGCAGCCAACCCGGCGATACCGACCTGGCTGCCGCCGACTGGGCGCTGCGCCACGGCCAGCCCAGCGGCCGCTTCACCGACACCCTGGCCGGTGCGCAGTGGTGGTTCCTGCCATTGCTGGATGGCGAAGATCGCGCGATCGGCGTGGCCGGCCTGTACCTGCCCGGCGCACAGGCACGCCTGCTGCCCGAACAGCGGCAGCTTGCCGAGGCGATGGTCGATGACATCGCGCAGGCCGCACTGCGTACCCGGCTGGTGGCCGAACTGGAACAGGCGCATGTCAGCAACGAGACCGAGCGGTTGCGCTCGGCCCTGCTCTCTTCGGTGTCGCACGACCTGCGCTCTCCACTGGCGGCGATGATCGGTTCGGCCGACAGCCTGGCCAGTTACGGCGCGGCGATGGACACGGCCGATCGCCGTGCCCTGCTGGACACCATCCTGGTCGAAGGCGAGCGGCTGGACCGCTACATCCAGAACCTGCTGGACATGACCCGCCTTGGCCACGAAGGTCTGAAGATCAACCGTGACTGGATCGGCGTGGACGAACTGATCGGCTCGGCCGCACGGCGCCTGCAGCGCTACCAGCCCAAGGTGCGGCTGGAGCTGGACATTCCGTCCACGCTGGCGCCGATCTGGGTACACCCGGCGCTGGTCGAACAGGCCGTGTTCAACGTGATGGAGAACGCGGCCAAGTTCTCGCCGCCCGACGCCGCCGTGCAGGTGCAGGCGCGCGAACTGGACGGCCAGCTGCGCATCGACGTGATCGATGCCGGCCCCGGCATTCCCGACGACGAGCGCGCGCGCATCTTCGACATGTTCTACAGCGTCGAGCGCGGCGACCGCGGCCGCCACGGCACCGGCCTGGGCCTGACCATCTGCCAGGGCATGATCGGCGCACATGGCGGCAGCGTGCAGGCGCTGCCCGGACGCGACGGTCGCGGTACCCTGATCCGCATCACCCTGCCCCTGCTCAAGCCAGCCTCCCACGATGAGCCCGACCCCGATTGATGCCAGCGTGCCGGCCGCGCGCGTGCTGGTGATCGATGATGAAACCCAGATCCGCCGGTTCCTGGACATCAGCCTGCGCGCGCAGGGCTACCAGGTGCGACAGGCCGCCACCGGCCAGGAAGGCCTGCAGCTGGCCGCCAGCGAGGACATGGACCTGGTGATCCTGGATATCGGCCTGCCGGACATGGAAGGCCACGAGGTACTTGAACAGCTGCGGCAGTGGAGCCAGGTGCCGGTGATCATGCTGACCGTGCGCGCCGGCGAAGCCGAGAAGGTGCGCGCACTGGATACCGGCGCCAACGACTACGTGACCAAGCCGTTCGGCACGCAGGAACTGATGGCACGGGTGCGGGCGCTGCTGCGCACGCGCAGCGTACCCAGTGATGGCACGCCACCGGTGTTCGACGACGGCCACCTGCGCGTGGACCTGGTGCGCCGCGAAGTCGCCCTGCAGGGTGAACCGGTGGCGTTGACCCGCAAGGAATACGCGTTGCTGTCGCTGCTGCTGCGCAATGCCGGGCGGGTGGTGACACAGCCGCAGATCCTGCAGGAGATCTGGGGGCCGACCCACCAGCACGATACCCATTACCTGCGCATCCTGGTCGGCAAGCTGCGGCACAAGCTGGGCGATTCGGCGCTGGATTCACGCTACCTGTTCACCGAACCGGGCGTGGGCTTGCGATTCAAGGGGTGAGGGTGTGCCGAACAACGGTCGGCACCCACCAAAGCAAATTCGGAAGAGCATCCACGCATGGCGTGGATCTCTGCTGTGTCGACCAAGGTCGACACCTACCAGGAGCAGTTCATGCGGTTCGGACAGATCGCGGAAATCTGTCGAAGGCGGGGTGGGTCCGGTTGCGGGGGCGTGAGCCGCATGGGCCCGAGGTATGCCTCGGGCGGGTTGGGCAGGACGCCCAACCCCGGTCTTGCCATGTGCGCACGACTGCGCACACGAGCAAGCGGCGACCGAGCTTACATGGGTGAGGGCGCTTTGCTTGCGAAGCACTGCTTCGCAAGCGCCCGAACGCCCAGCCGCCACCGGCTGGGCCGGGCCCCGGAGGGGGACTTGCAGCGTCCCCCGTAACCGGACCCACCCCGCATCCCACGGATAGCCGGCCTTTGACGTTGACGTTGATTCGGCGGGTGCCGGGCGCCGCCCGGCCCCACCTCAGAACCCCAGCGGGGTGTCGCCCAGCACCGGCTGCAGCTGGCTGCGGAACAAGGCCTTGATGCGCTCGAGTGCGGCCTCGTCGTTGCCTTCGAACCGCAGCACCAGCACCGGCGTGGTGTTGGAGGCGCGCACCAGGCCCCAGCCATCGGCGAAGTCCACGCGCAGGCCATCGATGGTCGACAGGCGGCCCCCCACATACGGGTTGTCCGGCGACTGCGCCGCCGCCACCAGCATCGCCACCAACGCATGCGGCGTCCCGTCGGCCACCGCTACCTTCAGCTCCGGCGTGGCGACCATCTCCGGCAGTTCGCCCAGTACTTCGTCCGGGGTTTCCTCGCGCTGGGCCAGGATCTCCAGCAGGCGCGCAGCGGCGTACAGGCCGTCGTCGAAACCGAACCAGCGTTCCTTGAAGAAGAAGTGGCCGCTCATCTCACCGGCCAGCTCGGCATCGGTCTCGCGCATCTTCGCCTTCATCAGCGAATGCCCGGTCTTCCACATCAGCGGGCTGCCACCGTTGCGCAGCACATGGTCGGACAGCTTGCCGGTGCACTTGACGTCGTAGATCACCATCGCGCCCGGATTGCGCATCAGCACGTCGGCAGCGAACAGCATCAGCAGGCGGTCGGCATAGATGATCCTGCCTTCGCCGGTGACCACGCCCAACCGGTCGCCGTCGCCATCGAAGGCTACGCCGAGGTCGGCGCCGAAGCGCTTGACCGTCTGCACCAGGTCTTCCAGGTTGGCCGGCTCGCTCGGGTCGGGATGATGGTTGGGGAAGGTGCCATCGACATCGCAGTACAGCGGAATGACGTCGGCGCCGATTGCTTCCAGCAGCTGCGGGGCCAGTGCGCCGGCCACGCCATTGCCGGCATCGGCCACGACCTTCAGCGGACGGTCCAGCTGCACGTCATCGGCGATGCGCTGGATGTAGTCGGCACTGACATCGCGCTGCTGGTAGTCACCCGGCTCGGCGGACTGCACCAGGCGGCCCTCGACGATGCGCTGGTAGAGGTCGGTGATCGCATCGCCGGACAGCGTCTCGCCGCCGATCACCACCTTGAAGCCGTTGTACTCGGGCGGGTTGTGGCTGCCGGTGACCGCCACGCAGGTGCCGGTACGCAGATGGAAGGCGGCGTAGTACACGAGCGGGGTCGGCGCCAGGCCGATGTCGATCACCGCGCAGCCGGCACGGCGCAGGCCCTCGGCCAGCCCGGCCGTCAGCTCGGGTCCGGACAGGCGGCCATCGCGCCCGATCACCACCTCGCGCAGGCCCTGCTCCAGTGCCACGGTGCCGATGGCCTGGCCGATCAGCGCCGCGGTCTTCGGTGTCAGTTCGCTGCCCACCATGCCGCGGATGTCATAGGCGCGGAAGATGCCGGCGGCCAGCTCTTCGGCAGGCACCGGCGGTGGCGGCGGTGGCGTGGCATCGCCACTGCCGGTCGCGGCGGCCACCGGTGGCGGCGCCTGCTGCAGGCTCTCGCTCAGGGTCGGGCCATGGTCGGCCTCGGACGCGGCGGCGCGGCGCGGCAACGGCAGCGACTTCGGCAGCCGGTCGCGCCCCACCACCAGCAACACGGCAATGAACGCCAGCAGCAACGCCACAATGGCGCTGGCCAGCGCGCCCAGGCCGAGCGGACCGGCCTCGACATTCGGCACCGACGCGACCAGCCGCAACGGCGTGCCTGCAACCGGGCGCGCCAGCGCTTCCGCGCTTTCGGCCAGGCTCGGGTCGCCCTGGGTGACCAGATCGAATGCTCCCTGGCGCAGGCCGAGGAAGCCGGCGGACGGCGCGCTGACCTGGTCGAGCGGCGACGTCAGCCGCAGCAGCGGTTGGCGGACATAGATGACGGCCGGCCCCAGGCTGCCCAGCTGCACCGGCGCGGCCAGGCCCAGGCGGTTGCCGCCGCCGTCGCGGACCACGCGCAGGCTTGGCCTGGCCTCGGCCAGCGCCGCTTCCAGCAGCGCCAGGCGGGAATACCCGAAGGTGGCCGGATCGGCATAGGCGTTGGCCAGATCGGCCGCCAGCACCTCGACCTGCTCGACCCCGGTCCCGCTCTCGCGAACGGCCAGCGCCGCCGCAGCGGCGTCGCCGGCCTGCAGCGCCTGCTGCACGCGATCGTTCTTCAACTGCTGCTGCAGCTGCTGCAACTGGCCCGCAGCAGCCTGCTGCAGGCCCTGCACGGCCTGGTCACGCGCCTCTTCCAGCGCCTGCCCGTTGGCCTCCTGCCGCCATTGCTGCACCGCGCTCCATCCGAACCAGCCGGCCAACAGGATCAACAGCACCCCCAGTAGAGGTGCACTGCGACCCAACGACCGTCCCCGCTGTCCTTCCCCGATGCCGCTCATCGATGTCCCCTGTCAACGCACCCCGGTATGGCCGAATCCACCCGCGCCCCGCACGCTGTCGGTGAAAGTATCCACTACCTGCAGGCTGACGCGGGCGATCGGAACCACCACCAGCTGCGCGATGCGATCGCCCGGCTCGATGGTGAAGGCCTCGCGGCCACGGTTCCAGACGCTGATCAGCAGCGGCCCCTGGTAGTCGGCATCGATCAGGCCGGTGCCGTTGCCCAGCACGATGCCATGCCGATGGCCCAGCCCGGAACGCGGCAGGATCACCGCGCACAGGTTCGGGTCGGCAATATGGATGGCCAGGCCGCTGGGCACCAGCGCGGTGTCGCCCGGCTGCAGGGTCAGCGCGGTATCCAGCGCCGCGCGCAGGTCCATGCCGGCACTGGCCTCGGTGGCATAGGCCGGCAGCGGCCAGCTGTCGCCGAAGCGCGGATCGAGCAGCTTGACCTGCAGCGGGTGGGAAGTGGATGCCTGGGTCATGCCTGGAGTCTCCGCGCGATCAGCGCCAGCAGTTGTTCGGCCAGCTCGCGCTTGGAAGTGGCCGGGAATACCTGTTCGCCGTCCTGCCAGAAGGCCGTGGCGGCATTGTTGTCGCTCTCGAAACCGCCGCCACTGATGCCGACCTGGTTGGCGATCACCAGGTCCAGGCGCTTGTCGACCAGTTTGCCGCGCGCGTATTTCTCCACGTCGTGGGTCTCGGCGGCGAAGCCGACCACCAGCTTCAGCGACTGCGTCTGTGCAGCGACTTCGGCGAGGATGTCCGGCGTGCGCACCAGTTCGATCACCAGCGACTGGCTGTCGGCGGTCTTCTTCAGCTTCTGCGCGGCGACCTGGCGCGGCGTGTAGTCGGACACCGCGGCGGCACCGATATAGATGTCGGCGGGCAGCGACTTCAGTACGGCATCGCGCATCTGCGCGGCCGAGCGCACGTCGATACGCTGCACGCCCGGCGGCGTCGGCAGCTGTACCGGACCGCTGACCAGCACCACCTGCGCGCCCAGCGCGGCAGCAGCGGCGGCCAGGGCAAAGCCCATCTTGCCGCTGCTGCGGTTGCCGACGTAACGCACCGGATCGATGTCTTCGTAGGTCGGGCCGGCACTGATCAGCAGGCGCAGCCCCTGCAGGGCACGGGTTTCCGGCGCGGCAACCGTCGCAGCGGCGCCGCCATTGGCGGCCAGCGCGGCCACGATGTCGCCGGGTTCGGCCAGCCGGCCGGGACCGGATTCACCTTCGGCCAGCGGGCCATCGACCGGGCCGATCACCTGCGCACCACGCTGGCGCAGCAGGGCGATGTTGGCCTGGGTGGCCGGATGCAGCCACATGCGATGGTTCATCGCCGGGCAGATCGTCAGCGGTGCGGTGCTGGCCAGGCACAGGGTGCTGACCAGGTCATCGGCATGGCCCTGGGCCAGCCGGGCCAGCAGATCGGCGGTTCCCGGCGCGACCACGATGCGGTCCGCCCAGCGGGCCAGCTCGATGTGGCCCATGGCCTGTTCGGCGGCGCTGTCCCACAGCGTGGTGCGGGTCGGCTGCCCGGACAGGGCCTGGAAACTGAGGGGGGTGACGAACTGCTGGGCGCCGGCGGTCATCGCCACCTGCACCTGGGCGCCCGCATCACGCAGGCGTCGCACCAGTTCCAGGGCCTTGTAGGCCGCGATCCCGCCTCCGACGCACAACAGCAGTTTCTGGCCTTCCAGCGCGCGGCCGGGCGCGGGGGAAGCGTTGGGGGAGTCAGCCACCTGGAATTCCTGTGCAAACGAGGGCATTAGCTTACCCGATGGTCGGTAATGTCCCGGTGCACAGCGCACATAGCGGGCAGCTATCAGCAGATGGGACTTGCACCACAGCGCTTCCGGGGTTCAAGACACTGCGATTCGGAACTTTCCTATACCTGTAGGCCGGCCACGTTTGCAGAATCGTCAGTGGCCGCCGCAGGTGTGCCGCTTCGCTTTTCGAGGATTCCGCGTGCACCCGCGCATCATCATCGCCGACGACCATCCCGTCGTCCTGCACGGCATCCGCATCGTGCTGCAGACCCACCTGATGGAGGTCGTCGGCAGCGCGCGTGACGGCGCCGAGCTGCTGCAGCTGGTCGAGCACCACGGCTGCGACGCGGTGCTGACCGACCTCTCCATGCCGGGCACCGGCCCGGATGGCCCGGAACTGATCGCTGAACTGCGCGCACGCCACCCGCGCATGCCCGTGGTGGTGCTTACCGGCGCCCGCCACCCCGGCCTGCTCGATGGCCTGCTGCGTGAGGGTGTCAGCGGCCTGGTCGACAAGTGCGCCGATTTCGGCGAGTTGCCGCAGGCCTTGAACGCGGCCATGGCAGGGCAGGTGTTCGTCTCGCAGCAGCTGCGCCACCACCTGCAGGCGCGCGACCTGATGTTCGCGCGCGAACCGGCGGCGCTGTCCGCCCGCGAACAGGAAGTGCTGGACCTGTTGGCCGCCGGGCTGAAAGTGAACGCCATCGCCGTCCACTGCGGCCGCAGCCCCAAGACGATCAGCCGGCAGAAGGCCGAGGCCAAGCGCAAGCTGGGGCTGCAGAACAACCAGGAGCTGTTCGCCTACCTGCAGTCGCGACGCGACTGAGGCAACGGCCGACCCGGGCATGCGTCCTGCCCTGATGGGCCGCATCGCCCCCACTGGCGATGATGCAGGCATGCCCATCCACGACTGGCCCGAACAGGAACGTCCCCGCGAGAAGCTGATCGCACGCGGCCCCGCCACGCTGTCCGACGCAGAACTGCTGGCACTGTTCCTCGGCTCCGGCTTCGGTGGACGCGATGCGGTGCAGACCGCGCGCGACCTGCTGCAGGCGCACGGTCCCCTGCGTGTGCTGCTGGACCGCCCGGCCCGCGAGCTGGCCCGGTTGCCGGGGCTGGGCCCTGCTCGAAGCTGTGCACTGGCCGCCGGGCTGGAACTGGCCCACCGCTATCTGGCGGCCGAACTTCAGCAGGGCGAGGCCGTCGGCAACAACCCGGCTGCGGTCGGCCGCTATCTGCAGCACCGCCTGCGCGGCCAGGCCCGCGAGATCTTCATGGCGCTGTTCCTGGACAACCGCCACCGCCTGATCGCCTGCGAAGAACTGTTCCAGGGCACCATCAATGCCGCCCCGGTCTATCCCCGCGAGGTGGTGCGTCGAGCCCTGCTGCACAATGCGGCAGCGGTGATCCTCAGCCACAATCACCCTTCCGGCGACCCCGAGCCCTCCGGCGCCGACACCCGCATCACCGATGAACTGCAGCAGGCGCTGGCACTGGTGGACGTGCGCCTGCTCGACCACTTCGTGGTCGGCGAGGGCCGCCCCGTTTCATTTGCTGAACGGGGCCTGCTGTCCCCGCCCCAGCCGCGCCTGTTCGGCTGAACGGCCCTGGTCAGGGCCGGGCGGGCGCCCCGCAGGCATGTCCTGGTCAGCGTGGGCGCGGGCATCTGCGCTAAAATGGGCGATTCCGCCGCTCATTCTCACAGCAGGCCTCGTGAAAAATCTCCTCCGCGCCCTGATCAGCCAAGGCATCGAAGCCTTGCGCGCCAATGGCACCCTGCCCGCCGACTCCCTGCCGCCGGACTTCGTGGTCGAGCGCCCGAAGACCCGTGACCACGGCGACTTCGCCACCAACGCCGCGATGCTGCTGGCCAAGGCCGCGCGCAGCAATCCGCGCGCACTGGCACAGGCGCTGGTCGAGGCGCTGCCGCGCAGCGAGGACGTCAGCAAGGTCGAGATCGCCGGCCCCGGCTTCATCAACTTCCATCTGGCCCCGGCCGCGTACCAGCGCGAAACCGCCTCGGTCATCAAGGAAGCCCACGACTACGGCCGCAACCTGTCCGGCAATGGCCGCACGGTGGGCGTGGAGTACGTGTCGGCCAACCCGACCGGCCCGCTGCATGTCGGCCATGGCCGCGCAGCGGCGATCGGCGACTGCGTGGCCCGCGTGCTCGATGCCAACGGCTGGAACGCCAAGCGCGAGTTCTACTACAACGACGCTGGCGTGCAGATCGAGAACCTGGCGCTGTCCACCCAGGCGCGGATCAAGGGCGTCGCACCCGATCAGGACGGCTGGCCGGAAGGCGGCTACCGCGGTGAGTACATCGCCGATGTCGCCCGCGCCTACATGGCCGGTGCCAGCGTCGACCTGGAAGGCAGCACCGTGGTCGGCGCCAAGGACCCGGACGACATGCAGGCAATCCGCCGCTTCGCCGTGGCCTACCTGCGCAACGAGCAGAACCTGGACCTGGCCGCGTTCGGTGTCGACTTCGACATCTACTTCCTGGAAAGCTCGCTGTACGCCGACGGCAAGGTTGCCGAAGCGGTGGCCAAGCTGCAGGCGTCCGGCCACACCTATGAGGAAGGCGGCGCGCTGTGGCTGCGCAGCACCGACTTCGGTGACGACAAGGACCGCGTGATGCGCAAGTCCGACGGCACCTTCACCTACTTCGTGCCGGACGTGGCCTACCACCTGTCCAAGTGGCAGCGCGGCTACGAGCGCGCGATCACCGAACTGGGCGCCGACCATCACGGCTCGCTGGCGCGCGTGCGCGCCGGCCTGCAGGCGATGGAAGTGGGCATCCCGCAGGGCTGGCCGGAATACGTGCTGCACCAGATGGTCACGGTCATGCGCGGCGGCGAGGAAGTGAAGCTGTCCAAGCGCGCCGGCAGCTACTTCACCCTGCGCGACCTGATCGAAGAAGCCGGCCGCGATGCGACCCGCTGGTTCCTGATCGCGCGCAAGCCCGATTCGCAGCTGACCTTCGACATCGACCTGGCGCGCCAGCAGAGCAACGACAATCCGGTGTTCTACGTGCAGTACGCGCACGCCCGTGTCTGCAGCCTGCTGCGCCAGGCGCAGGAAAAGGGCCTGGTGTACGAGCAGGGCAATGGCCTGGCCAACCTTGGCCACCTGGCCGACGATGCCTCGCTGCTGTTGATGAACGAGATCTCGCGCTATCCGGAAGTGGTGGAAGCGGCCGGCGTGGCGCTGGAGCCGCACCTGGTGGCGCAGTACCTGCGTGAATTGGCGCATGCCTTCCACACGTGGTATCACGGGACGCCGGTGCTGGTGGAAGACGCCGCCGATCGCAACGCCAAGCTGACCCTGGCCTGCGCGGCGCGCCAGGTGCTGGCCAACGGCCTTGAACTCCTGGGCGTGAGCGCCCCGGAAAAAATGTAAGCATCAGGAGACGCAGTACACATGGCAGCACGACGCGGCAAAACCCAGGCACGACGCAACAGCAGCAGCCAGGGCACACCCGGATGGGTGTGGCTGGTGGCCGGTGTGGCGATCGCCGCCGTGGTGTTCCTGGCGGCGCCGAACCTGTTCAAGGGCGAAGGCGACGGCTTCCTGCGCGCCGGTCCGCAGCCGAACCCGAACGCGCAGCCGGCCCCGGTTGCTGATGCAGACAGCGATGTCGGCAGCCAGCCAGCCGCGCAGCCGGCCACGCCGAAGCCGGCCGAACCGGAGAAGCCCGCGGCGACGCAGTACGACTTCTACACCCTGCTGCCGGGCAAGGAAGTGGAAATGTCCGACGCCGAACTGGCCGCCAGCGCGCGTGCCGAGGACCAGCGCCGGGCCAAGGCCGAAGCGTCGCGCGCGCAGGCCGCGCTGGAGGGCAAGCCGGTGCCGCCGGCGAGCACGGCCACGCCGGCACCGACCGCAACGGCCAGCGTCGCCAGCACCGCACCGGTGACCGCGAGCAACCGTCCGCTGCCGGCACCGCTGAGCGAGCGCCCGGCCGCGGCAACCCCGCCGGCCAGCACCGCACCGGCGTCGACCAGCACGGCCGCCGCCCCCGCTCCGCGCGCGGAAGCCGCGCCCACCGCGCCGGCGACCACTGCCGTACCGGCGCCCGCCGACAACGCCCGCTACATCCTGCAGGCAGGTGCCTTCGGTGCGTCCGGCGACGCCGAAGCCACCAAGGCCAAGCTGGCCATGATGGGCCTGGCGGCACGCGTGGAGTCGGCGCAGATCAACGGCAAGACCGTGTATCGCGTGCGCATGGGGCCGTACGGCAGCGCCGGCGAACTGTCTGAAGCGAAGCAGAAGCTGGATGGCACCGGCCTGCAGGCGATGGCCATCAAGGCGCAGTGACGTTCTGCGGGACTGCATGAAGAAAGCCGGGCATTGCCCGGCTTTTTTTGTTTCTGCCGAGTCGAGCATGGCTCGACTCCACACACGGCGTCAGCCCTCGCGGGCGACCTGGAACCCGGCGAAGGACTGGCTGACCGGCATCAGCTCCAGGCGATTGATGTTCAGGTGCGGTGGCAGCGTGGCCACCCAGAAGATCTGTTCGGCGATGTCTTCGGCGGTCATCGGATTGGCACCGCTGTACAGCTTGTCCGACGCATTCTGGTCGCCATGGGTGCGGACCACGGTGAACTCGGTCTCGGCCATGCCCGGCTCGATCGTGGTCACGCGCACGCCGGTGCCGTGCAGGTCCGAACGCAGGCCCAGCGAGAACTGGCTGACGAAGGCCTTGGTGCCACCGTAGGCGTTGCCACCCGGGTACGGGTAGACGCCGGCCACCGACGAGATGTTGATGATCGCACCCTTGCGCTCCACCAGCTGCGGCAGCAGGCGGTGGGTCAGGGTCACCAGCGCGGTGATGTTGGTGTCGATCATCGTGGTCCAGTCCGACAGCCTGGCGCTCTGTGCCGGTGCGGTGCCCTGCGCCAGACCGGCGTTGTTGACCAGCAGGTCGATCTCGCCGAAGGCCGGCGGCAGCGCCAGCAGGGCCGCCTCCATCGCCACCGGATCGCGGATGTCGAAGGCGGCGGCGTGCACCACGTCCTTGCCATAGCGCTCGACCAGCGGTTGCAGGCGTTCGCCGCGGCGGCCGGTGGCGATCACTTTCCAGCCGGCCTGGGCGAAGCGGTGGACGGCGGCGGCGCCGAAGCCGGATGTGGCGCCGGTAATCAGGACAGTGCGGGTCATCAGGCAACTCCAGGGGGAAAACCAGATCTCCATTCTGGCACCGTCCGGCAGCACCCGTGTTGCCGGATCGGCCGGATCCGGGGTCAGATCCCTTTGCGGAGCAAAGGGATCTGACCCCGGCGGCGACCCCACGTGTCGGGGTGACCGGTACAATTGCGCCATGATCAACAATGATGTCCTGCGCAGCGTGCGCTACTCCCTGGACCTGGGTGACCAGCACGTGGTCACCCTGTGCCAGATGGCCGACCCGGCCTTCGCCGTGGATACCGAGCAGGTGAAGGCCTGGCTGCGCCGCGAGGACGAAGCCGGTTTCGAGGCGATGAACGACAGCGCACTGGCGCACTTCCTCGATGGCCTGATCGTGCACCTGCGCGGTCGCGACGAGAGCCAGCCGCAGCGTGCGGTGGAAACCCGCATCGACAACAACCTGGTGCTGAAGAAGCTGCGCGTGGCCTTCCAGCTGCGCGACGTGGACCTGATGGAGATCTTCGCCAGCGCCGGCTTCAACGTGTCCAAGTCGGAAGTCGGTGCGTTGTTCCGCCAGCCCGGGCACACCAACTACCGGCGCTGCCTGGACCAGATGCTGCGCAACTTCCTCAAGGGCCTGAGCCTGCGCCTGCGCGGCTGAGCACGGCCTCGACGAAGGCGCGCGCGGCCGGCGTCGGCAGCCGCTGCCAGACCAGGTGTACGCGCCGGGTCGGGGTCGGCTGCAGTGGAATCTGAACCACGCCCTGGAAACCTTCGGCGATCAACGCCGGCACGATGCCGACCGCCAATCCGTGGCGGACGAAGCGCTCGACCAGTTCCATCAGGTTGACCTCGAAACGCACCGTGTGCGGCAGGCCAGCGGCGGCGAAGGCATCGTCGGTCTGCCGGCGCGCACCGGTACCGCGCGGGAAGTCGACCAGCGCTTCATCCTGCAGTGCGGTCAATGGCAACCGCGTGCGCCCGGCGAGCCGGTGCGACGGCGCCAGTACCGCTACCAGATCCTCCTCCTGCAGCACCTGGTGGCAGACGCCATCCAGCGCTGCCGACGGCGCCAGGCCGACCAGTGCCACATCCAGCGCGCGCGACTGCACCTGTGCGATCAGGTCTTCGCTCTTGTCCACGCGCAGCTGGAACTCCACCTGTGGGTGCACCCGCTGGAAGGCCGCCAGCATCGCCACGACGTCGATGTCGGTCAGCGAAGAAATCTGCCCGATGGCCAGCAGGCCACGCACTTCGCCACTGACGGCGGCCACGTCGGCGCGCAGGTGGCGCAGGCTGGCCAGCACCTGGCGTGCGTGCACCAGCAACGCCTCGCCGGCGGCGGTAGCCCGCACCTGGCGTGGCAGGCGCTCGAACAGTGTGGCACCCAGTTCCTGTTCCAGGTGGGCGATCTGGTGGCTGAGCGCGGACTGCACCACGTGGCAGCGCTCGGCGGCACGGGTGAAATTGCCCTCCTCGGCCAGGGCGACGGCAAACTCGAGCTGCTTGAGGTTCATCCAGCTATCTTGTTTTCAGATGACAAGGATGATGATGATTCATTTCCATCATGACCGCAGCAGGCGGACACTGTGCACCCCGCTTCCTGGAACACCGCGTGAGCCCGTCCCTTCCCCCTCTGCACCGCTGGCAGGTGCTGCTGATGTCGGTCGCCACCGGCGTGGCCGTGGCCAGCAACTACTATGCGCAACCGCTGCTGCACACCATCGCAGATGCCTTCGGCGTGCCGTTCGGCCAGGTCGGCATGGTGGTTACCGCAGCACAGCTGAGCTATGCCGCCGGACTGATCCTGCTGGTGCCACTGGGTGACCTGTTCGAGCGCCGCCGCTTGATCGTGGTGATGAGCCTGCTGTCGGCCGGTGGCCTGGTGATCAGTGCCTGCGCGCCGTCGCTGGCCTGGCTGCTGGTCGGGACCGCGATCACCGGACTGTTTTCGGTGGTGGCACAGGTGCTGGTGCCGTTCGCGGCCACGCTGGCCGCGCCGGAACATCGTGGCCGCGTGGTCGGCACGCTGATGAGTGGCCTGCTGCTGGGCATCCTGCTGGCGCGTACCGTGGCCGGCCTGCTGTCCAGCCTGGGTGACTGGCGCCTGGTGTATGCCATCGCTGCCGGCACCCTGGTGCTGACCGCACTGGCATTGCAGCGCGGCCTGCCACGATTCCACCACAGCGCCGGCCTGGGCTATTTCGCCTTGCTGCGCTCGATCGGCGTGCTGTTCGTGCAGGAGCCGGTGCTGCGCCAGCGCACCCTGCTGGGTGCCTGCAGCTTTGCCATGTTCGCGATTTTCTGGACCCCGCTCGCGTTCCTGCTGGCGCAGCCACCTTACGCCTACAGCGATGCCACCATCGGCCTGTTCGGGCTGGTCGGTGCAGCCGGCACGCTGGCGGCCGGCCTGGCCGGGCGCATGTCCGACCGCGGCCAGACCGGACGCGCCACTGCCATCGCGCTGGTGCTGTTGCTGCTGTCGTGGCTGCCACTGGGGCTGTCGGCCCACTCGCTGCTGGCGCTGCTGATCGGCGTGGTGGTGCTGGACCTGGCCGCACAGCTGCTGCACGTCAGCAACCAGAACCTGATCTATGCGCTGCAGCCCGCGGCGCGCAACCGCCTCAATGCCGGCTACATGACCGGCTACTTCATCGGCGGCTCGCTGGGTTCGCTGCTGTCGGCGCAGGTCTACCAGCGCTACGGTTGGACCGGCGTCTGCGTGGCCGGTGCCGCCGTGGCCGTGCTGGCCCTGCTGCTGTGGCTGCCCGGCGCGCTGCGCGCGCGCCAGGCGGCATCGTCGAACTAGAAGCTGCCCTGCAGCGCCAGCTCCCAGCGTCCACCGGCATTGCCCGGGAACAGTCGCTTGGCCGCGCTGTCGGTGTCATGCACGGTGGCGCGCAGCTCCCATGCCGGAGTCAGCGTGGCAATGGCACTGAGCTGGCCATGCAGGTAATCCGGGCCCTGCGCGGTGGCCAGCCAGTACTGGCCCACCGCTGCTTCCAGGCGGACGCGTTCGTGCAGCGGCACACGCACGCCCAGCTGGGCATAGGTTCCGCGATGGCCACCGGCCAACGCATCGTTGGAATGCGCGACCTGCAGCCAGGCGCGCTGCTTCCAGGTCACGGTGGTGTTGAGTTCGGTCCAGTCCAGCGCACGACCGGTACCCGGATACACATAGCGGGTCAGGTTCGCATCCAGCGTCCAGTCCGGTGCCAGCGCGCCGGACCAGCCCGCCACCAGGTCGAACTCGCTGCGCGCGCCATTGTCCGGCTTGAACCAGACGTTGGACCCCCACACGCTGGCGTACCAGCCCGATGGGATCGAGATCTTCGCGCCGGCTTGCACCGCCGGGTCACCATCGCTCTGCGAGCTGCCGCGCCACACGTAGTCACTGGTCAAGGCCGCACTGCCACTGACCTGCACCTGTGCCTGCGCGCTGCCCATGCCAAGCAGCCCTGCCAGGGCGGCCACCACCGCCGCCATCGTCCCCTTGCTGTTCACTGCACTGTGTTCCTCGTCGAAGGCGGTCACGCCGCCGGGACGGCAGTGTCCAGCGCGTGGCCGTAACGGATCGAGGGTGCGGCCCGGCCCGCGGCGCAAATTCGGCGTAAATCCCGTGGATCGGGGCCATGCGCCAGCGGCGCGGTATCATGGCGCCCTGTTTCCAGGAACCAACCGCGTGGACGCCATCCTGACCCCGGTATCGATCGGCGAGCTGATCGACAAGATCACCATTCTCCAGATCAAGGCCGAGCGCATCGACGATGCCGCCAAGCTGGCCAACGTGCGCACCGAGCTGGACGGCCTGCTGCCCCTGTTGCAGCAGCAGCTGCAGGCACAGCCGGCCCTGGCCGCGCTGCAGCAGCAGTTGAAGGCGATCAACGAGCGTATGTGGGACATCCAGGACCAGCTGCGCGACAAGGAAGCGGCCCAGGTGTTCGATGATGCATTCATCCAGCTGGCACGCGGTGTCTATGGCACCAATGGCGAGCGCGTGCAGGTGAAGAACGAGATCAACCGCGTGGCCGGTTCTGCACTGGTGGAAGAGAAGCAGTACCAGGGCGAGTAACGCCGCTCATCCGCATTCCAGCAGGTGGCGGAAGCGGAACAGGTCACCGTCCCCGCGGATGCCGAGCTTGCGGTAGGCCGAGGTTTTCTGCGAGCTGATCGTGCTGGCTGAACGCCCCGATCGCAGGGCCATTTCGCTGGTGCTGACCCCTTTCAGCACCAGCCCGAGCACTTCCCGTTCGCGCTGGCTCAACGGCACCAGTGCCGGGGCCGGCATTCTGCGTGCACGCGTGCCCGGCAGGTTCAGTTCCGCGCGCAGCTCCGGTGGCACGAAGCGCCCTCCCCGGGCGACCACATCAATGGCACGCAGCAACACGTCCGGTGGCGTCGACTTGGACAGGAAGCCGCGCGCACCGGCACGCATCGCGGTGGCCACCGTGCTGGCATTGCAGTGTGCCGAGAGCACCAGCACCGGCAGTGCCGGCCAGCGCTGCGACAGCACGTGCAACAGGGCCAACCCATCGCCCAGGTCGCCCATGGGCAACGCATCGATCAGCAGCAGGTCGACACACGTCGGGCTGCGCTCCAGCAGGTGCAGCAGGTGCGCCTCGCTGGACAGGCTCACCCGTACCTGCACACCCGCGTGCTGGCGCAGCAGCACTTCCACGCCCAACCGCAGTACCGGGTGCGGGTCCAGCAGCGCCAGGCGTCGTGGCCGATCAGGCAGCAGAGGCGGGAGGGTCAGCGGCATTGCGGCATGTCCAGGCAACATGGGACATCCAACGTAGGTCGGTGCCCGCAGCGGCGGAATCCAATTCCTTGCAATGGCTGGCCCGCGCATTCCGCCAGTCAGACAGCATTCCGGTTTGCCACGGCGCAAACGCAACAGGCCCGGCAAATGCCGGGCCTGGGGCGTCTCCAGCGCGCAATCGCGCCGAGGCAGCAATTACCAGCTGAAGCGCGGGCCGACGGTGTATTCCTTGTCGCCGTGGCGGTTCATCTTCAGCTCGCCGTTCAGGCCCCAGTTCTGGTTCAGCTTGACCTGACCACCCAGGCGGCCGTACCACTGGCCATCCGGATTGACGCCGTGCTTCTTGGCGTAGTCTTCGTAACCGACCATGCCGTAGACCTCGGCGTGGGCGCCGAAGGCAGTGCGGATACCGGCTTCAGCGCTGTAGCCGTTGAAGTCCAGACCGTGCTTGCGGTCGAACTTCTGGTAGGCAACGCGGGCAACGAAGTCGGTGCTCGGAGCGATTTCAACGTTGTAGCCGGCACCGACCTTCCACTGGTCAACCTTCAGGTTGGTGTGGTCGATTTCCTGGCGGCTGTATTCGCCGAAGGCGTGGAAGTTCGGCAGGAAGCCGTAGGAACCCTTCACGCCCCAGCCGTCGGCCTTGATGCCTTCAACGTCGGTCTTGGCGTAGTCGGCTTCGGCGTAGTTGTAGGACAGGTTCTCAGCAGCCGAAGCGGTGAACGGCAGGGCAGCGGCCAGGGCCAGAGCAATCAGCGAATTCTTCATGGGGGTACACCTTTACTTTCTTATGGTGTGCAGCAGCGCCAGGGCGCCATCGCATCGGGAATGTAAATTCTCCGTTATTCGCCACAACGCTCCCTGAAAACAGCGGTCTTCGCATTGCTGAATTTTTTGGCTTGATTCAGGCTGCGTCTGGCATACGCGCGCGGCGCGCGTGCATTCGAATTCCGCTGACCCTTGCAACAGGAGGTTGCCTTGCACGTACCTGCCCCGCTGCGGTTCCGGTTCTGCGCCGCCGTCCTCGCCTTCATCGGCGTGCTTTCCACAGCATCGGCTCGGCCGTTGCAGCCCTCCGATTACCAGCGCGCCGAGCGCGTGCACGACAGCCACCTGCGCGGTGCGCTGCGCAATGCCTCGCTCCTGCCGAACTGGCTGGCCGATGGCCGCTTCTGGTACGAACGCGAAGACGGCCAGGGCCGGCGCGAGGGCGTGCTGGTCGATCCGGCGCAGGCCTCCCGGCAGATCCTGTTCGATCGCGCTGCGCTGGACAGCGCTGCGGGGGCCCTGGGGGTGAACGGGCAACGGTTGCGGTTGGTCAATGTGCAGGTGCTGGCCGATGGCCTGCGCCTGCGCTTCAGCGGTGAAGCCGGCATCGACTGCCAGTGGCCACGTTGGCAGTGCCTGCGGACGCAGGGCGCCATGCCTGCTGCCGATGCACTGCCCGCACCCGACGGCGAGGCCTGGCTGCAGGTGCGCGACCACAATCTATGGCTGCAGCAACGCCGACAGGCACCGCGGGCGCTGACCACCGGCGGTGTCGCCGGCCATGGCTATGGTGTATTGCCCGATTTCACCCTGCGCGGTATTCCACGCAGCCAGGGCCGGATGCCGGCGCGGCCGTTCGCCGTCGGCTGGTCGCCCGATGGACGCTATGTTGCCGGCGTCCGCTACGACGAACGTGCGCTGCAGGACTACCCCTATCTGGAAAGCACCCCGGCCGGCGGCGCGCGGCCCCGCGTGCACACGGTGAAACTGGGATTGCTGGGCGATGCACAGCAGGTGCGTGACAGCCTGTACATCGTCGATGTGCGCAGCGGCCGGCAGCAGGACATCACCCTGCCCGAGGGCTGGAACACCCTCAGCGAGGCCGGCCTGCTGGGCTGGGACGGCCACCGGCTGTATGCCGCGATCGCGCACTTCGGCGCGCCGCGACGACTGCGCCTGGTGGAGATCGATGCCGGCAGCGGTGCGCTGCGCACCGTGCTGGAAGAAGCCGGCGACGCGCGCCTGCAGCTCAGCCTGTATTCCTACAACCGTGCCTCGGTTGCGATCCTGCCCGGCCAGGACACCGCCGTGTGGTTCTCGCAGCGTGATGGCTGGGGCCATCTGTACCGGGTGCGCCTGTCCGACGGCAAGGTGATGCGCCAGCTCACCCGCGGCCGGTGGGCGGTGCGTGACCTGCTCGGGGTGGACAGCGCAGGCGCTTGGGCATACTTCAGTGCTGGTGGTGTCGAGGGCGGCGATCCCTACGTACGTGGCCTGTACCGGGTAGCACTGCACGGTGGGCCGGTGCAGCGCCTGGCCGCCGATGGCAGCGACCACCTGGCCGATGCGGGCACCGGCATGCTGTTCGGCGGACGCGCGCCGCAGGCGCTGTCGCCCGGCGGCAGCTATCTGGTGGATACCGTGTCCAGCCTCGCGCAGCCGCCGCGCACGGTGCTGCGCGCCAGCGACGATGGCAGCGAAGTGATGGTACTGGAGGCTGCGGATGCGCAGGCGATCATCGCTGCTGGCTGGCGGCCGCCGCGGCGCGAACGGCTGCTGGCCGCCGACGGGCGCACGCCGATCTTCGCCACCGTCTACCTGCCCCGCGACTATCGCGATGACGGCAGCTTCCCGGTGATCGACGCGATGTACGGCGGTGCCTTCATCAGCAATGCGCCGGTGACCTATGCCGAAGCGGTTTCGGCGCAGAACCCGGTATCGCGCGCCAGCCTGGCCGAGCTCGGCTTCGTGGTGGTCAGCATCGATGCCCGCGGCACCGGCGGCCGCGACAAGGCATTCCATGACAGCAGCTTCCTGCACGGCGCCGATGTGCAGCTCGATGACCATGTGGCCGCGCTGCGCCAGCTGGGCGAACGCTACCGGGGCATCGACCTGCAGCGGGTCGGCATCTACAGGCATTCGTTCGGTGGTTACAGCGCGGCGCGTGCACTGCTGCGCCACCCGGCGTTCTACAAGGTGGCTGTGGCCTCGGCCGGCAGCCACAATTTCCGGGGCATGTACGGCGGCGCCCTGCACGGCATGGACCGGCTGTTCGGTGGCGTGGTGCCAGCTACAGCCATGGCCGATGGCGTGCCGGCCCCCTTTGCCGGGCTCGACAATGCGGCACTGGCCGGCAACCTGCGCGGGCATCTGCTGCTGGTCTATGGCGAACTGGACGAGAACGCGCCACCGGCGCTGACCCTGCAGCTGGCCGCGGCCCTGAACAAGGCCCAGCGTAGTTACGACCTGCTGTACCTGGCCCGGCAGGACCACGAACTGTTCCGCAACGACGCCACCTACACGCACCGCATGTGGGACTACTTCGTGCGCCACCTGGCCGGCCAGCAGCCACCGGATACGGTGCTGGCCCCGCTCCCGGGTGGCCCGGGCTGAACAGGCGCACGCGGGATGTCGATTCCCTACGCGCTGGTTCGTCGTGTACCTGAAGGCCGTGCATGTGGCACGGTCCATCCGGAGGCAGGCAATGAGCTACATCGACGGTTTCGTCCTGGCGGTGCCCACCGCCAACAAGGAGAAGTTCCTCGCCCATGCACGCACAGGGGATCCCGTTTTCATCGAGTACGGCGCGCTGCGCGTGGTCGAGTGCTGGGGCGATGACGTGCCGCACGGCAAGACCACCGACTTCTTCGGCGCGGTGAAAGCCACGCCGGATGAGACGGTGGTGTTTTCCTGGATCGAATGGCCGGACAAGCCGACCCGCGACGCCGGCATGAAGAAGATGATGGAGGACCCGCGGTTTGATCCAACGAAGAATCCGATGCCGTTCGACGGCGCGCGGATGATCTACGGCGGCTTCGTGCCGCTCTACGAGCTGACGCGCTGAACCCGGCGGACGTGCTCAGCGCGCGTCCGTTTCATCGCTGGCAGCAGCATGGCCGGCGCCCAGTGCGGCGCCGGCACCGAGGCCCATGCCGCCCATGCCGGCGCCCATTCCACCACCACCGCCACCGCCTGCACGGCCGCCCTTGGCATCGCCGTCGTTACGGCCCTTGCCGCCACCACTGGCAACGGGCCGGGTCGGCCCCTGCGGTGGAATCTGCAGATCGGCCGGAATCGGGGCCAGATCCAGCGCTTCGCGCACGAAGTCGCGCAGCGAGACCACCAGTTCGTGGGTATGCACCGGCCGCCCCTGTGCCAGTTCGTTGGCGGCACGCGTGGCCAGCCGCACCTGTTCGTCGGTGCCCAGCAGCAGGATGTCCGACAGCGCGGCCTCGACCGCATCGCGGATGCGCCGCGCACGGTCCGAGCGCGGCTCGGCGATGCCGTCGGCATCTTCGCGCTGGCGCAGGTCGCGACGATGGCTGGGATCCACGCCCAGCTCGCCGGTGAACGAACCGCCCAGGGTCTTGTAGGCGGCCATCAGCGTGCGCAGCCGTTCGTTGATCTGCCGGTTCTCGCGCTCGCGGCGCTGCTGCAGGGTCTGCATCACCAGCAGGCGGATGCCGACGCCGAGCAGGGTGATCAGGACCAGGCCGGCCAACGTGGACAGCACGCCCTGCCAGGAACTGAAGTCGATACCGCGCATGGTCGGGGCTCCGGCGGGAAGAACCTGCATCTTGCCCCAGGTAGCGCCCCAGAAACGCGAAAGGCCCTACCACCCGGTGGGTGGCAGGGCCTTCGGTCACGGCGCGATTACTTGCGCTTGGCGACCTTGCGCACGGCCTTCTTGGCCGGAGCCTTCTTGGCGGCGACCTTCTTCAGCGGCGCAGCCTTCTTGGCGACCGTCTTGCGGGTGGCGGCAACCTTCCTGCCCACCGCCTTCTTGGCGACGGCGGTCTTCTTGCCGACAGCCTTCTTGGCGACGGCGGCCTTCTTGCCAACAGCCTTCTTGGCGACGGCAGCCTTCTTGCCGACAACCTTCTTGGCGGCCGCGGTCTTCTTGGTGGCGACCTTCTTGGTGACGGCAACCTTCTTGCCGACAACCTTCTTCGCAGCCACGGCCTTCTTGCCGGCGACCTTCTTGGCGGCGACGGTCTTCTTGGCAACGGTCTTCTTCGCGACGGCGGCCTTCTTGGTGGCGGCCTTCTTCACGGTGGCGACCTTCTTGCCGGCAGCCTTGGTGGCCTTCTTGGCGGCAGCGGCCTTCTTGGTCACAGCCTTGCCTGCAGCGGCCTTCTTCTTGGCCACTTCCTTCTTCAGGGCAGCGGCTTCGGCCTTGGCGTTCTTCTTGGCCGCTTCCAGCTTCTTCTTGGCATTGGCAACGGTCTTGCCGACCGACTTGGCGGCCTTGTCGGCCTTCTTGGCAACGGTCTTCTCGACCTTGGCCACGGCCTTCTTGGCCTTGGCAACGCGGGTACCGGCCGCCTTGGTGGCGCGCTTGACGGTCTTCTTGACCGACTTCACGGCGTCTTCGGCGGCGTGGGCGATGGTCTCGCCAACGTTGGTGGCGGCTTCTTTGACGTTCTCGACGGCGTCGGTCACGACCGACACACCATTACCGTTGCTCATGTTGCCCTCCTGGGGGCCTTAAGTATCAAAACGGGGCGATGCTATACCGACATTGACGATCGTGGAACGGGGCACGCGCCCGCAATCGCATCTGATGCGACGGCCATGGTGTAGCCCACCACTGCCGCAGAAGCGGCGGGTTCACAGGAAACCCCTTTTTTTAAGGACTACGCCACAGCAAGCGCGTGGTCGAAGATGGCCGTTGCGTGCCGCTGCACGGACGCGGCATCCGATGCGTGCTGTGGCGCATTGCGGCACCCGGTTGCGCGGAACTGCGCAGGTATCGGTCTGTGTCGGCGCCCCCGGCGATCGTCTTCGGTGGTGCAGGCGTCGCCTGTGCGGTGTCGCCACAGCCATGCTGTCAGCCTCCTCACTCGCCTTTCGCGGCCTGCGGTTTTCATGGCGCATTTATCCAGATCGCGACACACTCATTCAGCTTGTTTTACCGTAGGGCCGAACCGCCCCCACCCACGCCAGCGAACCGACAACCATGCGACCGCTTCCCACCCTGCTTACGCTCGCAATCGCCGCCGCCTTCGGTGGCTTCGTTGCCACCGGCATCAATGCCCACCTGGACAACCGTGCCGATGCAGCACCGCTGCCAGCGGTGCTGCCGACCACCGCCGCGTTGCCGGCCGCGGTGGCCGGACAGGCGGTGCCTTCGCTGGCGCCGATGCTGGAAAAGGCGATGCCGGCCGTGGTCAGCGTCAACACCAAGCAGGTGGTGCGCGTGCGCAACCCGTTCTTCAACGACCCGTTCTTCCGCCGCCTGTTCCCGGATATCCCGCAGGAGCGCATCAACGAATCGCTGGGCTCGGGCGTGATCATCGACGCCAAGGAAGGCCTGGTGCTGACCAACCACCATGTCATCGACAACGCCGATGACGTGCAGGTGACACTGGCCGACGGGCGCACGGTGAAGGCCGAGTTCCTCGGTTCGGACCGCGATACCGACATCGCGCTGATCCGCATCCCGGCGCAGAACCTGACCGACATCAAGCTCGGCAACAGCGACCAGCTGCGGGTCGGTGACTTCGTGGTGGCCATCGGCAACCCGTTCGGCTTCAGCCAGACGGTCACCTCGGGCATCGTCTCGGCGGTGGGCCGCAGCGGCATCCGTGGCCTGGGCTACCAGAACTTCATCCAGACCGATGCGTCGATCAACCCGGGCAATTCCGGTGGCGCCCTGGTCGACCTGCAGGGCCAGCTGGTCGGCATCAATACCGCCAGCTTCAACCCGCAGGGCAGCATGGCCGGCAACATCGGCCTGGGCCTGGCGATTCCGTCCAACCTGGCGCGCAGCGTGGTCGACCAGCTGGTCAAGCACGGCGTGGTGGTACGCGGCACGCTGGGCGTGGAGAGCCAGAACCTGACCGCGCAGATCGCGCAGGGGCTGGGCCTGGGCGAAACGCGCGGTGCGCTGATCACCCGCGTGCTGGCCGGTTCGGCGGCCGCCGCGGCCGGGTTGAAGCCGGGCGACGTGGTGGTCTCGGCCAACGGCCAACGCGTGGACAGCGCCGAAGCCCTGCACAACGTGGAAGGCCTGGCTGCGGTCGGCAGCCCGATGACGCTGGACGTACGCCGCGAAGGCAAGCCCGTGCAGATCAAGGCCACGCTGAAGGAACAGGCGCGTGCGGTCACCGGCGAGAGCCTGGACCCGCGGTTGACCGGTGCCACCTTCGTCGACCTGCCCGAGTCGCTGCGACAGTCGGGTGTCGGCGGTGTGCTGGTCAGCGAGGTCAAGCGTGGCAGCCGCGCGGCCAGCAACGGCCTGCAGCAGGGCGACATCATCACCGACGCCACCGTGGGTGAATTCGCCGACCTGGCCAGCTGGCGCGCCAACTTCCAGCAGCGCCCGCCGACCCTGGTGGTGCGCGTGCTGCGCAACAATGGCCAGCAGCAGGGCCAGCTCGTGATGCGCTGATCGCCCTGCCGTAACACCCCCTATACCCCGGCAATGCTATTGCTGTCAGTCCAGGTCGGCACCGCCGACACCCGTTCCCCCATCGCAACAGGAGTGATTCGATGAGCCCCACCAATACCGAGAACCTGAAGGAACACCTGGGTGAAGCCGGTTCCCACCTGAAGCAGGCCGCCACGGCCGCCGGCGGTGCGATCAAGGGCGCAACCGGTGCCGCGACCGACGAGCTGCGCATCGGCAAGGCCAACGTCAAGGCCGAACTGTCCGACAGCGCACTGTCTGGCCTGGCCGCCGCCGAATTCGGTGGTGCCGCTGCCAAGGAACAGGTTGACGCGTTGATGGACAAGGGCAAGGACCTGATCGACAGCGCCGCCGAGTTGATCCGTGAGCGTCCGCTGGCTTCGTTCGGCGTCGCCTTCGCTGCCGGCTGGATCATCGCCAAGCTGGCCCGCGGCAGCAGCGACAAGTAAGCCGCGGCGTGAGCGAAGACAACGCGCAAGCCCCTGATCCGGCGGCCACCCCGCCGCTGGATGAGAGCATCCGCCAGGTCGGCGCGGCCGGTCGTGCCGCCGCCGATTCGGCCAAGCACACCGTGCGCTCGCTGCGCCGGCTGGCCTCGGCCGACTTCGCCCTGGCCCGCAGCGCCTTCGGCCGTGCGCTGGCCTGGGCCGGCGTGGCGATCGTATTTGGTGCCTCGGCCTGGCTGCTGATGGCGGCCACCCTCATCGCCCTGCTGCAGAGCTGGGGCCTTAGCTGGCTGCAGGCGCTGCTGATCACCTCGCTGCTGAGCCTGGCCGTCACCGGCTACGCGATCTGGCGGGTGTCCTACTTCTTCCATCACACCGGCATGCATGCCACCCGGCGCCAGCTGTCACGCCTGGGCCTGTTCGACGAGCCCAGCGAAGACGACCCCGATGCCGGCGTGCAGCTGCCCGAGGGCAAGCCATGAAGTTCGGCGCGCTGCAGCGGCGGGTGAAACGCTGCGAACAGGTGGTGACCGTGCGCCTGGGCGAGACCCAGGACCACTGGTCCACGCTCAGCGACGTCTGGCGAAAGGGCTGGTCGCCGTTGCGCATCGTGGTGGTCGGCCTGGCCGGTGGCTTCATCGCCGGCAAGCTGGAAGTGCCCGGCAAGGTCAACGGTGCGCGCTGGCTGCAGATGGTCGGTTCGGTCTCGAACCTGTTCGCCAGTGCCCAGGCGGCGTTCGCCACGGCGATGGCGGCACAGGCTGCAGCGACCGCCGACGACGCGGCCGAAGAAGCCGACGATGCCAGCGAGCAGGCACAGGCGGCGGCCTCCGCCGCCAACGCACGGCCGGCACCTGCCCCCCGCCCGGAACCCGAACCGGAACCGCGCGAACCGCGCCCGGCCGAAGCCGCCACCGAGCTGTCCGAACGTTGATCCACGCACTCCGCCGCGCCGATCGCGGCCGGCGGATAATGCGCTCCCCTTCCCGGTTGGTGCGTCGATGAGCGAGTCCCTCCTGTCCCCGTCACCAGCCGATCCGCAGGGTGCGGAGGCGCCGCTGCCGCCCCCGTCGCGTCCACGCGGGCCGATGTCGCTGGTGGTCCTGGCCACCCTGGCGGTGGGCTACACGCTGTGGGCCGCGCAGGACATCATCCTGCCGGTGCTGCTGGCGATGTTCTTCGCACTGGTCGGCAACCCGATCCTGCGCCTGCTGCAGAAGCTGTGGATTCCGCGCGCGCTGGGCGCTCTGCTGATCCTCGGCGCCGGGCTGGGCGTGACCGGTTCGCTGGCGGTGCAGTTGATCGGTCCGGCGATGGAATGGGCGCAGGAAGCACCACAGCAGCTGCGCAAGGTGGCCCGGCAGGTGCAGGACCTGACCAAGCCGGTGCAGCAGGCCAACCAGGCGGCGGAAAACTTCGCCCGCGTGGCCGGCGGTGACAGCAACCACAAGGTGCAGGTGATCCGCACCCAGCTGGACGATCCATACCGCATGCTGACCCGTGCACCGCGCCTGGCCGCGTCGGTGCTGGCGGTGGTGCTGCTGACCCTGTTCTTCATGATCTACGGGCAGAGCCTGCAGCGCGCAGCGATCGCCCTGTTCCCGAACCGCCAGCAGCAGCGGTTCACCACCGACATCCTGCGTTCGATCGAACGGGAGGTCTCGCGTTACGTGCTGACCATCAGCGTCATCAACACCCTGGTCGGGCTGGTGTTCGCCGGCGTGCTGATGCTGCTCGGCATCGGCCTGCAGGAAGCACTGCTGTGGGGCACGGTGGCTGCACTACTGAACTTCGCCCCGTACGTGGGCCCGCTGATCGGCGTGGCATTGATGCTGTTGATGGGCTTCGTCGAGTTCCGCGACCCGCTGCAGGCCCTGCTGCCGGCCGCCGCCTACCTGGGCCTGCACACCCTGGAAGGGCAGATGGTGACCCCGATCGTGCTGGGCCGTCGGATGAAGCTGTCGCCGCTGGTGCTGATCCTGGCGCTGATGGTGTTCGGCTGGGCCTGGGGCATGATCGGGCTGCTGCTGGCAGTGCCGCTGCTGGTGTGCATCAAGCTGGTGCTGGCACGCCTGGATGGCATGCAGGGCTGGGCACGCCTGCTGGAGTGACGGCATCAACAACGGATGGACGCAGGTGGCGGAACCAGAAACAGGGACGAAGTGGCAGACTATGGCGCCCTACCCGGATGGATCCGCTCGTATGAACTCTCTCGCCACGCGTTGCCTTGCCTTGGCCTGCATTGCCGCTCCCGCGTTCGCCGCGACGCCGCCGACTGCCGATCAGGCGCGCACCCAGCTTGCTGAGGCGGTTACCTGCAAGCGGCACCTCACGCCCATGCAGTTCGACGCCATGGCCCGGATGCTGGCACCGGCCCCGGCAAGGGCGCAGGACGGCGAATCCAGCGGCGAGTTCCGGCTGACCACGCCCTTGATGGTGCTGGGCCAGCCCGTGAACCGGCTGCAGTCCTATGACGGCGACAGCGGCGAGGATGGCATCGACAGTTTCACCGCGTACTTCAGCTCGGCCAGTGTGGAACAGGTCGCGGCACTGGCGAAGATGTCCGACCCGGTAGCAGGCACCTACACGAAGGAAGTTGGGCGGCACAACCTGGACGTGCAGCAGTTCGACGGCCAGACCACCATCGCCTGCTCGTACAACCTGCGCTGACCCGGCCCAGCCACAGTGCCCACCCGCCCGCCGCGTCGCATGAAAGCCCGCGCGGGCAGGGGTAGAATGGCGAGGTGAATTTCCCCGTCCAAGCCATCACCCTCGACCTTGACGACACGCTGTGGCCGTTCGCTCCGATCGGCGCCCGCATCGAACAGGTCCTGCACGCCTGGATGTGCGAACACAGCCCCGCTACCGCCGCGATGTATCCGGTGGAGGCGATGCGCGAACTGCGCGAGCGGCTGTACCACGCCCATCCGTACCTCCACCACGACCTGAGTGCGCTGCGCCGGCTGACCCTGCACGAAGCACTGCACACCAGCGGTGCCAGCCTCGATCTGCTGGAGCCTGCGTATGAAGTGTTCTACGCCGCGCGCAACCAGGTGGAGTGCTATCCCGATGCGATCGACGCGCTGGCGCGCATTGCCGCACGGGTACCGGTGGCGGCGCTGAGCAACGGCAACGCCGACCTGGAGCGGATCGGCCTGGCCCATCATTTCGCCTTCCAGCTGGGTTCGCGCGAACACGGCGCGGCCAAGCCCGAAGCCAGCATCTTCCATGCCGCGTGCACCCGCCTGGGTGTGGCACCGGCACAGGTGCTGCACGTCGGCGACCATGCCGACATGGACGTGGCCGGGGCGATTGCCGCCGGCCTGCGCGGCTGCTGGATCAACCGCGACGCAGCCACCTGGACCCATCCGCAGCTGCAGCCGGACCTGCAGTTCGACACCCTTACCGGCCTGGCCGACTGGTTGGATGCCAACCTCGACGCCGCCGCACCCCGGAGTACCTGACGCATGAGCGAGATCACTGGTTTCACCGCCGACACCGCTGCGGCGCTGCCGTTGTACGTGCTGGACCGCGAGCAGTTCGCCGCCTGGAAGGACAGCCAGCCGGCTGCCACGCAGGCGTGGCTGTCATCGCAGGGCTTCAACGCCGGCGCCCACAGCGTGGCACTGCTGCCGGGCGCCGATGGCCTGGCCGGTGCCGTGATGGGCGTGGGTGATCGTGCCGATGCCTACAGCTATGCGCATGCGCCGCACGCGCTGCCGGAAGGCAGCGTGTGGCAGCTGGCCAATGAACTGCCGGCCGCCGAACGGGCGCTGCTGCAGCTGGGCTGGGGCCTGGGCAGCTACCGCTTTGACCGCTATCGCAAGCGCAATCGCGCACCGGCGCAGCTGGTGGCCTCGCCGACCGGCGAAGTGGCCGACCTGATCGCCGCCAGCCTGCGCGTGCGCGACTGGGTCAACACCCCGACCGAAGACATGGGCCCGCAGCAGCTGGAAGACGCCGCGCGCGCGCTGGCCGATGCACATGGTGCGCAGGTCGAGGCGATTACCGGCGACGAACTGCTGAAGCAGAATTTCCCGGCCATCCACGCCGTGGGCCGCGCTTCGCATCGTGCGCCGCGCCTGGTCGTGCTGCGCTGGGGCAAGGACACCGATCCGGCATTGGTGCTGGTGGGCAAGGGCGTGTGCTTCGATACCGGCGGGCTGGACATCAAGCCAGCCGACGGCATGCGCAACATGAAGAAGGACATGGGCGGCGCCGCGCACGCACTGGCCCTGGCCGGCCTGGTGATGGCGCGCGGGCTGCCGGTGCGGCTGACCCTGCTGGTGCCGGCGGTGGAAAACGCGATCGGTCCGGATGCCTTCCGCCCGGGCGAAGTGATCGCCACCCGCAAGGGCCTGAGCGTGGAGATCGACAACACCGATGCCGAAGGCCGCGTGATCCTGTGCGATGCGCTGACCTTCGCCGGTGAGCAGAAGCCGGACCTGGTGCTGGATTTCGCCACCCTCACCGGTGCCGCGCGCATCGCACTGGGCCCGGACCTGCCGGCACTGTTCAGCAACGACGACACGGTGGCCCAGCAGTGGCTGCAGGCCGGTGACGCGACCCGCGACCCGGTCTGGCGCATGCCGCTGTGGCGCCCCTACCTGCGCTACCTGGGCAGCGGCATCGCCGACCTGGCCAACGCCGGTTCGCGCATGGCCGGCTCGGTGACCGCCGCGCTGTACCTGGAGCGCTTCCTGGAAGACGGCCAGCGCTGGGCGCACCTGGATGTGTATGCCTGGAACGACGGCGAGCGCCCGGGCCGTCCGGCCGGTGGCGAAGCGCTGGCGCTGCGCTCGGCGTGGGCGATGCTGAAGCAGCGCTACAGCTGATCGGGTGGGTGCCGACCGTTGGTCGGCACCCCGTCCCCGGAAAATCTGACGAAAAATTGAATTTCGGCCCCGGCCGGGTTCTGCGAGGATGTGTAGGTCGACCACCCACACGCTCCGTGAAGGCAGGACTCCGACCATGTCGCTCTTCCGCTACACCCGCGCTGGCCAGACGCCGGGCGCGCCACGCAAGCATTCCCCCCTGCTCTGGATCGCACTGATCGCACTCATTCTGGGTGCCGTCGCGCTGGCCTTCGCCTGGCTGGCCGGCTGGATTGGAAACCGCCTGACCGCGCAGCGCTTCACCGACACCATCGAGGCCACCGGCCCGGCCCACCCGGGCTTCCGCCGCGCGCACAGCAAGGGCATCTGCGTGAGCGGCTGGTTCGAACCCAGCGCGCAGGCCCCCACCCTGTCCAGCGCACGGGTGTTCTCGCAGCGCCGCGTGCCGGTGATGGGCCGCCTGTCGATCGGCGGCGGCGACCCCTACGGCGCCGACAACACCGCACGCGTGCGCAGCCTCGCGGTGCAGATGGTCAGCGATGATGGCCAGGAATGGCGCATGGCGATGAACAGCTTCCCGTTCTTCGCCGTGCCCAGCGCAGAGGCGTTCTACGAGCAGACCCGCGCCTCCATTCCCGACCCGGCCACCGGCAAGCCCGATCCGCAGAAGATGGCCGCGGTGCTGGCCAAATACCCCAGTGCGCAGGCTTTCCAGCAGTGGGCCAAGACCGCGCCGTGGACCAGCAGCTGGGCCGACACCACCTTCAACAGCGTCAACAGCTTCTGGTTCACCAATGCGCAGGGCCAGAAGCGCGCGGTGCGCTGGCGCTGGCAGCCGCAGGCGCCGGTGGTGGAGATGGATGCGGAAACCCGCAAGCAGGCCAGCGTCGATTTCCTCAGCCAGGAACTGCAGCAGCGCCTGGCCAGCGGCCCGGTGCGCTGGAACCTGGTCGTGACCACCGCCGAGCCTGGCGATGCCATCGATAATCCGTCGGTACCGTGGCCCGAATCGCGTGACCAGGTAGTGGCCGGCGTACTCAGCCTGGACCGCATGCAGTCGCAGGAACAAGGCGCCTGCGGGCAGATCAATTTCGATCCGCTGATCCTGCCCAGCGGCGTGCGTGGCAGTGACGATCCGATCCTGGCGGCCCGCTCGGCCGTGTATTCGCAGTCCTTCAACCGCCGCGAACGCGAGCGCGCCACCGGCAACGTCGAGCAACGGAAGGAGGCCGCACGATGAGCACCGGCAACGGCCACTTCAACCTGCTGGCGCGGGTGCTGCACTGGTCCATGGCGCTGATGATCGTCGCCATGCTGTTCATTGGCGTGACCATGGTCGCCTCGCTGCACCTGCGGCCGATGCTGATCGACCTGCACCGCCCATTGGGCATCACTATCGGCGTACTGGTGTTGCTGCGCCTGTACAACCGGCTGCGTCATCGCCCACCGCCGCTGCCGGCGGATCTTCCTGTGTGGCAGGTGATGGCGGCCAAGGCCTCGCACTGGATGCTGTACGCACTGATGCTGGCGATGCCGCTGATCGGCTGGGCGATGCTGTCGGCCGGCGGTTACCCGATCGTGCTGTGGGGTGGCCTGCACCTGCCGCCGATCGTGCCGCATACCCCGGCGCTGTATGCCGCGTTGCGCAATGCGCACAGCCTGCTGGCCTATGTGTTGTTTGCCACGGTGCTGATGCATGTGGGTGCGGCGCTGTTCCACCTGTGGGTGCAGCGTGACGGGGTGTTCCAGGCGATGGCGCGCGGGAAGGATTGAGAGCGAGCTCCTCTGCGCCCACGCATGAGTAGCGCCGGGCCATGCCCGGCGGATCGTTTCCGCGCCCGCGGAGGGGTGTCACTTTCTTTGCTCGTGCAAAGAAAGTAACCAAAGAAACACGCCGCCAGATCGCGAGCCGTCGCTCCGCGCCGGTTCCCTGCGCTTCTCGGTGAATCAGGGGACGGCGCCGAACTCGCTGCGCTCAGACATCGGCGCCTCTGCGCCCCTGATTCCCCTGCGATGCTCGGCTCGCTAGAAGGCGGACCCAACGTCAAAGGCCACAGCTGCACCCAGTAGATCCACGACGTGCGTGGATGCTCTTGCCCTTCCAGTCCGCCTTGAGCGAGCCGAGCACCGCAGGTCCGGCGAGGGCGAAGAGGTGCGGGTGTCTGAGCGCAGCGAGTTCCCGCGCCGTCCCTCGACGGACCGAGGAGCGCAGGGCACCGGCGTGCGAAGCACGCCGGCTCGCGGCCGGCGGAGCGTTTCTTTGGTTACTTTCTTTGCGCGCAAAGAAAGTGACATCCCTCCGTGGTCGCGGAAACGAAATCACCGGGAACAGCAGGACGCCCCTACAACCACCCCTTCTGCCGCGCCAGCCGGTACGCCTCGATCCGGTTGGCCACGCCCAGCTTGCCGATGCACTCGGACAGGTAATTGCGCACCGTACCGTGCGACAACCCCAGCTGCTCGGCGATCTCGCTGGCGGTGCGGCCCTCGCCCGCCAGCCGCAGTACGCGGCGCTCGCGGTCGGTCAGCGGATCGGCCTGCGACCACGCATCCAGTGCCAGCTGCGGGTCGATCGCGCGGATGCCCTGTTTCACCTTGCGCAGGGCATCGGCCAGGTTCTCGGCCGGTGCATCCTTCAGCAGGTAGCCCAGCACGCCGGCTTCCAGCGCGCGGCGCAGGAAGCCGGCGCGGGCGAAGGTGGTCACGATCACCACCTTGATCGGCAGCTCGTGGCGCGCGATGCGCTGGGCAAGCTCGAGCCCGGACAGGCCGGGCATCTCGATGTCGGTGACCAGGATGTCCGGTTGCAGCTGCTGCAGCATCCGCCACGCGGTTTCGCCATCGGCGGCGCTGCCCAGCACCTCGATATCCGGCTCCAGGCCCAGCAACGCCGACAGTGCACCGCGCACCATCGCCTGATCCTCGGCCAGCAGGATGCGGATCATGCGGCACCGTCCTGTGCCAGCGACGGCGGCGCTCCCGGCGGCAACGGTGTGGTCGCGGCAGCCAGTGGCACGCGCACGGTCAGTCGCGTGCCCTCGCCCTTTGCGGACTGTACCTGCAGGCTGCCCCCCAGGGCGGCCACGCGTTCGCGCATGCCGCTCAGCCCGTTGCCCTCGGCCTGCACGCCGCCACGGCCATCGTCGCGGATCTGCATCGCCAGCATGCGTCCCTCCAGCATGAACTCCACCCGTGCCTGTGTCGCCTGTGCATGGCGCACGATATTGGTTGCGGCCTCGCGCAGCACCAGCGCCAGCCCGCGTTCGACATCCACCGGCATCGCCGGTGGTGGTGCGTATTGAAGGTGGACCTGCTGGCATTCCAGCAGCAGCCGCGCCGATGCCAGCTCACCGGCCAGGTCGCTGGCGCGGATGCCGGTAACCGCGCTGCGCACCTGTGCCAGCGCTTCGCGGGCGATGGCCTCGGCCTCGCCGATCTCCAGCCGCGCGCGCGCGTCGCCGCGGTCGTGCAGCTTGCGCGCCAGCTCCAGCTTCAATGTGATCAGCGACAGGGTGTGGCCGAGCAGGTCATGCAGGTCGCGGCCGATGCGTTCGCGCTCGGCAGTGGCCGCCAGCCGCCGCACCTCGTCCTGCGACAGCTGCAGTGCCGCATCCTTCTGCTGGTTGAGCGCTTCCACGTTCACGACCAGCCCCACGATGTAGGACACGGCCGGGATCCAGACCAGGCTCTGCCACGGGTACTGGAACAGCAGCGCGAGGCTGCAGAACAGAAGGTTCAGGCCAGTGAGCTGCAGCAGATACTGCCACCAGCCACCGCGTCCGCTCACCCGCAGCAGCACGCAGCCGAACACGAAGTAGGTCAGCCCGGACGGATACCAGGGCAGCAGCACCAGCGACATCGCGATCAGGCCCAGCGCATAGCGCGGAGCGTGATGGCGCGGCGCCACCATCACCTTGGCGTACAGCAGCAGGAACACCGGATAGCTGGCCAGCGTCAGCAGCAGCCAGCGCAGGGTGAAGCCGTGGCCAAGCAAGGGCGTCAGGAAGATCCACACCGACCACAGCAGGTGGACTGCCTCGCTCCAGGGCGATTTTCCCCGGCGCAGCGTATCGGCCACCGCCGAGTCCGGCGCGGGGCGCAGCAGCGAGGCAAGCCATGTCGACGGCACGGGCGGTTCCAGGCGGGGACGATCGCCGCCGATCATGCCAGTTCAGCCGCCTGCGCGCAGGCGCCACCACCGGCCGGGCGGCACCGGCGCAACCGAGCGCGGATCACGCTACGCTTGGCGGCGCGGCTGTGGCGGGCCAGCGACGGGGTGATCGGATCCATGGGCGGTACCGGTAGCGGGGACGTTGCCATCCTGTGCCGCCGTGGTCACGTTTCGCAGTTGCCGCCGTCAGTGTCATCGGGTGACAGCTGTCACTGCCGTCATCGCTGTGCCTGCCTTCATGCTGTGCCGCACGCTCCACCGCCGGAACCGCCGCCGTCCGCCCTTCCGGCCACACCCGCCCAAACGCCTGTGATGGAACGAATGAACGCTTCTGCCGAGCTGTTGAAGGAACTCCGTATCGACCGCAAATCGCCGCCGCCCGCCTCCGGCGGCAGTGGCGGTGGCCGCCGCTGGCTGTGGATCGCGATCATCGTGGTCGTGTTGTTGCTGGCCGCTGTCGGCTTCGCCCTGTTCGGGCGTACGCCGGCAGTGGACGTGGAAACCGCCCCCGCCGTGGCCATCCAGCAGGGCAGCGCCAGCAGTTCGGTGCTCGATGCCAGTGGCTACGTGGTCGCCCGGCGCATGGCCACGGTATCGGCCAAGATCACCGGCAAGGTGCGCGAGGTGATGATCGAGGAAGGCATGCGCGTGGAACAGGGCCAGATCATGGCCACGCTGGACCCGATCGATGCCGACGCGCAGCGCAGCCTGTATGCCTCGCAGCTGCAGGCCGCACGCAGCCAGGTGGCCGGGCTGGAAGCGCAGCAGAGGCAGGCGGCCGCTGAAGCCAGCCGCCTGCAGGCACTGGTCGGCCAGCAGCTGGTGTCGCGCTCGCAGTACGACCAGGCGGTGGCCCAGCGTGACAGCCTGCGTGCACAGCTGGACACCGCACAGCGCAACGTCAAGGTGGCCAACGACCAGCTGGCCATCGCCGATCTGGGCGTGGACAACAACATCGTGCGCGCGCCGTTCTCCGGCGTGGTCACTGCCAAGGCCGCGCAGCCCGGCGAAATCGTCTCGCCGCTGTCGGCGGGCGGTGGGTTCACCCGTACCGGCATCGGCACCATCGTCGACATGGACTCGCTGGAGATCGAAGTCGAGGTCGGCGAGGCCTTCATCGGCCGCGTGCAGCCGAAGATGCCGGTCGAAGCCACGCTCAACGCCTATCCGGAGTGGAAGATTCCGGGCGAGGTGATCGCCATCATCCCCACCGCCGATCGCGGCAAGGCCACGGTGAAGGTGCGCGTGGCGCTGAAGGTGAAGGACCCGCGCATCGTGCCGGAGATGGGCGTGCGCGTCAGCTTCCTGGAACAGGCGCAGCCGCAGGCGGCCGCCAAACCGCAGGGCGTGCGCGTGCCGGCGGGCGCCGTGGTCCAGCGCGAGGGCGCCTCGGTTGCCTTCGTGCTGGGTGACGAAAGCCGCGTGCAGCAGCGCACGGTCGAGGCCGGCCAGGCGATGGGCAAGGACCGCCAGATCCTCAAGGGCGTGAGCGCAGGTGAATCGGTGGTGCTGAACCCGCCGGACACCCTGCGCGATGGCGCCAAGGTGCAACAGAAACAAGCGCAGTAGCGGCCTGGCGCCCACGGGCGCCGCCGGCAGCACCGCTCGACGCACGCCTGCGGCCCCTGCCGTGGCGCTTCCCCGTTTCCCGCCTTCCGTGGAGAACCACCCATGTCGACCCTGGTTTCACTGCGCAACATCACCAAGACCTACCAGCGTGGCCCCGAGAAAGTGCAGGTGCTGCACGGCATCGACCTGGACATCGCCAGCGGCGACTTCGTCGCGCTGATGGGCCCGTCCGGCTCGGGCAAGACCACCCTGCTCAACCTGATCGGCGGCCTGGACAACCCCAGCGGCGGCGAGATCAGCATCGAGGGCGAGCGCATCGACCAGATGAGCGGCGGCCAGCTGTCGACCTGGCGCAGCCACCACGTCGGCTTCGTGTTCCAGTTCTACAACCTGATGCCGATGCTGACCGCGCAGAAGAACGTGGAGCTGCCGCTGCTGCTGACCCACCTCAATGCGGCGCAGCGCCGCCGCAACGCCGAGATCGCGCTGACCCTGGTCGGCCTGGCCGACCGCCGCAGCCACCGCCCGAATGAACTGTCCGGCGGCCAGCAGCAGCGCGTGGCAATCGCCCGGGCGATCGTCTCCGACCCGACCTTCCTGATCTGCGACGAACCGACCGGCGACCTCGACCGCCAGTCCGCCGAGGAGATCCTCGGCCTGCTGCAGCAGCTCAACCGCGAGCATGGCAAGACCATCATCATGGTCACCCATGACCCGAAGGCCGCCGAGTACGCCACGCACACGGTGCACCTGGACAAGGGCGAGCTGGCCGACGCGCCGCTGGCCCACTGACGGAGGCCACGGCGATGAAATACTTCTCGTTGGTGTGGGCGCAGCTGTTCCGCAGCCGTACCCGCACGTTGCTGACCCTGCTCTCCGTGGTGGCCGCGTTCCTGCTGTTCGGCATGCTCGATTCGGTGCGCGTGGCATTCACCTCCGGCGGCAGCGTGGAAGGCGCCAACCGCCTGGTGGTCGCATCGCGGCTGTCGATCACCCAGTCGCTGCCGATCCGCCTGGAAGCCCAGGTGCGGCAGGTGGCCGGCGTGCGCGACGTGGCCTATGGCATGTGGTTCGGCGGCATCTACCAGGACCCGAAGAACTTCTTCCCGAACTTCTCGGTGTCCCCCAACTACTTCGATGTCTACCGCGAGCTGCAGATCGACCCGGCCCAGCTGGAAGACTGGAAGCAGACCCGTACCGGCGCCATCGTCGGCGAAACCCTGGCCAAGCAGTTCGGCTGGAAGATCGGCGACACCATCCCGCTGCAGGCCACGATCTTCCCGCGTGGCGGCAGCAACGACTGGCCGCTGGTGCTCAAGGGCATCTACCGTTCCAAGGACCGTGCGCTGGCCGCCAACGAAGAACGCCAGTTGATGATGAACTGGAAGTACTTCGATGAATCCAACGACTACATCAAGAACCAGGTGAGCTGGTACACGGTAACGCTGGACAACCCGGACCACTCTTCGCGGGTGGCGCAGGCGATCGACGCGATCTCGGCCAACTCCGACCACGAGACCAAGACCCAGACCGAATCGGCGTTCCAGCAGGCCTTCGTCAAGCAGTTCGCGGATATCGGCATGATCGTCACCTCGATCATGGGCGCGGTGTTCTTCACCCTGCTGCTGTTGACCGGCAACACCATGGCGCAGGCCGTGCGCGAGCGCGTGCCGGAGCTGGCCACGCTGAAGACGCTGGGCTTCAAGGACAGCACCGTGCTGACCCTGGTGATGGTGGAATCGGTGCTGCTGATCGGCCTGGGCGGCCTGATCGGCATGGGCCTGGCCGCCCTGATCCTGCCGGCCATCGGCCCGAAGAGCATGGGCATGCTGCCGCCGCACGTGCCGACGCCAACCTGGCTGATGGGGCTGGGCCTGATCGTGGTGATCGGCATCATCGTCGGCCTGTTGCCGGCGCTGCGTGCCAAGCGCCTGAAGATCGTCGACGCACTGGCCGGTCGCTGAGGAGAACACAGACATGTTCAAGAGCAAACTCAAGAAGTGGCTGGGCAACGGCGTGACGGTGCTGCTGCTGGCGGTCGGCCTGGTGCTGTGGATCAGCCTGCCGTGGACCGGCGTGCTGGCCGTGACCGTGGTGGTGGCCCTGTGGCTGCTGCTGACCCGCGGGGGGCGACTGGCGCTGGCCGCCACCCGTATCGGCGTGGCCAGCCTGCCGCAGCGCTGGGGCGCGTCCTCGGTGATCGTGGTCGGCATCGCCGGCGTGGTCGGCGTGCTGGTGGCAATGCTGGCGATGGGCGAAGGCTTCCAGGCCACGCTCAACAACACCGGCGATGACACCACTGCCATCGTGCTGCGCGGTGGCTCGCAGGCCGAGACCAACTCAGTGATCACCCGCGAGCAGGTACCGATGCTGTCCACCCTGCCCGGCATCAGCCGCGATACGCAGGGCCGGCCGCTGCTGTCGCCGGAGCTGTCGCAGGTGGTCAACCTGGTGTCGAAGTCCGATGGCACCGACGTCAACGCGCAGTTCCGCGGCGTGGGCCCGCAGGCGTGGGCGGTGCATGACAAGGTCAGGATCGTCGAGGGCCGCAAGTTCGCCACTGGCCTGCGCGAGATCGTGGTCGGCCAGGGCGCCAAGGGCCAGTTCCGCGACATGGAGGTGGGCAGGACACTGACCCTGGGCAACCAGACCTGGACCGTGGTGGGTGTGTTCGCCACCGGCGATGCGCATGATTCGGAACTGTGGACCGACGCCGATACGCTGGCCACCACCTACCAGCGCAGCGCCTGGCAGTCGATCAGCGTGCGCACCGAGGGCAAGGCAGGCTTCGATCAGTTCAAGGCCGCCGTCGCCGCCGACCCGCGCCTGAAACTGGACGTGGAAACCACCCGCGTGTACTACAGCAAGCAGGGCGGCGGGCTGACCAAGTTGATCGACATCCTTGGCAAGGTGATCGGCACGATCATGGCGGTCGGTGCGGTGTTTGGCGCGCTCAACACCATGTATGCGGCCGTCGCCACGCGCGCCCGCGAAATCGCCACCATGCGTGCGATCGGCTTCCGCGGCCTGCCGGTGGTGACGGCAGTGATGCTGGAGACGATGCTGCTGGCGCTGCTCGGTGGCCTGCTCGGCTGTGCGGTGGCGTGGCTGCTGTTCAATGGCTACAGCGTGTCCACCATCGGCAGCAACTTCAGCGCGGTGGTGTTCAAGTTCCATGTGTCGCCGGAACTGCTGTGGACCGGCCTGAAATGGGCACTGGGCATCGGCCTGGTCGGCGGCCTGTTCCCGGCACTGCGCGCGGCACGTTTGCCGATCACCACGGCGCTGCGCGAAACCTGAGCATCGCGCAGCGGTGGACTGCGCATCACGCAAGGGGACGGAGCGAAGGCTCCGTCCCTTTCACGTTGCCGAACTCAGAAATCCGCCGCCGCAGCATCAGACGGCGGGGCCGCGCGCGGCCAGATGCTGGCGAAGGACCTCCTCGGGCGGATACGCCGTGCCCAGCGCGTGCTGCTCGCCTGTGTGCCGGTCGACGAAGATCGGCCCATTGCCGGCCAATGCATCCGAGATTTCGCCGGATTGCAGGTAGCGCAGCGACTGGAAGCAGAACAGCCAGCCTTCGACCACTTCGTGCTCATGCGTGATGGCAACCGGCTCATCGTCGCTGGCAAGTGCAGCCTCCACGCGACGGCGTGCTTCTTCAAGCTGGATCATTCCTTCGTCTCCTGCCTTCGATGACAAGGCGAAGAGCATTTCATGCGGGCAGGTGCATCACAACGGCTGCGCGCCTGCATACAAGCGCGTACTGCGACGCGTTGTCGCAACCACTCAAGCGTGCCAGCTTCGTGCCGCTATCGATGCCTCTGCCCATCGCAAACGCAGCGCGCGTGACGCTGCGCACAGCCCATCTGTGGATTGTTGGTTGCGATTCATTTTCGCGCACTTCCAGCGGCGCCGAGACAAACAGTTACGAATGGAAACATTCTAGAATCGCGCCCCCCACGTTGGTTTGCAGCACCCCACGCGCCCATAGAACGGGCGCTTGTTTTTACTGAAACACGAGATTTCACGGATGTCCCTGAAAACCAATCCGCTGCGCAACGCGATCGTCATCGCGCTGGCCGCCAGCTGCACCACCCCCGCCTTCGCACAGAGCGCCGGCGATACCCCGACCAACCTCGACCGCATCGAAATCACCGGCTCGCGCATCCGCCAGGCCAGTGTCGAAACCGCACAGCCGGTGGTCGCGCTCAACCGCGCCGATATCGAGAAGAAGGGCTACGTCAACGTCGCTGACATCCTGCAGGACATTCCTGCCGCCGGTGCGCCGAGCATGAGCCGCGCCTCGTCGCTGACCTCCTCGCGCGACTTCGGCGGCATGTACGTCAGCCTGCGCAACCTGGGCCCGGAACGCAGCCTGGTGCTCATCGACGGCCGCCGCATGGGCATCAGCGCCGGCGGTTACTCCGACCTGGCCTCGATCCCGTCGTCCATCGTCGAGCGCGTGGAAGTGCTGACCGACGGCGCCTCCGCGCTGTACGGCTCCGATGCCATCGCCGGCGTGGTCAACATCATCACCCGCAAGAATTTCGATGGTGGCGAAGCCAGCGTCTATGTCGGCCAGTACGGCCAGGGTGACGGCCAGAAGCGCGCCTACAGCGCGACCTTCGGCAAGACCTTCGAGCGCGGCTGGTTCAGCGTGGGCGCCGAGCGCACCAAGGAAGATGAGGTGCTGGGCAAGGACCGCGCGTTCAGCCGTTACACCAACGGCCCGCGCCACCCCAACGATGGCCTCAATGGCAATACCCCGTGGGGCTACGTCACCGTCGGTGGCAAGAACCTGACGGTGGGCCCGGGCGGCGACCCGGGCAAGGCCGGCAACTTCCATGCGCCGGACCCGGCTGATGGTGCCAACACCAAGTCGAACATGAGCCTGCTGACCGGCCTGGAACGCACCTCGGTGTTCGCCAACGGTGGCTTCTCGATCACCGACAACCTGCGCATCGTCGCCGACGCGTTGTACAGCAAGCGCGAGTCGACCAAGCACCTGGCCGGTTACCCGTACTCGGTCAGCGCCGCGCAGGCCCGCAATGGCAGCCGTGCCGCCCTGTCCAAGGACAGCGCGTTCAACCTGTGGGGCCAGGATGCGCTGTTCGCGCACCGTACCGAGGAACTGCCGCGCGGCACCGAGAACAACCTGGAAACCAAGCGCGCCAGCATTGGTCTGGAAGGCAGCTTCGAAACCGGTTCGCGGTACTGGGACTGGAACGTCAGCTACATGTACAACCGCAACGAAGGCGAGCGCATCGGTACCGGCAGCATGTACCAGCCGCACGTCAACCTGGCCGTCGGCCCGTCCTTCATGGACGGCAACGTGGCCCGCTGCGGTGCGCCGGGCGCGGTGATCGCCGGCTGCGTGCCGTGGAACCCGGCCGCCCCGATGGGTTACACCGGACCCGGCTCGCTGAGCAACCAGGACGTGCAGGACTACCTGTTCACCCGCTTCGTCGACAAGATGCAGAGCACCACCAAGGTCGCCAGCGGCAACATCTCCGGCTCGCTGTTCACCCTGCCGGCCGGCGACATCCTGGCCGCGATGGGCTTCGAGCACCGCAGCGAAGAAGCCGGCTACACTCCGGACACGATGGTGCAGAAGGGCGAGATCGCCGGCACCAGCGGCCAGCCGACCCGCGGCAACTACTCGCTCAACGAGGTCTACCTGGAACTGCAGGTGCCGCTGCTGGCCGACCTGCCGTTCGCCCGCGAACTGTCGCTGGACATGGCCGGCCGCTACTCGGACTACAACAACTTCGGTTCGACCACCAACAGCAAGTTCGGCCTGAAGTGGAAGCCGATCGACAGCCTGCTGGTGCGCGCCACCTACGGCACCGGCTTCCGTGCGCCGACCGTGGATGACCTGTACGGCGGCACCGTCAGCAGCCGCGACTCGTTCACCGATCCGTGCGATACCTCCTTCGGTACCGCCGCCACCAGCCCGACCGTCGCTGCCCGCTGCCAGGCGCTGAAGGTGCCGGCCAACTTCCGCCAGCTCAACAGCGATGGCAGCGTGGCCACCAAGCCCGGCCAGCAGGCCACCACCGATTTCAGCTCGGGCTCCAACCCGGGCCTGAAGCCGGAAACCGCCAAGACCTGGACCGTCGGCCTGGTCTACAGCCCGGACTTCGTGCAGGGCCTGGACGTCAGCCTGGACTGGTGGAAGATCCGCATCGACAACGCCATCGTCGGTGAGTCGGCCACCAACATCCTGGAACAGTGCTACGTGCAGGGTTCGGATGCCGCCTGCGGCCGCTTCACCCGTGGCAGCAACGGCCAGGTCAACTCGCTGGACCGCTCGCTGGTCAACGCGGGCTACCGCGAAACCGCCGGCTATGACATCAACGTGCGCTACCGCCTGCCGGAAACCGCGTTCGGCAAGTTCGCCGTCAACTGGAACACCACCTACACCGACTACCTGGAGCAGCGCAACGACAGCGCCGCCACCACCCCGGTGGAACAGCGTACCGGTTGGGCCGGCGACTTCCGCGTGCGCTCCACCTTCAATCTGGATTGGCAGTACGGCGACCTCGGCATCGGCTGGACCGCGCGCTACTACTCCAGCATGAAGGAGAAGTGCTCGTACATGGATGAGTGCAACATGCCGGGCTTCAACTCGTCGTACACCAGCGCGTCGCCGACCAACAAGGTGGGCTCCAACACCTTCCACGACCTGCAGGTGCGTTACAGCCTGCCGTGGGATGGCACCGTGTCGCTGGGCGTGAACAACGTGTTCAACCACCAGGGTCCGATCATGTACAGCCAGCCGAACAGCAGCTTCACCTACTACGGTGGCTTCGACATCGGCCGCTTCATGTACATGAAGTACCAGCAGCGCTTCTAAGCCTGCAACCGCCTTCCCGCCACGGCCATCCCTCTCTCCTGGCCGTGGACGGAAGCAGAACGGCGCCCCTCGGGGCGCCGTTCTTTTTTGGGTGGAAGCGGGTCGGATCCCTTCGCCCTGCGAAGGGCTCTGACCCCACGCGACGGATAGAACAGGGTCAGAGCCCTCCGCGTTGCGGAGGGATCCGACCCCGCAGCCCCGCCGGCGCTAGCGCTTGGCGCGCATCGTGCGGATGTTGTCGCCGACGAACAGGATCAGGCCGGCCCAGATCGCGGCAAAACCGATCGCCTTGGCGGTATCGAACGCTTCGTGGAAGAAGAACACGCCCAGCAGCAGCTGCAGGCTCGGTGCGATGTACTGCAGGATGCCGACCAGCGACAGCGGAATGCGCTTCACGCCGTAGGCAAAGCCGATCAGCGGTACGGCGGTGACTGCGCCACCGAAGATCAGCAGCAGGTCGTTGCGCCAGCCCCAGCCATGGAAGAACGCACCGCCATGGCCGTTTTCCGCCCAGATCGCGAAGGCCAGCGCCGGCAGGAACAGGTACATGCTTTCCACGCCTAGGCCGGCCACCGGGTCGACCGAGACCAGCTTGCGCAGCAGGCCATACAGGCCGAACGAACAAGCCAGGCCAAGCGCGATCCACGGCGGTGTGCCGGCGTCGATGGTCAGCCAGGCCACGCCCACCGCCGCCATCGCCACCGCCACCCATTGCAGGCGGCGCAGGCGTTCCTTCAGCACCAGCACGCCCAGCAGCACGTTCACCAGCGGGTTGATGAAGTAGCCCAGGCTGGTCTCGATGACATGACCGGCGTTGACCGCCCAGATGTACAGGCCCCAGTTGAAGGCGATGGTCAGGCTCGACACCAGCAGGATCGGCAGCGCGCGCGGCTGCGCGGCGATCTTCTGCCACCAGCCCAGGCGCGAGCTGATCAGCAGCCAGCCCAGCACCAGCACGGTGCTCCAGATGATGCGGTGGGCGATGATCTGGAACGAAGGCACCTCGTTGAGCAGGTGCCAGTACACCGGCACCAGGCCCCAGATCACGAAGGTGGACGCGGTGACCAGCAGGCCCCGGCGTTGTTCTTTCTCGTCCATGCTCATCTCTTTCGCGTCCTTGCCATCGTCAGTACCACCACACCCAGGAGAATCACCGCCATCGCCAGCAGGTCGCGCCAGCCGAAGCGTTCACCGTTGAGCAGCGCGCCGAGCAGCACCGCGATCACCGGGTTGACGTACGCATAGCTGCCGGCCAGCGCCGGACGCACGTTCTGCAGCAGCCACACGTAGGCAGTGAACGCGACGATGGAGCCGAACACGCACAGGTACGCCATCGCCAGCAGGCCACCGGTATCGGGCAGCGTGCTCGGGCGCTCGCCGACCGCCAGGCCGATCAGCACCAGCAGCACGCCACCGCAGATCATCTGCCCGGCCGCGGTCATGAACGGGCCCGGCAGGTCCAGCCCGCGTGCCCACACCGAACCGAAGGCCCAGCCGATCGGCGCGATCAGCAGCAGCACCAGCCCGGTCGGCGAGGCGGTCAGGCTGCTGCCGGCATTGAGCCAGACCACACCGAGGAAGCCGATGACGATGCCCAGCCACTCACCGCGGCTGGCATGCTGCCCGCGCAGCGCCGAGAACAGTGCCATCCACAGCGGCACCGAGGCCACCGCGGTGGCGGCCAGGCCCGAGGACACCTCGCGCTCGGCCAGCACCACCATGCCGTTGCCCAGCACCAGCATGGTCACGCCCATGATGACCAGGTTGCGCCATTGCCGCAGGGTCGGGTTCGGCAGCTTCCAGAACAGGCGCAGCGCCAGGAACATCAGGCCGCCGGCAATGATGAAGCGGCTGCCGGAGACCATCGTCAGCGGCAGTGCGCCGCCGTGCAGGGCCTTGGCGATGCCCAGGTAGGTCGAGCCCCAGACCACGTAGACCAGCAGCAGTGCCAGCGCGACAAGGCCACCCGGGGGGGCAGCCGCAGACGAAGAGGGGGGAGCCGACATGACACACCAGGGAGCCGGGGGAAGGCGGATTCTAGGACGTTTTGAGTATGGTCCGGGACCCCATGCGGTGGCACGCTGTCATCCATCCATGCACCCTGCTCTGGTCTGCTACCCCGTGTTGACGGTCGATGCAGTACCAAGAGGGCTGCCCGGCCGCGCCGCCCCAAGGCCGGGCGCCGTTTTCCCTGCGCACGGACGCGCCGCATCGAGGATTCCCACCCAGATGAGCACCACGCCCCAACCTGCTGTCCCCGCGAACGACCGCGCCGCCCTGCGGCGGTCGATCTCCAACACCCTCAAAGGCTCCGCCGGCAACCTGGTGGAGTGGTACGACGTCTACGTGTACTCGGTGTTCGCCGTGTACTTCGAATCGCAGTTCTTCTCGCCCGACGACAAGAACTCCACGATGTACGTGTGGGCGATCTTCGCCGCGACCTTCCTGATGCGCCCGATCGGCGCCTGGTTCTTCGGCCGATTCGCCGACCGCCATGGCCGCCGCCTGGCGCTGACCGTCTCGGTCACGCTGATGGCGCTGTGCTCGTTCCTGATCGCCATCACCCCCACCGCCGCCAGCATCGGCATCTGGGCCGCGGTCATCCTGCTGTTCGCACGGCTGCTGCAGGGCTTCGCCACCGGTGGCGAGTACGGCGCCAGCGCCACCTACATGTCCGAAGCCGCCATTCCCGGCCGCCGCGGCTTCCTGTCGTCCTTCCACTACGTCACCCTGGTTGGCGGCCACGTGCTGGCCCAGCTGACCCTGCTGCTGATGCTGACCTTCTGGGGCAAGCCGGAAATCTCCGAGTGGGGCTGGCGCATCGCCTTCGGCATCGGCGGCATCGCCGCGGTGGTGGTGTTCTGGCTGCGCCGTGGCATGGACGAGTCGCTGTCGGAGTCGTCCATCGAGGCCGCGCGCGAGGGCAAGGCGCAGAAGTCCGGCTCGATGTACGAGCTGTTCGTGCACCAGTGGCGACCGCTGCTGCTGTGCTTCCTGATCACCGCCGGCGGCACCGTGGCCTTCTACACCTACTCGGTGAACGGCCCGAAGATGATCCAGAGCGCCTTCGCCGGCAACGACCCGATGACCGGCACCCTGATCAATCTGGGCGTGCTGGCCTTCCTGATGGTGCTGCAGCCGGTCGGTGGCTGGCTGTCGGACATCATCGGCCGCAAGACCCTGCTGGTGTTCTTCGGCGTCGGCGGCGTGCTGTACAGCTGGTACCTGATCACCCAGCTGCCGCACCAGCATGACGCCACCCTGGCCTTCCTGACCCTGGCGCTGGCGTTCGTCATCCTCACCGGCTACACCTCCATCAACGCGGTGGTGAAGGCCGAACTGTTCCCCACCCACGTGCGTGCACTGGGCGTGGGCCTGGGCTATGCGCTGGCCAACTCGCTGTTCGGCGGCACCGCCCCGCTGCTGTACCAGGGCGCGCTGAAGACCGGCCACGTCGATTGGTTCGCCCTCTACGTGACTGCCACGATCGCGGTATCGTTGGTGGTCTATGTGTTCTTCCTCACCAACAAGGGCCCGAACTGGCTCGACGGCACCCGCAAGTAAGCGCGTTGCCCTGATCGCGGCCACCGGTGCAATGCCGGTGGCCGCTGCGTCTCCCGCTCCTCCACTGATGTGGATCGCGGTGACGCTGGCCGCAGCCACGGCACTGGCCTGGCTGCTGCGCCGCCCCAGCGCACAGGCCGCATGGCCACGCATCGGTTTCGGGATCGCCCTGCTGCTGTTCTGCGCCGCACTGGCGCTGCAGCTGGCAGTGGACCTGGGCAGCGGCCACAGCTCGCTGCAACTGCGCCTGCATCGCGGCGTCAACGGCGGATCGCTGGTCGGCCTGCGCACGATGGTGGCGTGCTATCTGGCAGCGCTCGCCGCCAGCGGCTGGGGCGCGTGGAAGCTGCTGCGCCGGCGCTGACGAACACCCGGTCGTGCCGGCCGCTGGCCGACACCTCCACATTCCTTTGGTAGTGCCGGCCGCTGGCCGGCAACGCCACCTTCTTTTGGTAGTGCCGGCCGCTGGCCGGCAACCTCATGAACCTCCGGAAAGAGCAGGGACTTGCCGGCCAGCGGCCGGCACTACCTCAGCGGCGGGCCGCTTCGCTCTTGTCGCGCGCGCCGCGGAACTCCGATTCCTTTTCCCACGTCGGCCAGCGGCGGCTGTTGGCCAGCTCCGCGCCCAGATCGTAGACCAGCAGGGTATCGGCAGCGTGGCCGCTCGGGTCCCAGCGCGGCGTCCAGGCATCGCAGGCCTGGTGGTAGCAATCGGCGAAGTACTTCTCGCGCAGCGCGCGGCCGGCTTCAACCCCACCGTCCAGCTTGTCCAGGCCCGGGCCGATGGTGATTGCCGGCACGCCCAGGCGGGCGAAGGCGAAGTGGTCAGCGCGGTAGAAGAAGCCCGCTTCCAGGTTCGGGTCCGGGCTGTAGCTGCGGCCACGGGCCTTGGCCACGCGTTCCAGGTCGCCTTCCAGCGAGACCCGGCCTTTGCCCCACGACGCGATGTCGCGGGTCGGGCCATCCGGGCTGAACATCTCGATGTTCAGCACCGCGGCGGTCTTGTCCAGCGGCGCCAGCGGGTGCGCAGCATAGTAGCTGGCCCCCAGCAGGCCCTTCTCTTCAGCGGTCAGTGCCACGAAGTACAGCGTGCGCTGTGGCTGCGGGCCGGCAGCGAACACCCGACCCAGCTCCAGCACCGTGGCCACGCCGGTGGCGTTGTCGATCGCACCGCGGCGGATGCGGTCCCCCTTGGCGTCGGGCTGGCCGATGCCGAACGCATCCCAGTGCGCAGAGAAGATCACCGCCTCGTCGCCATGCTCGCCACCGGGCAGCTTGGCCACCACGTTGCGGGTCACCACCTGCTCGCGCTTCAGCGCGAAGTCCACGCTCAGCTTGGCGTTGTCCAGTGCCACAGGACGGAAGTCGGCGCGCATCGCCTTGCGCTTCTCGGCATCGAAGTCGAGGCCGGCGTCGGCGAAAATCGCCTCGGCCAGCTCGCGCTGCATCCAGCCACGCAGCGGCGTGTGCTGCGCCATCGCCTCGTCCTGGCCGCGCTCGATGTCGAACAGCGGCGATGTGCCCGAGCTCTTCACCGTGGCCCAGCCGTAGGCGGCCGGCGCGGTCTCGTGCACGATCAGCACGCCTTCGGCACCACGGCGTGCGGCTTCCTCGAACTTGTAGGTCCAGCGGCCGTAGTAGGTCACCGCCTTGCCGTCGAATGCGCCCGGTGCATCGGCTTCGAAATCGGCATCGTTGATCAGTACCACGGCGATCTTGCCGTGCAGGTCCACGTCCTTGTAGTCGTTCCACTGGCGTTCCGGCGCGTCGATGCCATAGCCGACGAACACCAGCGGCGCATTCCTGATCTGCACGCGCTTGCGCGGCTGCAGGCTCTGCAGGGTCACGTCCACGCCATTGGCCAGCGCACGCTTGCCCTGCTTCAGCGACAGGCTGGCCTTGGCCGGGCCGTCCAGCTGCGCGCGCACCAACGGGACCGGCTGCACCCAGCTGCCATCCACGCCGCCGGGCTGCAGGCCGTAGCTGCGGAACTGCTCGATCAGGTACTGCACCGTGCGCTCTTCACCCTCGGTGGCCGGCGCGCGGCCCTCGAATTCATCCGACGCCAGAACGCGCACATGGCGCGACAGCGCCTGCGGATCGATGCCGCCACCCGGCAGGTCGTTGGCCGCATGGGCAAGGCCACCGACGAACAGGCAGGACGACAGCAGCAACACGCGCATCGGATTCACGGCAGTACCACGGCTAGCTTGGAAGTCACCAGAGTGTAACGTGGTCGTGACATCACGGCGCGGCTTGGGCCTGCGTCATCCACGCAGGGCGTGGATCTACCTGCTGATGCGATCCAGCCAGCAGGCCAGGCCCTGTGCATTGAGCTCGATATCCATCGCCAGCACGGTGGTCACTGCCGCATCGTCCAGCGCACAGCCATGCAGCTGTGCACGTTCCAGATACAGCGCCTGCAACGCGGCCAACAGGCAACGATGGCGGTCCGGTCGACCGTCGCACTGGCGGCCGATGGCGGCCATCGCATCGATCTGCTCGAACAGGTCGCCGGCCAGTTTCTCCACCTGTTCCACACGACCGTAGTGGGTCAGGTACATCGCCTGCGGGCCGTAGCCCAGCATGCGCTGGATCGAGGCCTTCATCGCCTCCGGGTCGAACTGCACCGGCGAGGAGGTCGGGAAGATGAAAGCGCCCTGCGCGCTGTCCAGCTCGCGGTAGGAGATACCGAAGGTATCGCCGGTGAACCAGCTGCGGCTGCGCGCATCCCATACGCAATAGTGGTGCAGCGCGTGACCCGGCGTGTGCAGCAGCACCAGCTCGCGGCCGGCCAGATCGATGCGGTGGCCGTCTTCGGCCACCACCACGCGCGACTCCGGAATCGCCTCGATGCGGCCATAGCTGCGCGCGATCTCGTCGGCGCCATACACCGCCGTGGCACCGGCGATCAGCCGGGTCGGGTCGATCATGTGCGGCGCACCGCGCGGGTGCAGCACCGCCTTTGCGTTGGGCAGCTGCTGCATCAGCAGGCCGGCGCCGCCGGCGTGGTCCAGGTGCACGTGCGTGAGCAGCAACCAGTCCACCGCTTCCACGCCCAGGCCGGCATCCGCCAGCGCCTGCAGCATCGCCGGCACCGACAGGCCGGTGCCGCAGTCGACAAACGCGGCGCGGCCGTTTTCAACGATCAGGTAAGCCGCGTCGAAGTCCGGGCGCTGGAAGCCGGTATCGATGGTGTGGATGCTGGGGTCGGCGGTCATCGGCACGCACCTGGCAGGATCGGGAACAGACGCCCATGGTAGGCGCGCAGGCGGCCCGGGTTCGATGCGGCTTTGGTCGGAGTCCAGATTCCGTAGAGCCGAGCCCATGCTCGGCTGCCTTTCTGCCAGACATCAGCCGAGCATGGGCTCGGCTCTACAGAGGGCGCGTGCAGTCGAGCATGGCTCGACTCTACAAAGGCGGGGTTACCGGTCCAGCCAGCGCGGTCGCAGCAGCAACGCCAGCACCAGCACCGCCAGGAACGCGCCGTAGGCGTACAGCACCGCCAGCACCTGCGGCCAGATCGGGCCGGCGCCGGGTTGCACCACGCCGATGCGGTAGCCCCACAGCATCGACACAATGCTCAGCGCGAACGCCAGTACCAGGGTGGTGCCATCGAACAGGCGCCGCCGCGCGCTGCGCGGCTGGCGCGGGAACAGCCAGTACAGGCTGCCCAGCAGCAGGAACCAGGGCAGGAACAGCAGCAGCGACAACCAGGCCATCGCAGACTCCATGTCATCGCGCCGGCGGCGCGCGGACATCATGCCATGGGTGCTGTGCCACGGTCGTGCCGGCGGGGGGCGTCCCTGTAGAGCCGAGCCCATGCTCGGCTGCTTTGCTACCCAGCCGAGCACGGGCTCGGCTCTACAGGGGCGGAGCAAAGTCGAGCATGGCTCGACTCTACAAAGGGCAGGCAGGCCCGGCGATCAGGCCGCTTCGCGCAGCACGGCCAGCGCGGCCAGCACGGCGTCCACCTCGGCGTCCAGCTTGAACAGCTCGCTCTGCAGCTGGTCGCCCTGCTCGGCCTGCTTGATCACGGCAATCAGCTGGCCGGCATCACGCGGCGAATCGAAGCCTTCGCTCTGGATCAGCAGCGTGCCGTCGCCGGCGGTCAGCTTGAAGTAGAACCGGCCGTCCTTCTCGCGGTACTGCTTGAACTGCGGCGGCGCCACGCGGGCCACGCCGGCATCTTCGCTGGCGATGTTGCCCGCCGTGGACAGGTCGCGCAGGCCCACGGCGTGGCGCAGTTCTTCCAGCAGCGGTGCCGCCAACTGCTCGCGCAGCTGCTGCCCACGGCGCTTGAGCAGCGCTTCGATCTTCTCCGGCTCGGCCATCAGCGCGTTGTAGCGCTCGCGCAGCGGCGACAGTTCGCTGTCGATGCGCTCGAACAACTGCTGCTTGGCGTCGCCCCAGCTGATGCCGGCAGCGAACGCCTTGGCGAACTCTGCGGTCTGTTCCGGCGTGGCGAACGCCTGGTACATCTGGAACAGCGCCGAGCCTTCGGTGTCCTTCGGCTCACCCGGTGCGCGCGAATCGGTCAGGATCGAGAACACCAGCTTCTTCAGCTCCTCGCGCGGCACGAACAGCGGAATGGTGTTGTGGTAGCTCTTGCTCATCTTGCGGCCATCCAGGCCGGCCAGCGTCGCTACCTGCTCATCGATCACCACGTCCGGCAGCGGGAAGTACTCCTTGCCGTACACGTGGTTGAAGCGCTGGGCGAAATCGCGCGCCATCTCGATGTGCTGGATCTGGTCACGGCCCACCGGCACCTGGTTGGCCTTGAAGATCAGGATGTCGGCGGCCATCAGCACCGGGTACATGAACAGGCCGGCGCTGACGCCTGCGTCCTCGTCCACGCCTTCCTCGCGGTTCTTGTCCACTGCCGCCTTGTAGGCGTGCGCCCGGTTGAGGATGCCCTTGCTGGCGATGGCGGTCAGGAACCACATCAGCTCGGTGGTCTCGCGGATGTCGCTCTGGCGGTAGAACCACACATGCTCCGGGTCCAGGCCGCAGGCCAGCCAGCTGGCCGCGATCTCCAGGGTCGCGCGCTGGGTGCGCTGCGGGTCCTGCGACTTGATCAGGCTGTGCAGGTCGGCCAGGAAGAAGAAGCTCTCGATCCCCGGCGCGCGGCTGGCGGCGATGGCCGGACGGATGGCGCCAACGTAGTTGCCCAGGTGGGGCGTGCCGGAGGGGGTGATGCCGGTAAGGACTCGGGTCGTCATGACTGCGTGGGGTAACCTTCGATGAACGGGGCCAGTTTACCTTGCACGCCACCAACCCCGTCAGGGCCTGCGGCGCGTTCATTCACCCAACCCCGCTGGAGACGCCCGATGAAACGCCTGCTGCCCCTGCTGCTGATCCTGCCCCTGGCCGGCTTCCGCCCGGCGCCACCTCCGCCACCGGCCTACGAAGGCGGCCCGGTGCGCATGACCCTGGTCGACCGCGACCGTGGCACCGAACTGCGCAGCTACCCCGCCGACGGCCAGCGCTGGGTGGCCGGCGAGCGCGGCCACCGCTACGCCGTGCGCCTGTACAACGACAGCCCGCGCCGGGTGCTGGTGGTGCTGTCGGTGGACGGCGTCAACGCCATCTCCGGCGAGGATGCCGATCCCTCGCAGACCGGCTACGTGCTCAACCCCGGCCAGCGCGCCGACATCACCGGCTGGCGCAAGAGCCAGGACGAAGTGGCGCAGTTCGTGTTCAGCAGCCCCAGCGGCAGCTATGCCAGCCGCACCGGCCGCCCGGACAACATCGGCGTTGTGGGCGTGGCGGTGTTCGAAGAGGCACGTCGCTGGCGCCCTGAGCCGATCCTGCGCCGTGGCCTGCCGCTGCCGGCCCCGGCGGCCGAAGCGGCGGCCGATGCCAGTGCCAATGCCAGCCGCATCGAAGGCTACGCCAGCAAGTCGCAGGCCCCAGCGCTGGGTACCGGCCATGGTGCGCGCGAGCAGTCCTCGGTGCGCGATACCGACTTCGAGCGCGCCAGCCGCAGCCCCGCACAGGTATTGCAGTTGCGCTACGACAGCGCCCGCAACCTGCGTGCGCGCGGCATCCTGGTGGATTCGCCCTCGCGCCTGCCGCGCGAACCGCAGGCGTTCCCCAACCGCTACGTGCCGGACCCGCCGACGCGCTGATCGTCCGGCGCAGACAACACGACGCCCGCAACCTCACGGTGCGGGCGTCGTGTTGTGGGGGAAACCGAAGCGCTTACTTGTAGTCCGGGTAGTCCTTGCTCACCGCGTCCTGGAACTCGCGCACTTCCTTCTCCGCGCGGTCCTTGGCCCAGCCATAACGTTCCTGCAGGCGGCCGGCCAGATACTCGGCGTTACCTTCGGCCACATCGAAGTCGTCGTTGGTCAGATCGCCCCACTTGGCCTGGGCCTTGCCCTTCAGCTGCGACCACTTGCCGGAAATGATGTCTTTGTTCATTGCTGGGAGTCCTTGGTTGCAACGGCGTTCTTACCGTGGCTCCAGCTTCGCGCAGCGGCTGTTGAGTACCGGTCAACCGGCAATGAAATACATGCTCACCTGCTTGAATGGTTCACTCCGCTTCGACAGCCACGCGGCAAACAGCGCGCACAAAAAAGGCCGGGAAGATTCCCGGCCTTTTCGCTTTCCAATCCGCGCCGGGCTCACTTGCCCTTGGCGGCGTCCTCAACTTTTTCACCGGCCTTCTGCACGTCCTTGCCGGCACCGGCAACGGTATTGCAACCGGCCAGCAGGGCCACCGAGAACATCGACAACAGCATCAGGGCAACTACGCGCTTCATGGGCTTCTCCTTGGGTTCGCCGCTACACCGCTTCATTCGCGGATGGGGTTCTGTCGCTCGGCGGGAGGGCACACTGCCACCGCCGCCGCGTGGAGTGCAATCTGGCGGCAGCGGCGTGGAGCGGGTGTGAACGGATCGGCGATCCGTTCAGGCCAGGCCCTCAGTCGCGCATCAGGGTGGACTTGCCGAACAGGCTTTCGACCAGGTCCACGGCCAGTTCGGCGGTGGCATTCTGCTTGTCCAGCAAGGGGTTGAGCTCGACGATGTCCAGCGATCCCATGCGCCCGGTGTCGGCGATCATCTCCATCACCAGCTGCGCCTCGCGGTAGTTCACCCCACCCGGCACCGTGGTGCCCACGCCCGGCGCGATGCTCGGGTCGAGGAAGTCCACATCGAAGCTGACATGCAGGTGGGTGTTCTCATCGATGCCGGCCAGCGCCGCCTCCACCGCGCGCTTCATGCCGTTCTCATCGATGTAGCGCATGTCGTACACATCCACCTTGTGGGTCTTGATCAGGCGCTTCTCCTCCGGGTCCACCGAGCGGATGCCGATCTGGTGCATCTGCGCCGGGGTGATCGCCGGTGCGCTGCCGCCCAGGTGGGTCAGCGCCTCCGGGCCGAGGCCGCACAGGCAGGCCACCGGCATGCCGTGGATGTTGCCCGACGGGGTGACATCGCTGGTGTTGAAATCCGAGTGCGCATCCAGCCACAGCACGCGCAGGGTCTTGCCCTGCTCGCGGCACCAGCGCGCGACGGCGGTGATCGAACCGATCCCCAGGCAGTGGTCGCCGCCGAGCATGATGGGCATGCGGCCGGCCTGCAGCTCGGCGTAGCTGGCTTCCATCAGTGCATGGTTCCACGCCACCACTTCATCCAGATGGCGGTAGCCTTCCACCGGCGCGGTCCACGGGTTGCGTGGGCCATCCAGATTGCTCACGTCACGCACGTCCACACCACGCGCTTCCAGCGCCTCCGGCAGGCCCGCCACGCGCAGCGCCTCCGGCCCCAGCCGTGCACCGCGATGGCCCGCACCGACGTCGGTGGGAACGCCAATCAGGGATACGGAGATGGGATGGGCCATGGGTGCCTCCTGCGGTGGGGAAAAAGAAGCACAGTCTAGCCAGAGCTGTGTGACACCACTCGCGGCGGTGCAGCAGGGCAATGCCCGGATCGCCGCGAGCACAAAGGCGCCCCGGTCAGGGATTCCAGCGCTGAGCGGTCAGGAACCCGCCCTTCCTTGATCCACTTCACACCCGAGTCGGCATCGCCTCTTACCCACGGCGGTCCTTGTGTCCACCCTGCGTCGGCACCCGGACGGTGCGGCTTCATTTCCCCAACCCTGGAGAACGACGCAAATGAAACATGCACTCAATGGATTTGCGGTACTGGCAATTGCCCTGGGCGGACTGTTTCCGGCAGCTGCCAATGCCTCCTCGCAACGCATCACGCATACGGTGACCACCGACGCGTATCCCATGCAGACTGCCAGCGCACGCCAGGTGCTCGACTGGGTGGCGCAGCGGGTAAAGCCGTCGTTCGCCCCGCAGGGCTACGGCAACGTACAGGTGGAACGGCGTGCATTCTCGGTGGGGCGCGCGTCTGCACGCGCGGATGAATCGATTCCGGGAAAGCTGCCGGAGCAGGGCATTCCCGGTGAAATCTACCGGGTGGAAAACCTGCTTCCCGACGGCTCCCTGCAGACGTGGGAATTCACCTGGGTGGAACCCTCGTCCGGCCATGGCGGCGGCTGGGATGTCACCGGGTACACCTACAAGAAGGGCAATGACCCGGTAAACCCGCGCTGACCTCCGTCCTGGCGTGCCGCAGCGGTGCAGCAGTGAAACGGCATGGCATGATGCCGCACGGACCTGCCGCCTTTCATGGAAGATTGTGATGTCGCCCTTTATCAACACCACCTGGCCACGCTTCTTCATCGTCGCGCTGCCCATCGCTTTTTTTGCGGTTCTGTTGAACAGCTTGATCGATGCGTCGCCGAACGGCTGGCTGATGCAGGCGGCGCTGCTGCTGACGCCATTCTCGCTTCTGCTGTTCTTGGCGTTCGGTTGGCAGCGTCTGCGCAAGGCGCACGCTGAGTATCCGATTCTGACAAGCGAACTGGACCGCATGTTGGCGGCGTTGATCGGCAACGTTAAGGTGGCCGCGGCGTGGTTCGGCCTGACCGTCATTGGTGTGTTCACCCTGATACTGGCATGGGTGCTGCTGCGAACACCAGGCGGCTGACGGAGGCCCCCGCCCACGGCGAACTCAACCGCCGCGGCGACGAACCGGCGTCAGGCTCTGCACCTGGCCGTTGTTGCGCATCATGCACAGGAAGCGGCCATCGGGATAATCGATGATCAGTTCCTGGTAATCGCTGCCCACCGGCATCCGGGTCACCAGCGTGCCCTGCGCGCCCTTGCGCATATTGCAGGAGCCCAGCGCGGTATCACCCGCCGGCGCGCTGTACGCCACCTTGGACACATTGCGGAACACCGCCCGGCACCCGCCGTTCACCCATACCGAGTGCCGCGACAGGCCCCAGTTCTGCCCTTGTTCGCAGCGGGTGTGGCTCAGCTGGCGCACCATCTCCACGTTGCCGCGCGTATCCATGTCGCACGACACCTGCTGCTGGTCGGTGGATTCGCAGGTCACCTCGCGCGGCAGCGCCGCATCGCTGTCGTCATCGTGGCGACGGCGATCGCGATGCTCTTCCCGCGCCGGCGTTCCGCTGGCACTGACCTGGCAGATGCCATTGGCGCCGCCACGGCCGGTATAGCTGATCTGCGGCGTGCCGTCGTCGCTGCGGCTGATCGACAACGTGATGCCACTGCTGGCATCGCGCGCTTCGACGTAGCGGTCGTTGAAGCGTTTCAGCGCCGCCTCGCGGCCCTGCACGTAAACGGGGCCGCCTTCGTCGGCGTGCACATCGATACCGCCCGGGCAGCTGGCGTTGAAGAACGGCACCGCGGCCATGGCCGGGGCCACGAAAGCGGTGGACACCAGTGCGACGGTGAGCGACAGGGCATGGCGACGCATGTGCGGATCCCGAAGGGGCCCAGGTGGGCGTGTAGCCGCAGTATGCGGTGGGCGCTGCGGGCGGTCCGTGAGGAATATCAAGATCCGGGTAGCGCGCGTGGGGATTCACGCCTGGTATCGTTGCCTTGGTGCCTTACCGAGGCTGTTAAGCCAGCTTTACGTCGCACGCTACTGTAAGCCGTGCGGCAACAGTGGCGCGGCCCGGATGGCCGATGATGACGGCACTGCGCGATATGTCGCTTCTGGCATTGCGATGCTCGAAACGGGCCAATCGCGATAATTCATTTTTCCTTTCAGATCACCCGATGTCATCGAAACAAACGACTGGCAGGCGGTGATTTCACGTGCGCATGATGAATCGCCACCTGCAAGGGTGGCCGGGACTTCCAAGCCCGTTTAATCGAAGCTGTATACGCTTGCCAGCCGGCGCCGTCTTCCCAGAGCGGCGCCGGCTGGCAATCCGTTCGCCGATCGACGGCGGGCGGTGCGTGGGGGCCCCGTGCCCACCGGCTCATCGATTTCCGGTCTTGGAAGCCACGCATCGCCCGCCACCCTCTTCGGGTGGCACCTCTGTTGCCGACGAGGACGCCCGCATGCCCAAGACCCATCACCCGTACCTGACCGCCACCCTGGGCGAGGCCGCGCTGCGCCTGCCACCCGAACTGGCGCAGCCGTTGGAAGCCGCTTTCGCTGCCGCCAACGAGGCGCCCGCGCCGATCAACCTGCCCGGCTGCCTGCAGCGCATCCAGGCCGGGGACACCGCCGATGGACAGCCGTGGACGGGGCCCGCCAGCACACCCGGCCAGGCCGTGGCCGCCGCACGCCGGGATCGCGCTGCGGTGGGTCTGGTGTCGCTGTTGGAGCTATATCACGCCGCCGAACGCGTGCGCGTGGACGGGGAAGAGAAGGACGATATCGGCGATGGCACGCGCGAAGGGCTGATGCTGGCCTGCCGGGGGCTGGCCGAGTATGTGGCGTTGCAGGTACGTAGCTGAGGCTGCGGTGGTCGCAATGTGTGTGCGGCGTTGATCGAAGGATCTGCCCACGTCACACATTGAGCTGACTCACCGGGTTGGGGCGAGAAAACCGGCGAAAAGCGGTTCCTTCATTTTCGTTCCACCGCCTTCGACCGACGCGGTGCCGACGCATCATGATCGGCGCATGCGCTTATGCTGCGCTGGCGTGCAATCGCACACCCAGGGCCCGGGTCACCTTCAGGATGGTCGCGAAATCAGGGCTGCGCTCGCCGGACAGTGCGCGATACAGACTCTCGCGCGACAGGCCTGCCGCACGCGCAACCTTGCTCATGCCCTGAGCGCGAGCGATATCGCCAAGCGCCTTGGCGATGAAGGCAGAATCGCCCTCGCTTTCTTCGATGCAGGCGTCGAGATAAGCCGCCATCTCCTCCGGCGTCCGAAGATGCTCGGCCACATCAAATGATTTGAGTTCGACTTTTCTCTTGATGGCCATGATGGGACAGCTCCGGTACTTCGGTATTGAGTCGTTTCGCCTACAGCCGGTTCGATGCTCACAGGGAACGCGCAATCTCCTTGGCCGTCTCTATATCGCGCCGCTGCGAACCCTTGTCGCCTCCAACCAGAAGAATCACCCACTGCCTGCCGCGCCGGGTGTAGTACACGCGGTAACCCGGTCCTGCATCGATACGCAATCCAGAAACGCCATCCGCCAGATAGCGGTGATCACCGGATGGCCTTCAGCGAGCCGACCGATACGGGCCAGGATGCGAGCGCGTGCGGTTACGTCCTTGAGAGCGTCAATCCATGTCGCGAACTGACGGGTACGCTGGATCTTCATGGAGGACTGTAGCCTACTGACTACAGTCTTTCAACTATCGGATTGCGCGCATGGAGGTGTGCTCGGCCTTCCGTCTGATGTTCCCTCCCTCGCAGCTGACGCCGCGTTTTTCAAACTGGAAAGTGGAACCGGGTGCGTTTTCAGTAGCTCATTTTTCACGGGAACCCGATCCGTGCTCACAAAACGCTGTGCTAGATTCAAGAGCGTGACGTTGGCGCGAGAGACGCTTTCATGAATGCATGGGTCGAGAAACTCGCTTCTTCATCAAAACGTGGAATTCGGCGCTACCTCTGGATAGCAGTGCGTCGTCGCCTCGCGATCGCTGTTCCGGCGCTTGTGCTGGCAGCATGTTCAATCGCCGCGCCGCCACGCCCATCAGATCATCTAAATCAAAAACAGCCCGTCGAATCAGGGAGTGAAACTGGTATGGAGCGGTTCAAGAACGATATCGAGCGTTTGACCAAGGTGCGTTTTGATGATGTCGACGCATTGAATGAACAGCTCCACACACACCTGGGAGAACCGAATCGACAAGGCTTGAGGGACGAGCGGACCGCAGAACGCGGCATGCTGGGCGGACTTGAGATCAAGAACATCACGCTGAGAAGTCCTGCCGACGATCCTACGCACGCGACCTTGGTCTTTGAGGTTGCCCCACCGAGCATCGCGCTCGGAGAAATCATCTGGGAGGAATCCGCCATGTATCCACCCCATCCGGATGCGCCTGATTCCCGCCCTTACTGGTCTGCTCAGGTGAACAGTGCCAAGGTAGTACTCGGGCTCTCCCTTGACCACAAGACGCTGACCTACGTATCGATCAGTCAGCGCTGATCCCTGTCATTGCGAAGGAGCCGCACCATGGAGCGTGCTGAAGAACTTGCACTGTCACAGCCGCAGGAGAGTGGCCGACCAGGTGACCTGCCCCCCGTTTTCCGGGCCAACCTGATCTTAGTAGAGTCCGTCTCACAAGAGGACGGACATGAAGAAGCGATACACCGAAGAGCAGATCATCGGCTTCCTGAAGCAGGCGGCCGCCGGCACGCCGGTCAAGGAGCTTTGCCGCAAGCACGGCTTCAGTGACGCGTCGTTCTACCTGTGGCGGCGCAAGTTCGGCGGCATGGATGTGCCCGACGCCAAGCGCCTGAAGGCACTGGAAGCGGAGAACGCGCGGCTCAAAAAGCTGTTGGCCGAGTCGATGTTGGACAACGAAGCGCTGAGGATCGTGGCGCGGGGAAAATACTGAGCCCGCCGACGCGACGGGCTGCCGTCGCGGACGTGCGGGCGAAGCTGGGCCTGTCGGAGCGGCGGGCCTGCCGGGCACTGGGCTTGTCACGCAGCGTGTTGCACTACCAGCCGCGCATGGCGAACGCGCCGTTGCAGGCCAGGCTCGTTGCGTTGGCGGGCGAACGTCGCCGGTTCGGCTACCGACGGCTGCACATCCTGCTGGAACGGGAGGGCTGGATCGCCAACCACAAGCGAATCTACCGGCTGTACCGCAACGCTGGCCTGGCGGTGCGCAAGCGCCGCAAGCGCGATCGCGTGGCCGTCGAGCGCCGTCCGCTGCAGCTGCCGTCGGGGCCCAACCACACCTGGTCGATGGACTTCGTCTTCGACGCCCTGGCCAACGGGCGCCCGATCAAGTGCCTGACGGTGGTGGACGATTGCACCAAGGAAGCGGTGGAAATCGCCGTCGGCCGGAGGATAAATGGCCAGAACGTGGCCGACATCCTGGATGCGGTATGCCGTTTCCGCGGCTACCCCGCGGCGATCAGGACCGACCAGGGACCCGAGTTTACCGGCCGGGCGCTGGACCAGTGGGCGACCGCCAACGGCGTGACGCTTGTGCTGACCCAGCCAGGGAAACCCACGCAGAACGCCTATGTGGAGAGCTTCAACGGCAAGTTCCGGGACGAATGCTTGAACGAAAACTGGTTTATCTCGCTCGAGCACGCACGGGCGGTAATCGCCATCTGGCGCAAGGACTACAACGAGGTGCGTCCGCACAGCTCACTGCCCAAATGCACGCCTGCCGAGTTCGCCGCCGCGCTGCGCAACGAAGGTGCCTTGACTGGTTCGACCGCTGATCGAAACCTGACCCACCGGAGCGGTATGCTCCCCAACCTGGACTCTACTAAGTAGCTAGTGGCCCTGAGAAAGGGGGCAGGTCACAGGGGCCACACGTCGTCCGGCTTCACCTTTGGTTGATCCTTCGCTGGTACCGCTTCTGACCAAATCCCCAACACTTCGAGCGGGTCTTGCACAGGCTGATCACGACAACCTGGGTGTCGAATGGGGGCCAGCCGGTGGCGGCACCTATCTTGTTCCCGGTGTGAAGATCGTCATTGACGAGAACGCCATCGGGCAAGGCTCCAGAATCGCACGTTCTCTTTCTCATGAAATTGGGCATCACCTCTTCACCGAGCAACCAGATCGGGCGTCTAAGCAGTCCTTTGTGAAGACCTCGCTGCGAGGAGAAGCAGCTGCCACGCTCAGCAATGTCCAGGTCCAGCGTGAAATCACCGCAGCCGGAGGACCAAACATTGGCGTGTCGGGCACAGGCGATCGCCCCCAGCAGTATGGAGCCATTGCGGCGAAACTCGAGGCAGGGCAGATCAACCGTAACCAAGCACTAAGTCAGATCGCTGACGTGTTCAAGACGGAGGCTCCGTCGGTTGGCCCTCATGCGACGTACGAGCTCTATTATGGCGCGCACTATGACCAGCACATAGCGCCCACGCAACGTCGGCGCAGGCCCGAGCCAGCATTTGACGCCGAGCGCACTACGGTCGAGGAAAGAGTCACCGCCGCCAATGTCAACTTACCCTCAATGCAGCGAACAGCTTTCTCAGTCGCTGAACTCGACGATGCCGATCGTTCGCTCTACATGCAGATAAGAGCGGGAGTGGAACGCATGGACGCCGAGAGCGGGAAGCAGTGGGACGAGTCAAGCCAACGCATGTCCGCGAGTTTGCTGGTGCTCGCGAAGGAGCAAGGGCTTTCAAGAGTTGACCACGTTGTATTGAACAACCCGACAGAGTCCCTTGCACGTGGCGAGAGAGTATTCCTCGTCGAGGGAGCGATGGACGATCCTGCCCAACGCCGTGGAACCATGAATACGATGGACGCGCTTCGCGCGCCTGAAGCAGAGTCCCTTCATCGCGCTGATTCGTTGGCGGCAAATCTTGAACAGCAGCCAGCGCAGCTGGTCCATGCGCAGGACGGACCATCATTCTCAAGGTAAGACTGCCGAGGCACCGGGTGTGCTGCCTTTCGAGCCACTGGGCCAGTACCTGGCGCAGCGCAAAGAAGCGCTGACTCATGGAGATGGTGCCGCTTATCCGAATCGAACGGATGACCTACTGTTTACAAGACAGTTGCTCTACCAACTGAGCTAAAGCGGCATGGGTGGTGCACCGGCGGCAGCGCCGCGGTCCGGGGATTCTAGCGCAACCGCGTGCATTCCAGCGACCGGCTCTGTGCCGCCCCGCTGCGCTGCTGGGCCTGGGCCGGCTGCGTGCCCGCCGCCAGTTGCCCTTCCAGCCACCATTGGCCGGCGTCGCCGCTGGCCACCAGGCGCGGCTGGAAGCCGGCGGCCTGCACCGCTGCCATGCGGCGCTCGGCGCCTTCGCGGTTGCGGTACTGGCCCAGCGCCACGGCGTTGGCCTCCTCGCCCTGGCTGATGATGTAGTAGTCGCTCAGGCCGGCGGCGACGATGCGTTTCACGGTGGCCTGCGCTTCATCACGATTGGCGGCGGCCGGCAGCATCACCCGGTAACGGGCGCTGCCGCTGGCAGCGGGCTGTTCGCGCAGGCGCGCCTGGCTGAGCAGCGCGCCGGCCTTGCCTTGCGCAGTGGTCGCGGCGGCGCGGTCGGCGAACGGACCCAGCGCGACGCAGCGCGGCGGCTCGGCGGCCGCGGGCGGGGTTACGGGCTTTTCCGGTGCCGGAACGGGTGCAGGCGGTGTTGCCGGCTTGGCGGCGGCAGCAACCGGCGTAGCGTCAGCCGTCTGCGGCTTGGGAATTTCCGGCTTGGCCGGCACGGCCGGCGCGGGTGCCGGCGTCGCAGCCACTGCGGTCTTCGCGGCCGGTTCGCGCTCCATCAGCGGTGCGGTCGGGGCGGCGGCGGTGGCCTCGGCTGCGGCATTGGCATCCGCGCCACCGGGCACCCAGCGCAGCTCGGCGACGCCAGCCGGTTGCGGTGCAGGCGCAGGTGGCTGCGGTGCATCGCGCAGCAGCCACCAGCAGGCGACGCCAAGATTGAGAACGGCCAGTACGACGATCAGGGCACGGGTCAGCATGCGCGGATACTAGCCTGCGGGCTGGTGCACCGCCCAGCGGGCGAGTCCATCCAGCACCAGCGAGGGGTGGTAGTCGGCACCCGGCAGCAGCGGCATCAGCGCCGGTGCGCCGCCGCCGTGCACCAGCAGCGACGGCGCTACGCCCAGCAGCGCGTGCGCCTGCTGCGCACTGCGTTCAATCAGCGCCACCGCAGCGCCATCGCAACCGGAGGCCAGCGCATCGGCGGTGTCGTTGGCGAACTCGCTGTAGTCGCCGCCGGTAGCCGGCAGCTGCACGGCGCGGGCGTGCAGCGCTTCGCGCATGGTCGTGGGCGACGCGGAAATGCGGCCACCGTGGTGCTGGCCGTCGGCGTCGAGCAGGTCAATCGTCAGCGCGGTGCCCACGCCGACCACCAGCACCGGGCGCTGTGCCTTTGCGGCAGCCAGCAGGGCCAAGAAGCGGTCGACGCCGAACTTTTCCGGCTTGGCGTAGGCAATGCGCACACCGGCGCATTCGGCGCTGGTGCGCACCACGTGCACGTTTTCGAAGCGGCGTTGCAGCTGGTCCAGCATGGCGCTGGTCAGCGAGGGCGCGGCCACGCTGGCCACGAACGCGGTGCGGCCGCTGGGCAGGCTGTGCGGCGGCTGCCCGGCCATGCCTTCGGCGCCATGCGCCCAGGCCTGCACGTCACCGGCACGGTCACCCTGCAACGGCGCGAACTTGAAGCGCGAGTTGCCGAGGTCGAACAACCAATCGCTCATGCTGCCCTCACGCTGACTTCGCCGGCGTGCAGCAGGCGCTCCTGGCCATCGATGCGCACGCGCAATGCGCCGTCATCGGCCAGGCCAAGCGCGGTACCGTGCTGCCACTGCCCGTCCAGTTCCACGCGTACTTCGCGGCCGGCCAGCATGTCGAAGGCGGCGTAGCGCGGCAGGAACGGAGCGAGGCCTTCGCGATCGAATTCCTCCAGCGCCGGCAGCAGACGGGCCAGCACGGCGGCAACGACCACGTTGCGGTCCACCGGCTTGCCGGCCAGGGTGTCCAGGTCCACCCACGGCTGGCTGATCTGCTCGGCGAACGACGGCGGCATGTGCGTGTTGATGCCGATGCCGATCACCGCGCGCGCCGGGCCGGCGTATTCGCCACCGCCTTCTGCGAGCAGGCCGACCAGCTTGCGCTTGCCATCGACGATCAGGTCGTTCGGCCACTTCAGCTGTGCCTGGGCATAGCCCAGGTCGTGCAGCGCTTCAGCCACGGCGATGCCGGCCACCAGGCTCAGCCCGGCCAGGCGGCCGAGGCCACCGGAGTACAGGCGCAGCACCGACAGGTAGATATGCGCGGCCAGCGGCGAGGCCCAGGTGCGGCCACGACGGCCACGGCCACCGGTCTGGCGTTCGGCCAGCAGCACGCTGACCCCGCGCTGGGGCGCGCTGCACCGCAGCAATTCAGCGTTGGTGGAGTCCACCGTCCAGGCCACCTGCAGGTCGTGCAGCAGCGGCAGAACCCCGGCCGGCAGGCCAGCACGGATCGCCGCCGGGTCCAGCAGGTCAACCGGGCGGGTCAGGCCATAGCCCTCGCCGGCACGGCCCTCGACATCCACACCGGCGGCCCTAAGCCCTTGAATACGCTTCCAAATAGCCGCCCGGGTCTGGCCCAGCTCACGGGCCAGGGCGTCGCCGGACAGGCGACCGGCAGCGAGTTTGGCCAGCAATTGGCGATCGTCCACGGCAGCTTCCACGAAGTCAGGCAGGAATTATGCGGGAAAGCCGCCAGCGACGCCCGCCACGCTGGGTTCCGCGGGGGCTTCCAACGGGGCGCCGGGTTCGAGCTAGAATCGGGAACTCACCCTCCCTTAACGTGGATGTCGTCAATGCGCCGTTATGCCCATTGCCTGATCCTGCTGATGATGCCCTTCGCGGCGTCTGCGACGGCAGCGCTGGACGACAGCCGCGGCGCCTGCGTGTCCTCCAACGGTGATGCCGCCTCGCAGCGCGCGCCGACCGCGACTGCCTCGGCTGCGACCACCAAGCCGGCACCGGTACGCCCTGCGGCCAGCAGTGCCACCAGCACCGGGGGCGGCGGCAGCGACGATGACGTGCTGCAGCGCATCCGTGCGCCGAAGTGGCACAGCTACCTGCCGGGAATGTTCCGCTGATCAAGTCGTTGCTGCAGTGGCTGCGGCCTACGCCGCGGCCGATCGACGATGCACTGTGGGAACACGCCTGCCGCCGCGCGGCCTGGCTGCACGGACTGGACGACGAACGCCGCGCGCGCCTGCGCGTACTGGCCACGCGCTTCCTGCACGAGAAGACCATCACCCCGATCGGTGAGCTGCAGCTGCAGGCCGGTGACGGCGTGCTGCTGGCCGCGCTGTGCTGCCTGCCGCTGCTGGCGTTCGGTGAGGTGGGGCTGGAGGGCTGGTCGCAGCTGATCGTCTACCCCGATGCCTTCCGCGTGCACCGCAGCCACATGGACGCGGCTGGCGTGCTGCACGAGTGGGATGACGAGCTGATCGGCGAGTCGTGGGACAGCGGTCCGTTGATCCTGTCCTGGGCCGATGTGCAGGCCGACCTGGCGGCGCCGCACGAGGGCTACTGCGTGGCGGTGCACGAGATGGTGCACAAGCTGGATGCGCTCGATGGTGCGATGGATGGTACGCCGCCGCTGCCGCGCGAATGGCAGCGCGAGTGGGCCGCCACGTTCCAGCGCGCCTACGACGCGTTCTGTGCGCAGGTGGACGCAGGCGAAGAGACGCTGATCGATCCGTATGCGGCCGAGGCGCCGGAAGAGTTCTTCGCGGTGGCCAGCGAGTACCACTTCTCGGCACCGGATCTGCTGCAGCAGGCGTTGCCGGAGGTGACGGCGCAGCTGCGACGGTTCTACGGCGAGCCGCCCAGGATCGCAATGCGGTAGTGCCGGCCGCTGGCCGGCAACCCCATGATCTTCGATGGCATTGCTTGGTTGCCGGCCAGCGGCCAGCACTACCGATCAACGAGGCTTACGGCCCTGGCGGCAGGCGCACTTCGAAGCGGGCGCCGCCCAGTTCGGCCGAACGGCCCACGGTCAGTTCGCCGCGGTAATCCTTGATCAGGTCCTGCACGATCGACAGGCCGATGCCGTGGCCCTGCACGCGCTCGTCGCCACGCACGCCACGCTGCAGCACCTTGCCGATGTCGTCCGGGGCAATGCCCGGGCCGTCGTCATCCACCGCCAGCAGCAGGCCGGCGCGGCGCGCGTTCGGGGCCGGCAGCGGCTGCGCGGTCAGCAGCACGCGGCGGTTGGCCCACTTGAAGGCGTTCTCCAGCAGGTTGCCGAGCAGTTCCTGCAGGTCGCCCGGTTCGCCGTGGAAGCGCGCTGCCGGATCGATGTCGAACTCGCACAGCACGCCCTTGGAGGCGTAGACCTTCTCCAGGCCACGCACGATTTCCTCGGCGTTGGACTCGATCGGCAGCGGCGCGGAGAACAGCTTGTGGCCCGACGAGGCCGCGCGTGCCAGCTGGTACGAAACCAGGTTGTTCATGCGCTGCAGCTGCACGTCCAGTTCCTCACGCAGCGCGCCGTCGCCGGCACCACTGTCCATCTGCGTGCGCAACACGGCAATCGGCGTTTTCAGGCTGTGCGCCAGGTCGGCCAGGGTGTTGCGCTGGCGCTCGAGGTTCTCGCGCTCGCTTTCGATGAAGGCGTTGATGCTGTCGGTCAGCGGTTCCAGCTCGCGCGGGTGGCGCTCGCTCATGCGCTCGGTCTCGCCGCGCTGCACCTTGGTCAACTCGGTGATCACCCGGCGCAACGGGCGCAGGCTCCACTGCAGGATGACGGTCTGCAGCAGCAGCAGGATCAGGCCGATGCCGCCCAGGTAGAACCAGACGCGGCCACGGAACACGCGCAGCTGGGCACCCAGCGCGCGCGAGTCTTCCATCACATAGATGGTGTACGGGAATTCGGTGGCAGGATCGGCGTCGGCGCCCCACACCAGGCCGAGGCCGTAGCGGTACACCGAGCCCTGGCTGCCATCGATCTGGATCATCGGCAGCGGGCCTTCGAACACCTCCTGGCGCGGTGCCAGCAGGCCGCCGCCGACGGTGGGCAGCATCGGGCCTTCAGCGGACATCGAATTGCCCTTGCCGTGCGGCATCACTACCTGCAGGTACAGGCCACTGCCGGGCACGTCGAAGCGGGAATCCGGCGGCTGCTCGCGGATGTACAGCGAGCGGTCACGGGTGAAGTCGATGCCGGCCGCGTAGGAGGTGGCGTAGTTCTTCAGGCGCTCGCGCAGGTTTGCCTTCGCCGTATCGGCGAAGGCGGCGTCGAGCGCGTAACCGGCCAGGGCCAGGAACGCGACCAGGCCCACGGACGCGGCGAGCATCTGGCGCGCCTGCAGTGAGCGCGGCCGCCAGCGTCGGAAGAACCACAGACGGCCGGACATCGTGTTATCGCCAGGGTGAGCCGGCTCAGCCCTCGTTGCGCGGGATCGCGAAACGGTAGCCGCGACCGCGCACGGTCTCGATCGGCTTCAGTTCGCCATCCGGGTCCAGCTTCTTGCGCAGGCGGCCGATGAACACTTCCAGCACGTTCGAGTCGCGGTCGAAGTCCTGCTGGTAGATGTGCTCGGTGAGGTCGGCCTTGGAGACCAGTTCACCGGCATGCATCATCAGGTACTCCAGTACCTTGTACTCGTAGCTGGTCAGGTCGACATTGCTGCCGGCCACGCTGACGGTCTGGGCGGCGAGGTCCAATGCGACCGGGCCGCATTCCAGGGTCGGCTTGCTCCAGCCGGCGGCGCGGCGCAGCAACGCGTTGACGCGGGCCAGCAGCTCTTCGACGTGGAACGGCTTGACCAGGTAATCGTCGGCACCCTGCTTCAGGCCCTCGACCTTGTCCTGCCAGCTCGAACGCGCGGTCAGGATCAGCACCGGGAACTTCTTGCCTTCATCACGCAGGGCCTTGATCAGCTCCATGCCCGACATCTTGGGCAGGCCGAGGTCGATGATGCCGACATCGAACGGAACTTCGCGCCCCATGTAGAGGCCTTCCTCGCCGTCCTGCGCAGCATCGACGGCAAAGCCTTCGCGCTTGAGCCGGGCTGCCAGGGTCTCACGCAGCGGGGCTTCGTCTTCGACCAGAAGGATACGCATGAACTCTCCCTAGTGTCCTGGGTGTGGCCCGGAGGCCTGTGGGGTACGGGTTGATAGCGACAACTATCCCTGTTCAGGGGTTATCGCCGCGTAGTGATGACATATCCGACCGCGGCGTGCGCGGCTGTGAACGCGACGGGGCGGGGTCGTCCATGTAGCGGACCCGGCCCCGGTCGTCCATGTACTTCACCCGGTTGATATCACGACCATCGAACGGCACGCGCTCGGCACCGAGGATGTGACCACCCGTGGTGCGCTGCACGCGGCGCACGGCATCGGACAGCGAACGCTCGTCGCCACGGTTGCCGCGCTCGCCCCGCTCCATCATCTCCGCACGCCCCTGCTCACCCCGCGGCGGCTGCTGTGCCAGCGCCGACGACAGCGGCACGGCCGACAGGACCACGCAGGTGGCCAGGGCAATGCGGCGATGGAAGGGAGCGGAAGACATCGATGCGATCCTAGCCGAGCACGGCGATTCGTTCAAAAGTCGTAAATCCGGATGCCGGGTTCGGGGCCCGGCGCTTTACAAATCCTTTGCAAATTCTTGGTTTGGGGCAGTGAATCCGGTCTGAACTTTTCCGGCCGCGACCCCGCGATGTTCAGCTAGGTGAACATTCGGAACGAATCGCCGCGCCTTGTCAAGTTAGGAATGTGACAGCGGTCACGCTGCGGCGCGATCAGCGTCGCGTTCGGTCGCGGCAAGCGCCTGCTCGACCAGGTTCCAATCGGCGCCCGGGCGGTGTGCGCCCTCGCTCAGCACCTGGCGGAATGCGCGGCCACCGGGCTGGCCGTGGAACAGGCCGAGCAGGTGGCGGGTGATGTGCTTCAGCGCCAGGCCTTCGCCCAGGCGCGCTTCCACGTAGGGGCGCAGCGCGCGCAGCAGGTCGCCGCGGGCCTGCAGCGGGGCGCCGGTCTGCAGCGCCTCCAGCTGATGCAGCAGGTAGGGATCGTGGTAGGCCGCGCGGCCCAGCATCACGCCATCGACGTGCGCGGCCTGCGCCTGCACCACCTCGACGCTGGCCAGGCCGCCGTTGAGCACCACCGGCAGCGCCGGGCGCTCCTGCTTCAGCCGGTAGGCCCAGTCGTACTTCAGCGGCGGAACCTCGCGGTTCTCCTTCGGCGACAGGCCCTTCAGCCACGCGTTGCGCGCGTGCACCACCACCATCGCGGCACCTGCGGCGACCTGGCGGTCGGCGAAGGCGGCGAACACGTCGTAGTCATTGTCCTCGTCCACGCCCAGGCGGCACTTCACCGTCACCGGGATCTCGACGGCATCGACCATCGCCGCCACGCACTCGGCCACGAGCATCGGCTCGCGCATCAGGCAGGCGCCGAAGCGCCCGGCCTGCACGCGGTCGGACGGGCAGCCGCAGTTGAGGTTGACCTCGTCGTAGCCCCAGTCGGCAGCGATGCGCGCAGCCTGCGCCAGCAGCGCGGGATCGCTGCCCCCCAGCTGCAGCGCCAGCGGCTGTTCGCTGCGGTCGAAGCCGAGCAGGCGCTCGCGATCGCCGTGGATGACCGCGTTGGCGTGCACCATTTCCGTGTACAGGCGCACACCCGGTGCCAGCACGCGATGGAACACGCGGCAATGGCGATCGGTCCAGTCCATCATGGGGGCAACGGACAGGCGCAGGGAATCGGCGTAACGGGCGGTGGCGGACGGCATCGGGGTGTTGATCGCGGAGACTGGCATTGCCAGTGAGATCAATAGTTTACACCGGACGGCTGAATGGCGGCGGGTGGCTCCGGGGCTGGCCGCTCGACCGGCCCCGGGGACACCGCGTGGCTTACAACCCGCGGTTGCGAACCTGTTCCTGCTGCTGTTCCTGCGCACGCTGGTTGAACTGACTGTCCAGCGCTTCGCTCTGCCGGCTGCTGGCCTCGACCGAGTGCGACACCGCCTGCTGGCGGTCGACAAAGGTCCGCTGCGCTGCCGGGTCACCCAGCTCGCCCTGCACCGCGAACAGGCCGGTGCCGTCCGGGCGGGCCACGACATGGTCGATCTGGCGCATGCCGGACACCTTGCTTTCGTAGGCCAGCTGGCCAGCCGCTCGTTCGGCTTCCTGCGGGTTGGCGAACAGCGGCTTCAGGCCGGCCTGGGCGCGCTGCTGTTCGAGCGCCTGCAGCCTGTCCAAAGCCTGGCCGAAGCGCGCGTTGTCGGCATGCCCGGCGTCGCGCATGCTGGCCGGCGCTGCAGGTTCGGCCTGGGCCGGTGCCGCCGGCGCGATACCGGCCTTCACCGCGTTGGGCGCATCCACCTGCGCCAGGGTCTTGCGGCCGGCCTTGCCATCGTCGTCCAGGCCATTGTTGGCCTGGAACTGCTTGACCGCTGCAAAGGTGTCCTTGCCATACACGCCATCGGCGTGCAGCGGCTTGCCGTCGGCCCCGGCGTAGCCCAGCGCCGCCAGCTTGCCCTGCAGGGCCTTGACCTCATCGCCGCGCTCGCCCTGCTTCAGCACGCCATCGGCCATCGGCGCCTGCTGTGCACTGCGTGCGGCCTGCGCGGCCTCGGGGCCCTGCGCGTGGACCTTGCCGCCCAGGGTGATGCGGTCGTTGAGCATGTCACCCAGGAACCTGCGGTACTGATCGGGCTCGAGCTCGATATGCGCGTGCACGGCACCCGGGGTACCGGCATCGGACTGGCGGATCAACGGCGCACCGTACTCGACGAAATCACCGGTCTTGTAAGGGGTGGTTCCACGCGCACCGTGCAGCACCTGCCCGACCAGTTCGCGCTGCGGATGCCCGGCCGGATGGCTCCAGATGCTGATCGAATTCCACTTGTCATTGTTGACCTGGACATACCCGGCGACCGGATTGGGAATCATCACCTCCCGATCGCCGCGCGCATTGCTCAGGATCAGATCCTTGTGCACCAGCGGGATGCCGTTGCGATCACCGCGGGTCCGTACCGTTTCCAGTTCGCCCTCGACCATGGCCGACGGGCGGTCAGCCTTGGCGGCATTGCCGGTGCGCACGGCCTCGGCATTGGTGTTGGGGTGATGGATCTTCAGTTCGCGATAGGCATCCTCGCCACTGGTGCCATGGCGCAGTGTGCGGTTGCTGCTGCCGTTGCCAAAGGGTTCGACCACGACGATGCGCTGGCCACCGGGCGCGGCGGCGGCATCGGCTTCCCGCGCAGTCGCGGGTGCGGGTGCCGCAGCAGGAGTGACCGGTGCAGGCGTGGCCGGTGCCACAGGCTGCGCCGGCGTGTGCTCGCGTACCGCCGTATCCAGGGCCTGCAGGGTCTGCCGGCCGGCCTTGCCATCGACGGTCAGCCCATGCGCCTGCTGGAACTCGCGCACTGCATGCTCGGTATTGGCACCGTAGTGGCTATCGGCTGTCAGCGGTTGCCCGTTGCGACCGCTATGGCCGGCCTGGATCAGCTTGGCCTGCAGGGCCTGGACCTCGGTACCACGCTCGCCGGGTGCCAGCACGCCGTCGGCCATCGCCGATGCCGCCGCACGCTGGCCGCGCTGGCCGCGCTGGCCGGGCTCAGGTTCACCGAACACCTGCTGGTAATCCTTGCCCCGGTAAGCCTCGGGGTTGTGGTTGACCTGGTCGTAGCGCGCCAGCCCGACCAGTGCGGTCTTCTCGGTGAGCGCACGATCACGCAGCGAATCCCACAGGGTGGGCGAGCTCTGGAAGTGCACCTGCACATTGGCGTGCTTGTAGTCCTGCACCGCGCGGACGATCTGCTCGTCACTCAGCTCAGTCAGCTTGAAGTCTTCGCCATAGGCCTGCTGCAGGCCCTTCTGGAACACCGACCGGGTCATGCCGCGGTACTGCACCGAGGTGCTCCACAGCGCATCCTGCACGGCCGCACCACGGCCGGAGAGATCGATGCCCACATCCTTCAGGCGGCCCATCTGCACGTCGTAGTACTTGTGCTGGATGAAGTCGTGCTGGTCCCTGGCAAACCCTGCCGGATCGGCGGCCGCCACTTCCTTCCAGCGTTCGGTGAAGGCCGGGGTTCCTGCCTGCAGGCCGTTGAAGCGGTTGCCATAGCGCGAGGCGGCGACGTACTCATCCACGCCGCCAACGTTGGTGGCGTACTGGTAACTGCCATACGACACGCCGCCATGGTCGCCCCTGCCGGTGGAAACGTGGCCGGGGCCGCGACCTCCGGTTTCGAAATGCGCCGACGTCTGGCCGCGATGCCAGTTGTCCATTGCCTGCTTTGCCTGGGTCACAACATCCATTTTCCTGCACTCCTTTGCGGGGGAATTACTTCGAGGTCAGTGCCTGCAGCACGTCGGCACGGTTGGCGGTGCGATTGATCCGGCAGGACTGCGCGTCCAGCATCTGCCCCTGCCCGTCTTCGGCAGGGTTCCAGCTGCAGTAGCGATTGGTATCGGACATGTAGGCGGCCTGCTCGTCCATCAGCCTATCCTTGTCCTTGCCATCGGGACCGTCGACGATCTTCATGAAGGCCTGCTCGAGTCGCTGCTCCTGCCAGGCAAGCTCCTCATCGCCACACGCCTGCAGTGCGGGGGTCTCGCCGCCGCTGGAGTTCACGCACGTGGCGTACTGCGGCCGCAGCGTGGCTTTGTTGTAGGAATCATCCGGGCGCTGCGGCGGCATGTCCTGATCATCGGCATCGGCCGCTGTCGTGGCAGGTGCGGCGCGTGCAGGCTCTGCAGTGGCGGGCGGCGATGCGGTGGCGGGCGCGGCGGCCGCGGGGGCAACTGCCGTATCCGCCTCCGGGCTCTTGGCCTGGCATGCTGCCAGGCTGAGGCCCAGGGCCAGCGCAAGCGCGATGGCCCCGGCCCTGCCGAACGTTTCGCGGGGGGCCGCTGGAAGGTGGTTTGTTCCCTGCATTGCTTGCATCTCCTTGGCATCCAGGCATGTGGCCCGTCAACGCGGGGCCGTCCATCGGCCCCATCGGGAATTGCATGCTACGCCAGCGTGGATTTCAGATGCCTGACTGGATTCAGAATGTGTGCACCTTGTCCCAACTGCAATCTGCACGGCGCAACGTCCTCGCGATCGCGTTCGCGAATTCGTATGTTGAGGTCGCTCACATGATGCCCAATGCTCACGAATCTCAACGAAACTGCCGTTTCAAGGACATCTTAAAGGCTTGACCGCAGTCAATTCCGCTGCCCTGCCAGCAGACGGGCTTTCGGATCGGCGTCGAGGCCCCCTGCAATGCCGCCATCGAGGCTCATCATCGCGCCAACACGCCCTTCTGCAGTTCCACCGCACGGTTGGCGTAACGATTGATGAGGCACGACTGTGCATCCAACGCCGGGCCCACGCTGTCAGTGGCCTGGCTGCAGTGTTTGTCCGTGTCTGCAGCCCAGTTGGCCTGCTCGTCCATCCAGCGGTCCTTGCCCGGGCCGTCGGGGCCGTCCATCAGTCGCGCGACCTGTGCTTCCAGCAGCGCCTTGTGATGGGCGAGCTCGGCCGTATCGCAGGCTTCCAACTGGTCGTCCATGCCGCGGGCGTCCTGCACGCAACGGGTGTATTCCGGACGCAGCGCTGCCTGGGTATACGAGGTATCCGGCGGCGCGCTCTGCGCCAGCAGCTGGTCGGCACGGTTGGCAACACGGTACAGGCGGCATTCCTGCGCGCCCTGCAGCTGCTGCACGCTGCTGTTGGGGACATCGCGGCAATAACGGTCTGTATCGCTGCGCCAGCTCGCCTGGGTGGCCTGGAATGCCGTCCGGGCAGCGCCGTCGAGTCCGGCCAGCGCCTTGCTGGCCGCCGCTTCGAGACGCCCTTCCTGGTAGGCGAGTTCGTCCTTGCCGCAGGCCTGGAGCTTGCCTGCATCTTCCACCCCATCCACACACCAGCCATAGGCTGGGCGCAGGCGACCGTCGGTATAGGACGCATCCGGGTAGTGGAGGGAATCTGCCGATGCCGGGCCGGAAGGGGCTGTCGGCGATGCCGCAGCAATCGACGCGGGGGCCGCCGTTTCGGTCGATGCCTGGGAAGAAGGCGCCTGGCATGCGGTGAGCGCCAGGCACAGGGCCAGCACCTTCCAATACCCATGGCCGACGCCGACCCGTTCGCTGCGCCCAAGCGCGCCCAATGCCTGCATTGCCAGTTTCTCCCTTGCGTGTCGCCAGCGGGTGCCGGCAAGGAGGGGCCGTCCATCGGCCCCATCACGCGGGCAATGCTACGACGGCGCCGGTTTCAGGTGCCTGACTGGATTCAGAATGCGTGCACGTCGTCTCAGACGCGGACGCTGGAACCTCAATGCCCGCCTCCGCGCCCGCCTACCTGTTCGATCAACGTCTGGCTGGCCGCATTCAGGCCCGCCACCGTCACCCCCGCCCCATGCGCGGCCAGCTTTTCCTGCGCGCGTTCCAGCGCGGCCACCGCCGTCAGATCCCACAGATGGGCATCACGCAGGTCGATCTGCACCTTCGGCGCCACATGCTGGTAGTCGAACGCGGCGCCCAGCTGGCCGGCGGACGCGAAGAACACCTGCCCGCCTACGCGGTAGACCTGCGTGTCTGCGACATCCTCGCGCTGCACATCCAGCATGCGGCCAACCTTGCGCGCGAAGAACAGCGCCGACAACAGCACGCCACTGAGCACGCCCTTGGCCAGGTCGTGGGTGGCCACGGTGACCACCACGGTCAGCAGCATCACGGCCGAGGAACTGCCCGGATGCGTGCGCAGGTCGCGCAGCGAGCGCCAGCTGAAGGTGCCGATGCTGACCATGATCATCACCGCCACCAGAGCGGCCATCGGGATCTGCCGCACCAGGTCGCTGCCGTACACCACCAGCACCAGCAGCAGCACGCTGGCCACCAGGCAGGACAGGCGGCCACGGCCACCGGACGTCACGTTGATGACCGACTGGCCGATCATCGCGCAGCCGGCCATGCCGCCGAGGAAACCGGTGACCGTATTCGCCACGCCCTGGCCGACGCATTCGCGGTTGCGCTCGCTGGGCGTCTCGGTGATGTCCTCGACGATCTGCAGGGTCATCATCGATTCGAGCAGGCCGACCATCCTGAGCCGGGCGGGCCGGCTGCCGATGTGCGGCAAGGGTCAGGGTGGCGTGATCACTGCAGTGCGTCGTCGAGGAGCGTAGGAGGGGCGCAGTCTAGGCCCTGGCGGCTCAAATGGCCGCCTGCACGGGCCTGATTCAGGCTAGTAGGTGTGTGCGGCAATCAGGAAGTTCGGCAACTGCCCCGTGAAACTCTGGTAGGACGCGCCGCTCAACGAACGTTGACGGTTCTCTCTACGCCTGCAGTAGTTCAATCGCACCTGCGAAGCATTTGGAGTATTGATGTACGGCTGATAGCGCATGTTGCCGCGAATGGTCGGGCCACTTCCGTAGTAGGCGTAGATGTCATGGCACAGTCCAATGTCGGACATCAGATAGGCGAGATTCTCACCAGGACCGTTGAACAGTGGCCCTTGCCTCACATTGTCGGTGGACATCTCGGTAAAGCCTGGAACACTTCCACCCGATTTATCGACCAAACCAGCGATGCGCAGTGGACGGTTTGACATATCCCACTGGATGGATCCGTCGGCGTTGTAGACCTGCATGCCTGTACTTCCACTGTTGACCGCCCGCCCCCATGCCCACCACTCGAAGCTGGTGGTCCCTTGCCCCATGCTCCAGTAAAAGCCATTCAGCGCTGACATCACCTGTGCGGATCCGCCATTGCAGCGGATGAACACCAGGTACGGCACGCTCTGTGCGGGAAGGCTTACAAACCCGCTCGCGCCATAGGCGGACGTATTGCTTGCAATGGACTGCGTGCCCTTGGCTATCGAAAAGAAGACGAAGGAATGTGCGTTCACAAGAACCGGAACGCCGCTGTCATTGGTGACTTCAAGACCAACAGACATCAGAAGACTCCGTAGTAGATGGAAGCAGTCGGGTTGGCAATCGGCGAGAACGTGAACTGCATCCGCAATGTATTGCCGCCGTCGACAAACGACATGTACCCCAGCGCAGGCGCGGAAAACTGATTGCCATTCTGGTCCTGCCAACTGTCGGAGCCAGGGCTGGGCAGGATGGCAAATGGCTCACCCAGGCCGGCCAGGCCCACACTGCTGGACGAGCTCCCAACGACTGAAAGAGTGCCCATGATCTTGCCGGCACGATCATTGGTGTCGAACCACATCTGCCCATCCGGGCCGAATATCTGCATACCTGTTGCCATTACCAGATCCCCATGCGGACGCGGACGCGGCCGTTGCTGTCGTAAACGTGGATGACACCGTCATTGATGGTCAGGCGGCCGCCGTTCTCGGGGCCGTTCATCGTCAACGTGCCGTTCTTGTCGAGCCTCCATCGTGGTTGCCCGCCGGCACCCACCGCATTGGACTGGATCACATCGCCGATCATGGCGTTCTGGATCCAGCCGTTGCCGATCAGTGCCTGGCTGATGAAGGTCTGCCCGCCCTGCACCACGAAGGGCGCACTGACCTGCCCGCTGTTGGTGTTGATCAGCGCGAAGCGATCAGCCTGCATCAGGATCTGGCTCTGATAGCTGCCATCTGGCTGCTGCTCCACGCCCAGACCCATGCCGGCCATGTAGATCTGCCCGGCACTGGTGATCTGCGCCTTGACCGTATAGGTCGCGCTGACCTTGCCATCCAGGTTGACCACGGCCTGCGAGACCTGCTGGACCGCGGCGCTGACGCCCTCGATCTTGCCTGGAACACCTTCGATGGACGCTTCGACCGTGTCCACGCGCTTGGCCAGTGCCGCGTCCTTCTCGGCCATCACGCTGTAGACGGTGATGGCGCCGGCGCTGACATCGTTCTCGCCGACGTTGTAGTCCTCCTCGCCGGCACTGTGGTCGCTGACCTGGGCGAACAGGCCATCGACCTTCTGCCCCTGCGCGGCCACCTTGCCATCGACGTCGGTCACGTCCATTTCCAGCTGATCGACACGGCCGACGATGGCACCCGCCTCGGCAATGGCATCGCCGATGTTCTTCCAGTGGCTGCCCGGCGGTGTTTCATTGCCTGCGGCAGTGCCCTGCCAGCTCCAGATCCGCCCGTCGTGGATGACGGTCTGCCCTGGGCTGTAGGTTGCCTCGGCATCCCAGACCAGCGGCAGCACTTGGGTGACGCGCTCGATCTTGCCCTTCAGCTGTTGGCCCAGCGCGCTTTCGTTGATGCGGCCGGCGAAGTAGGCGTCGTAGTCATCCGGGTTGCTGCTGGACTCACCCATCACCCCGGCTTGCGCCGGATACCACGGGCCGATGTTGCCACTTCGATCCACCAGCCGTCCCCAGAACCAGAAGCGCGCGCCAGCGGCCAGGCCGTTCATCTGGTGCTGGGCCTGCGGGTAGGCGAAGTCGCCCAGCTTGATCGCGCTCTCGCGATTGGGGCCAGTGCTGTACCAGAGTTCGGTCCGTTCGGTATCGGTTGCACCTGCGGGGAAGCCCCAGGACAGTGCGATGCCGAAGGGGCGGGCAGTGCTGGTCAACGATGCCAGCGAGGGGGGCGGCGTCGTCTTGCCTTCAATGGTGGTGAGCATGCTGAGCGTCGGCTGCGACACCGCGCCCAGCGCATTGACCGCGCGTACGCGGGCCAGATACTCGCCTGCGTAGACGCCCCGCACTTCCAGGCTCTGCGTCCCGACGCGACCAGCGCGGACCCAGTTGAGATCGCCACGGCGCCATTCCACGTCATAACCGATCGCCTTGTCCGCAGCATCCCACTCGATCGTGAGCACGGAGGTAGCGATGCCCTGGTCGACCACCACATGCGAGGCCATCCGCACGTTGGCCGGTGCCGGCTGCACGCTGGGCGGGATGATGCTGATCGGCGGCTGCTCCAGGCGCGTGCCGTCGTCGATGGCGGCGTACTTGCCCGGCACGTGCTTGAGCGCGGTGATCTGATAGGTCAGGTCCTCGCCTTCGCTGATCGACAGCACGCGATAGTGCTGCAGGGCCAGCTCCGGCGATTCCAATGCCCAGACCGACTGCGCCACCGGCACCGCCGACCAGGGCGCGCTGACGGTCACCGTCTCGCCGTCCACCGACTGCACCGTGCGTGCTTCGGTCTGCCCGCTGGGCAGGGTGGCACGCAGGGTGTCACCGGCCGCGATCTGTTCCGGCATGCGGTCCAGCACCAGGCTGCGCGCACCTGCACTGCGGATGCGACCCGCATTGCGGCGGCCGGCGCGGTTCGGGTCGGCCACCTGGATCACATCACCGGGCATGCAGCCCAGCGCATCCAGGCCCACCGAGAAGCTGATCGTCTCGGTTTCCAGCATCTCGGTATGCAGGATGTGGTTGCCCACGCGCTGCGCCTGCGAACGTGAGTGGCAACCCACCGCCGTCACTTCGGTCTGGTTGATGCCGTAGCGGGCCACGCCGGGCAGGTGCTGGACCACTTCGACCTTCTGCCGACCGAAGTCGTCCGGATCGATCCACGACACCAGGGCCACCGTGTGCCGCGCCGTGCGGCTGCTGCCAGCATAGTGGAAACGCCCTTCGATGACGTTGGCTTGGCTGTAGGTCAGCACCGGGTCCTTGGGCATGTCGGCCGAGGCCATCACCTGCCCCGCCGCATAGAAGCTGATGCCGCGGAACATGGTGGCGATGTCCTGCAGCACGCGGTAGGCCTCGGCGCGGGTCTGCAGATACAGGCTGCAGGTGAAGCGCGGCTCCTTGCCGCCCTGGCCATCGCTGACCAGTTCATCGCAGTAGCGCGCGATCTGGTACAGCCGCCACTTGTCCACCCAGTCCAGCGGAACACGATGGCCCAGGCCGAAGCGATCGTTGGTGACGATGTCGAAGAACACCCAGGCCGGATTGTTGGTCCAGCCACTCTTGAAGGTACCGTCCCACACACCGCTGTAGAGACGGCTGAGCGGATCGTAGTTGGAGGGGATGCGCACGATGCGGCCCCACAGCTGGTAGGACCGGGTGGGAATGTTCTGGAACTGGCTGGCATCAACCTGCACCGCCGCCAGCGCACAGTTCGGATAGCGCAGCTTGGCATCGATGATCTCGGTCATCGACAGCACGTTGACGGTATCGGCGATGGTGCTGCTGTTGGCGTTGGCGGTCAGCCGGCGGATGCGCACCTGCCACTGGCTGCCGGCAGGCAGATCGATGCGGCGGCTGCGCTCGTACTGGCTGGTGGTCTTGCCGCTGAAGGCATCGGTCAGCACTGTCCTGAACGGGCCGCCGTCGGTGGACAGATCCACCGCGTACATGATCCGGTAGCCTTCAGTGTCGCCGTTCTCGGTGTTGGTCTTCTGCAACGCCGGCACCGCAAAGCGGATACGGACGGCTGACAGATCGGCACCCGATACGGTGCGCACCACCGGCGCATCGCTGCGCAGCTCGACGTTGACCCCGACTTCGTTCTCGATGGAGGGGAAGCCGCTGATGTGCTCCTGGTCCTGGGTGCCGGAACGCGTCTGCACGTCCACGCCGGAGAAGTTCAGCGTGCCGTCCGGATTCTCGATCGGCACCTGGTCCAGGTAGATCGACTGCTTGCCGGCGACCAGGCCACGGATCTCGCCCTCGCTGGCGAGGTCGATGATGCGGGCCACCGCCATCGAGTGCAGGCTGTCGGCGGTTTCGACCGGGGTTCGGGCGTTGCTCGCGCCCTTCTTGGCACCCGCCAGCACTGGCGTGGCTGCGCCACGCGTGCGCGGCGTGGGATGAGTGGTCTGATTCAAAACTGGTCCTCCGCCAGGATGCCGCCGCTGATCACGGCCGAGCCGATGAACATGCCCTTGGTGTCATGGCCGCCATAGGCGACCGGCACGGGGTTGCCTTGCGCCTGCGTGTTGACGGTGCCGTTCATGCTGTAGCTGGGCGCGTTTTCGGGTGTGTCTTTGGCACCCAGGCCTTTTGGCTGGGGGGAGAGCATCTGGGTGATGCCGCCGATCACCATGGAAACACCGAGCTTCATCATCGGTTGGCCGATCGCTCCATATCCCCATGCCGATGCCACGGCGCCAACAACGATGAGGACGACGCCCACAATCGTCTGCAGTACGCCCCCTCGCTTGCTGCCCACCAGAACCGGCGCGATGCGGATGTCATCCTGTCCCGGCGGGTCGTGCAGCTGATCCCGCGACAGGTTCTGCCGGCCGTTGAACACGGCAAACTCCATGCCCTTGGCCTTTGCGCCCATCAGGTACTGCTGGAATCCTGGCAGCATCGTGCACAGCGCATGCACCGCCTCGGCCGGGCTGTTCACCGCCAGCCGGAACCTGCGCCCAAAGCGCGCACCCAGCTTGCCGTACAAGCGGATCGTACGAAGACGGTCAGTCATGGCGCACCTCGCGATGGCGGACGATGCAACGGGTGCGCTCGGCCCACATGCCGCCGTACGGTACGGTCTCGGACAGGCGGCCATGCAGGTGATGCAGCATCTGCCCGTCGCCGAGGTAGATGCCCGCGTGGTTGGTGACCGGCGAGCGGATCTGCATCAGGATCATGTCGCCCCGCTGCGGCTCGCCCTCGATCAGGTCGAAGCCCTCGGCGTGCAGCCGTTCAAGGCTGTACAGGTCCTGGCCGTGGCTCCACCAGTCGTCCTGGCGTTCGTACTCGGACAGCGGGATGCCCAGTTCGCGTGCGTGGAAATCGCGGACCAGGCTGTAGCAGTCCAGCACACCGTGGGCGAACTGGCGACCGACCAACGGTGCCATGTAGCCAGTGGGATGCAGGGTCTGCAGATCACCGCACAGCGGTGCCTCGCCTGTTACCTGGCCGACGCTGACGATGTGCCAGGTCAGCCCGCTGCGCTCGCACATGACCCTATCGGCGTCGGACGGCGTTGCGGCGGCATCGGGATGGCTGTGCACCAGGGCCAGCACCTCGCCCTTGTCCTCGGCCACGGCATAGTCCTCAGCGGGCAGGCGGAAATGCTCGCTGGGCGTGGCGGCCACGTTGCGGCAGGGAAGATAGCGTTCGTGGCCTTCAATGGCCACGATCAGCCCGCAGCATTCGCGCGGGTACTCGGCCACGGCGTGCGCCTGGATGGCCTGCAGGGTTGTCGGTTGCATGTTTCACCCATGAAAAAGGCCCGCGCGGGCGGGCCTGGAAAGTGGAATTCGGGAGGGGATCGATCAGGAGCGCAACAGGCCCGCGGCGGGGAAGCCGCCATAGGGCAGCGGCTTGTCCTGGCCGAAGCGCAGCTTGCAGCTGCGTACCCGACCGCCGCACTGGTCACGCGCCGGATCATCGGTGGCGACGTCGTCGCTGTCGGCCACCGCTGGACCGTTGTAGCCGCAGTACGCGCCGCGATAACCGCCACGCACCAGCCAGCCACACATGCCGGCGATGATCTGCCTGCCCGGCAGCTGCTGCCCATTGAGATCGATCGCGGTGGTCAGCTCGAATTCGACCATCTGCTTGTCCTCACCGATCTTGCGCTCGATGAACCAGACTTCATCAGGGAAGTGCTCGCCAGGATCCGCGCTGGGATTGCCTTCCTCGAAGTTGGCGGCATCCAGGTACTTGGCCAGCGTCTGCCGGCGGATGATGCGTGCACCGACCAGGTCATCGAACAACAGGCACATGGCGGTGATGCGGCCATCGATGTTGCTTACGCGCAGGCGCGGGTTCGGCGGCTGGTCGCTGGTGCGCTCGAAGCCGCTGGCCTCGATCGGCCAGGGGCCATATTCCTGGCCCTGCCACCAGATGAGGCCACTCTGCAGGTGCGCGTGGAAGAAGAGCTTGTCGGCGCCGAAACTGCTGGCGTCGAGTTCATAGACGGTGATGCGGCCACCCGGCTCAAGCTGCTGGGCATCGGCGGTGATCATGGGGTGTTCTCCTGTGCGGCATTGGGAAGAGGGGGTGGCACGGGGTACCGTTCCTGGCCGCACGGTACGATGACGTGGTGGCCTGGGCGCAGCGAAGCAGTGGTGGTGAAGCAGGCGTGCTTTGGCGCCTGCGGAGCGGGGGTTGTCATGGCTCAGAGCTCCGCATCGGCCTGGACCATCACCTGCGAGGTGGTCGACCACACCACCACCGCGCCCCAGAGCTGCATGTTGTTCGGCATCGAGGCGATGACTGCCGCGTCAACCGTGGACTGCCAGCTGGGCGCTCCGCCGTCGAAGTTGACCAGGTTGCCGGCATTGCCGAAGCCCACCAGGTTCAGCGCGGTGGACGGCGAGGAGATTCTGGGCGCTGAGCGTTTGCGCACCTTGAACGGGATGCACGCACGCGTGTCGCCGTTGGCGGTGTAGGTGATGCCGATGATCCGGTTTACATCCACCGTCTCGTAGTAGCGCTGGCACAACAGCAGCTCCAGTGCTTCGGACCGGCGGTCGAAGTCGGTGGCGTTATCGCCTTCTTCGATCTGCACTTCGGCCAGTTGCACGCTGCCGCTCTTCTGCCCGGCGGCGAACGCGCGGCCGCCGAAATCGGCACCTGCGTCCAGCCAGAAGCTCAGTTGCAGGTAGCTGTCCGGGCCCAGCGTCTTGCCGGCAAGACCGGGAACTTCCACGGTGACCTGGTGCCATCGCCACAGCGTATCGAGCACGACCGAGGCGCCGATGCTGTCGCGCGCGGTAGACCCACCCGTTCCGTAGGACTGCTGCAACTCCACGCCGATGCGGAAGTCGTCCACCGAGGCGCGCGCCTTGAAACTGATCGTGACGGTGCGCCCGGCCAGTGTCCGGACATCCTCGATGCGCTGTTGGACCAGCGCCATGTTGCCGGCACCGGCAACGCTCTGCACCTCCAGCCGAAGCAGGTGGCGCGACCCAGCCAGCAGGCGCCCTCCCTGGCCGCCGCCTGGAGGCACATCCTCGCGTGAGGCAGCCACCCTGGTGCCGATGGCATTGACCGCCCAGCGGTCAGCGATGTAGCGAGAGCCCGTGGATGCAGGGAACACTGCACCGCGCTGCCAGAACCGGAAGTCGCCGTTGATGAGCGGGTTCCTTCCGGCCATGCGGCCTTCCAGATGCATGAGCGCCGATTGCGCGTCGTCCAGACCAGCGTAGATCTCGGCGAAGTTGTCGTTGATCTTGGTGAATGCCGGCCGCTGGGTCTCACCTCGTTTGCCGTTGGGCTGGACGGTGTCCAGGTCGATGATTCTTCGTGTCATGTGCAGTCCTCGCTGCGTGCGCCGGTGTTGACGGCCAAGGTCAGATCTCGGCGTCAGCCGCCCAGTTGCCGCCCACCAGATAGGCATAGAACGGCGTCAGGCCAGAACCGAAATCAAGCTGAAGCGTGAATCCATCGGGACGAAGGAACAGCGGGACAGCCATTCCGCGTGACCACCCGTTGCCGTTGAACAACGACCAGTAGCCGAGGGCCGGCGCCACTTCACTGTTGGAGTAGAGCGTGAGTGCGGGCACAGTGCGTTTGGCGACCTTGAAGGAGATCTGCTCACTGCGCGCCAGGCCTGCCTGGAACGCGGCGGCGACGCCCTGCGGTGACGGCATGCCAAGCTGCGGTGCCTGTTCCAGCGGGAAGCTCTTCTCGTAGTACCGCTGGCACAGCATCAACTCGGTTGCGTCATCACGCATGTCGTAGTCGGTAGGTGTCGCCCCCTTCTCCAACTGCATGCAGGTCAGCGAGAAGGACCCAGACTGGCCGACAAGCTGTCCGCCATAACCACCGGGCGTCGCAAAGTCGACGATGACGTGCAGCTTGCTGTTGGCTCCCACGGTCTTGCCAGCAATGGATGGCAACTCGACGGTGAAGTACCTGAGCGCGGCCGCGGTGCCGATCTCCTGGACGCCTGCCCGGACCGTCACATCCGGAGACCCATTGGTACCAAACGTCTGGATGAAGCGAACGCCGATGCGGCAGCCCGGCGTCGCGGCCCATGCCTGCATGCTCAGCGTCACGGTACTTCCCGCGAGCGTCTGCACGCCTTCCACCGGCTGGGTGACGAACGCCTCGGTCGCGGCCGTCGATCCGGTGAGATCGCAGTTCATGAATCCCGTGACCCCGAATGCCGGGGTATCGAAGCTGCGGCGTGACACCGCGACCTGCCCCGCCCCGGTGCATACCACCTGGAAGCGATCGGGAACATACACCGCAAGAGGCGACACCACAGTGCGGCTGCTGCCCCGTTGCCAGAACCTGAAGTCACCGTTGATCAGCCGGTTCCGGCCGTTCTGCCTGCGCCGGAGATCCTGCACGGTGGTTTCGAGTTCATCCAGATCCGTGTAGAGATCGGCGAAGTTCTCATTGACCTTGGTGAAGGCCGGCCGTTGCGTCTCACCCCGCTTTCCGTTCGGCTGCACGGTATCAAGGTCGATTGTGCGTCGTGCCATGCGTCGTCCTCCTCAGCCGCCGAGGATTTCCGGCGCCTGCTCGGCAGGCCAGCCGAATGCATCCGGCTGCGGCAGTTGCGCCTGGACCTGCCGCCAGTCCGGCGCGGTCTCCTCGGCGGTGGACTCAATAGTCTCCAGTGCGAGGTTGACCCCGTCGCGCCAGGCAATCATGGCGATGGCGTCCTGCGCGTAGCGCGGCACCGCACTGCCTACGTAGCTGCAGCAGCTCTCGATGCTGTCATAACCGCGATCGCGGGCACACTGGGCCATCCACTCCCACGCCTTTCCGCGGATGAAGCGATGGAACTGCGCCGAGCCGGGTGCGAACAGCGGCGGTACCGGCTCCGGCTCATTGCCTGCCGTACACCAGGCTTCATAGTCATTCCACAGACGGTGGCCACGTGGAATGAAGGCGCCGGTCTGCAGGCACTTGATGGTGTCGATCTCTTCGGTCAGTTGATACATGTCATAGCTCCGCGTCGGCGGTCCAATGGAAGGAGGAGCCCCAGTTGCCTGCGGCGGATTGGTAATTGACCTGTGCGCCGGACTGGCCGGCATATACGATGGACGTCACCGTGCCGATGCCGCCGCTTGCGCCGGATATGCGCCCTGCCTGCCCGTTCACATCGCTGTAGACCGTGTAGGCTGGGATGGCCCGCTTGGGGACGCGACACCGGATATGCGAGGTGCTGCCAACGCCGACGCTGCGGTCGTAGAACTGGTTGTCGCGTCCGATGCCATCGGCCGTGCCAGGCGGCACATCCAGGTTGTAGCTCTTCTCGTAGTAGCGCTGGCACAGCTGCAGCTCGTGGGCCAGCGGGCGCAGGTCGAATGCCGTTGCCCTGTCGCCGCGCTCCAGCTGCATCATCGCAAGGCCGAACTCTCCGCTCTGACCGGAGATGACACCGCCATAGGCATCGGCGCACAGATCCACCACCAGCCACAGGAAATCGCTGTCGGCATTGCTGCCCAGCGTCTTCCCCTTCACCGATGGCAATCGCGCACTGAGCTGGAAATAGGTCCAGGACGCGGCGGTGACCGCTACGGTTCCCAGCTCTACGCTGACCGCGGCGGACGGCGAACCACCGGTGCCAAAGTGCTGGATGAGACGAACACCGATGCGTTTTCCTGGCGGGCCATAGGCGAAGCCGGAAACCACCACTTCGCCGTCGGACAGCGTGGCGACCCCTTCGACCTTCTGTGCGACATAGGCGCTGCTGCCTGCACTGACCTTGGAGACAACGCTGTTGAGGAAACGGCGCGATTCCGGCGCGGCACCGCCGGCAGGAAGATTGGCCCCGCGATTTGCGGTATGCGTGCAGCTCAGCGCTGCCACGGTCCAACGATCGGCCACATAGATCTCGCCGCCTTGGGTGGTGCCAGTGCTGGCCCGCTGCCAGAAATCGAAGTTGCCGTTGATCAGGCGGTTCCTGCCTGGAGCCGCGCTCTGCAAAGCGCTTTCCAGCGAATCCAGCGCGCCATACACTTCGGCGAAGTTGTCGTTGATCTTGGTAAACGCCGGGCGCTGGGTTTCGCCCCGCATTCCGTTCGGCTGAACGGAATCGAGGTCGATGATTTTTCTCGTCATTGCTGTCGTCCTGTTCCCTGCGGGCGCCCCATCAAAGCTCGGCGTCGGCCCACCAATGCCACCAGCCGCCCCAGCGGCCTGGATTGTTGGTCCAGCTGACTTCGTACCCGGAAGGCGAGGCGTAGTTGACCAGGCAGGGCACGCGGGAGATGTTGTCTTCCGCGATGTGTCCATCCTGCTGGATGTTGTCGGCCGAGATGATCATCACGTAGGGATGAGCGCGCTTTGCCGTCTGGAATCGCACGCTCTGGTAATGCGCCATTCCCGGTGAGTTGATCGAGAATGCCTCGCGCCCTTCGTTGTGCGCCGTGTTGGGTACGATGTCGAGGTTGTAGCTCTTCTCGTAGTAGCGCTGGCACAACGCCAGTTCCACACCTGGCGGCCGCCAGTCGAAGCATGTCGCTGCGCGGCCCGATTCGACCTGGAACTGGGTAAAGCCGAACGAGCCGTTCTGTGCCACCAGCTCGCCCTTCTGACCAGCACCGCACAGGTCGAACACTACGTAGAGGTGGTCGTTGCCGTTGCTGCCGAGCACCTTTCCCCGGGTACTCGGCAACGTCACCGTGATGCTGTGACGTTTGGCGGTGGTGCCCAGTGTGAGCACACCGGCTTCCAGCACCACCTGCGGCGAGGGTGAGCCTCCGGTTCCGAAATCCTGGATGACACGCACGCCCACACTGCGACCGGGCGCATCAGAGTTCGCCCATACCGAGATCGTGATGTCTCCACTTGCACTGCGGACACCCTCGATCTTCTGCCCCATCCAGGCGCCACTTCTGGCGATGGCCTCGGATACGGTGCAGACCAGAATCGACCGTGTATCTTCCGGAAATCCGGCCTGCCCGTCGTACGCCACCCGCTGTACGTCGTGGTTGCAGACCAGTGCCGAGTTCGTGAAACGGTCGGCGAAGAACACTTCCGCGCCCAGCGTCCCCGACCCACTGCCAACACGACCAGATGTACGGCGCTGCCAGAACTGCAGGGCACCATTGATGAGCAGATTCCTGCCTGGAACGCGCTCGGTGATGGCATTCCCCACGATCTGCGGGATTTTCGCCACGTCAGTCAACGCGTCGTAGACTTCGGCGAAGTTGTCGTTGATCTTGGTGAACGCCGGGCGCTGTGTTTCACCCCGCTTTCCGTTCGGTTGAACGGAATCGAGGTCGATGATCTTTCTTGCCATTGTTGGCTCCTTGAACGAGGTGAATCGGCGGCGTCCGCTCGGGGTCTGAGTACTTTCATTCCGTCAACGGGCGGATCTCACGGCTTTCCGCCCGATCCCGCAAACGCATGAATGCACTCAGAGTTCGGCATCGGCGGTGTAGTGGCCTGCCAGTAGAACAGAGCCGCTTACCAGGAAGCCCGCACCGCCTACGTCAGCCATGAACGCCTGGCTCGTTGCCATGACTACGTTAGTCAGCGTTCCCGCGCGCCATGTTCCGCCCGCGGCGTCGTAGTACCTCCAGAAGCTCGGCGATCCGATGTCACCACCTTCTCCACCTGCATGGAACAGCAGCTTTGGCGTGCTGCGCATCGTGCCTTTGAACTCTGCAACAACCCGGCAGGTACCACTGTTGAAGGCCACGGCGTTCCGATGGACGGCGGAGCTGCTCCTGCTGTTGGGAACCTCTGTAACAGGAAAGGACTTCTGGTAGTAGCGCTGGCACAGCGCAAGCTCGTGGGCCGGTGATCTCCACTCGAAGCGGGTCGCCCGTGCGCCGGCTTCCCATTGCATTTCACCGAAGTACAACTGGCCTGCCTGCGCGCCGAGCCCTCCTGTGCGCGCGTTGAAGTCGCTGCCTGCTGAGAGCCATACCGCACAGATGACCGAATCATCGCCACCGCCAAGCGTCTTACCGTAGATGGAAGGAAGACTGACGGTCTTGCTGATCCGGTTCAGGCCCTGTGCGAGCGTGAAAACTTCCGGCTGGATCGCCGTGACAGTGGGGCTTCCGCCCGTTCCGAAGCGCTGCAGGAACTCGACTGCGATCTTTCTGCCTGCGGTGCCTGCGTTGTAGACCAGGAAGGATAGCGTGCTCTCCGATGCGGCAAAGGTCCGCACACTTTCCACACGCTGCTCGAACAGGAAATGGTGTCCGGCGGCGTTGTGATTCCCGTTGCAATTGGCGGCCAACGTAAACAGGCTTCTCGGGAAGTTCGAATCGCCCGGGGCAACGGGTGATTTGAATATGACTGCTCCGTCCATCCCTCCCTGCTGTGCAAAGAATCTGTCTGCACAGTAGGCAGCGGCGGCGGTGAAGTTGTCCCCACGCTGCCAGAGCTCGAAATTCCCATTGATCAAACGGTTCTTTCCCGAGACTGAGTCTGCGATGGCACCAGGGATTCCCTCCAGCGCCAACGCAACATCCTGAAAGTTCTGGTTGATCTTGGTGAAGGCCGGCCGCTGGGTCTCCCCACGCTTTCCGTTGGGCTGGATGGTATCCAGGTCGATCCGTTGAAGATCCATGCTCATGCCTACGCGTGGAAGGTCTGTTCGAATGTGGCGGTGATGGTCGATACCTGGCCGCCGAGATGGCTGTCGGTGTAGGAATCACACATGTACAGCCCCTGCCCCAGTGGCCCTTTCCACAGGAAGCTGCGGCCGGCATGACCATCCAGGAAGGTCACGATCTCGTTGATCGTTTTGCGGTTGCCGACGAACTGCAGCTGGTAACTGCGTGAAGTGACGTTCAGGCCATCGGCAGCGGCCTGCGCATAGCCATCTCCGAACTTCGCGCGCTTCACGGCGGCGGTGGTGGTTCCAGTACTCTGGCTGGTTGCCGGCCAGGTGAAGGTGTCGGTCATTGCATGGCACTCCTGCTGAGCACACCACCTGCCTTCAGGTCACGACTCTGCAGCTCGCGGTACTTGCGTTCCACGAACTGGCCGATCTCGTTGCCGAACTGCTGCAGCATGCTTTCGTTGGTGGTGACTTCCTTGCCACCGTTGTTGTCGATGCGGATGCTGACTCCCACTCCGCCGCCACCGCCGCCACCGTGCGCGGCCACACCCAGGCGGCCGTCCGGCCCGCGCCGCAGCGGCATGATCGCTTCCGGTCCCGCTTCGCCGAACACGCCGGCGCCCTTGGCGAAGGCGAACAGCTGCGGAGTGTTGTAGACACCGCCGGAATAGGCCGACAGGCTCGGCGACTGGTAGACGCCACCGTTGGCGTTGGCCTCCACCCCCGTGCCATATCCGAACAGGCCCGCGATCTTTTTGACACCCCAGACGATTGCCTGTTGGATGGCGATCATCTTGAGATCGGCGATGATCGACTTGGCCAGATCCTTGTAGTTGGACTTGCCCGTCTTCACGAAGCTCTGCAGTGCCGCCTCTGCGCCGGTGAACGCCTTGGAAAAGGCATCCTGGGTGGACTTGGCGGAGTTCTCGGTCTTTTCCATGTACTCGCCGAGCGCGCTGCCGAAGCCCTTGCGGAACCCCGAAAGTCCTGTGGTGCCCTTGGTGTCCTTGGCGTCCTTGGTTTCGCCCGCCTTGGCATCACCGGCCTTGGCGTCCTTGGCAGTCGCCACGCCTGCAGCCACCGCCGCCGCGTCCGTCGCTGCATCCTTGGGCGTCAGGTCGACTCCCATCAAGCCGGCGATCTTCCTCGCCCCCCAGACCAGTGCCTGCTGTGCGGCGATCATCTTGAGGTCGGACAGGATGGACTGGGCCAGTTCCTTGTACTTGGACTTGCCGGTGGTCACGAAGCTCCTCAACGCTTCGTCGGCGCCGGTTAATGCTTTGTCGAAGGCTTTCTTGGCAGCCGTGGCGGTGTTTTCGGTCTTGCCGATATAGTCGCCGAGCGCGCCGCCCAGGCCCTTGCGGATGCCTGCCAGGCCCTTGTCGTCCTGTTGGGCCTTCTCTTCCTTCTTTGCAGCCTTGCCGGCGTCCGCGCCCGCTGCGGTTGTTCCTGCCTTCGCCGCCGCCTGCAGCTGCGTGTTCAGGGCGGTCAGCTGCGTGGACAGTGCGGTGACCAATGATGCGCTGGTGGTCAGCACGGCATTGAAGGCCTGCTGCACCGTGTTGATCTTCTCCAGCTGCCGCTGGAACTCCTGTGTGGTGCCGGTCATCTCGGTCATGCCGCGCCTTGCTGCCTGCATGGCCGTTTCCAATGCGTTGCTGGCCTCCACGGTGGTCCGTGTGCTGCCAGGCGATGTAGTGCTCATTGAGTGTTCCTCGGGAGAGTCGGCTCCGCTTCGGCGGAGCCGGGATCGGCCATCGGCATTGCCGCGATGGCCGGCTCATTCCTGTTGCATCTGCTCCAAGGCAGCGCGTTCGATGATGCGGATGGCCGCCATCACCTCGTCATGCTGGTCGCCGTCGAGCGCTTCGCGCTCCAGCTCCCGGTAGACCACGTTGTAATCCAGCCCGATCGGGCCACCTGCGCCGACGCGCCACTGGGTGGCAACCCGCGAGAAAAGTTCGATGGGAAGCACGCACTCCGGCCACAGCTCGACCTGGGGCGGTGGAAAGTGCTTTGCCTTCAATCCAAGCTTCATCAGCTCGGACTCGGTGGGGGCCCGCCAGTACAGGGCCCCCACCGCATCGATCAGTTTCCCTTGCGTGCGACCTGCAGGGCCTGGGTGTAGCCACCGATGATGGCGCCATCCAGGCCGGCCTGCTGCTGCAGCGCCAGCTCGACGCCGGCGGTGTCCAGCGCCACATCGGCATCCCAGTCCACCACGATGTCCAGGATGGCCTGGGCCACGCTCAACGTGTCATCGCCCAGACGCTCCAGCAGGCTGGCGTAGTCGGCTACCGACAGGTGCCGGTAGGTCAGGTTGAGCTTCTGCTCGCGGCCGTGACCGACGATGGTCAGGGTGCTCTTGAAGCTCTCCGGCGCCTTGACCTGGAACATCAGGCGCCCTCGACCAGGATGGAGTCTGCCAGCGCGGTGAAGGTCGCGGTGGTGCCCATCGGGGTGTTGGCGGCCATGGTCGGGTCGCCGTTGTAGCTCAGGTAGCCGTACCAGTACAGCACGTCGCCACCGACCAGCTTGGCCCGCAGGATCACCGGCTCGCCCTTGGCGTCAGCGTTCTTCAGTGCCGAATACCACGGCTTCTTCGGATCGTAGAACAGCGGCAGGGTGATGGTCTTGGCGTTCTTGAAGGTCGGCATCTGGACCTGGCGACCGGTCGGGTCTTCGAGCAGCGTGCCGCTCCAGTACTGCTGCTCGCCACCGGCGGTGGTCGGGTCGCCCTGCTGGTCCAGGTCGACGAAGGCGCCCGCCTTGCGCAGTACACCGGCACCGCTGGTACCGGGGAACAGCACGGTATCGGTGGTGTCGATGCCCAGCAGTTCAACGCTGCCGGTGGCTTCAGCACCGGCGCGGGTGGCGCGGTTGTTCAGGGCCGGCCAGCCCGGCAGTTCAATGACCACCACATCGCCGGTGTCGACGCTGTTGGCGGCAACGCTGGCCAGCGCCGGCGCAGCCTTGGAGATCGCGCTGGTGGCGATCGCGGTGGAGACGACCGGTGCGAAGCCGAACTGGGTGCCCTTGGGAAGCTTGAGTGCCATGGTGTATTTCCTCGTTGGATAAAAAAAAGCCCGGCGAATGCCGGGCTGGGGTGTTGCACGGGTGATGCGGTTTACGGGTCGACGTACCACAGGCCGAAATCGAGCCGCGCGCCGTACTTGTGCAGCATCGGCTCATGCACGGCGATTGCAGCGCCGAACGATTCGGCGGTCGGCAATCCTGCGCATACCTGATCCTCGATGTTGCGGATCAGGGTGTTGGCCTGGGCGCGGCTGTCTGCCCAGACGGTCAGCTGCACGCGTGCGTGCTTCTGTTCGGGAATGGAACCTTCGTTGAACCACACGGACTGTCCACCCATCTGCTGGTAGACGGCACACGGATAGATGACCGGTTCCGGCGGAAGGTCGGGATACAGCCGGCCCTGCAGCAGCGGGGCCAGCAGCGCGTGCAGCTGTGCTTCGTAACTCATCGCGGTGTCCTGGTTGGCGTCGCTCAGGCGATGCCTGAAGACTGTTCGGTGAACAGCACCGTGGTCTGGCGCCGGCTGAAGTCGGGCGCAACGCCGGTGATGTTGAAAACACGACCGTCATGCACGATGCGCATGCCGGCCTGGATGCCTGCCTGTCGTGCGGCTGCCAATCGGACATGGAAGCGCTGGCGCCGGATCGTTGCCGGCAGGCGGCTTTCCAGCGTCAGCCGCTGCACGCTGTCTGCGCGGTCGGCGATGATGGCGGCCCACAGTTCTGCCACCGGCTGCCAGGCGTCCAGCGGCTGCCCCCACGCATCGAGCTGGCCGTCCTGGCGCTCGATGCGGATGCGGCGATTGAAGTGGCCGGCGTTCATGGCGTTGCTGCCGATCGGTACGGATCAAGCAGCGCGGCCACGCCGAACGGCAGCTCCATTGCGATGGCAGCGGCGCCTGCCGGTGCATCGAACGTCTGCGCAGAGACGACCACGGCTTCGCGATGGGCGTACAGGTGGCCCAGCAACAGGCGCACCGCTGCACGGATGCTGTCGTTGACCGGCATGCCCTGCAGCAGGCGCGCACTGCGCGCGGTCGCCACGGCCAGGCGGCGATCGGCCACATCACGCATGGCCTTGGCCTTGGCCGCGTTGGTCTCGGCATTGGCGGCGGCAACCGCGGCTTCATGCCCGGTCACCGCCGCCGCCATGTCCTGCGGCAGCTGGTCCAGCGCCTGGTCCAGCGCGGCCTGGTCGGCGTACAGCTCGCGGCCCAGATAGGCCGCGGCTGCATCGCTGGCTGCGGCCAGCAGGTCACCCAGGATGGCGTCGTCAAAATCGCCGTCGATACGGCAGTGCGCGCGGCACTGCTCAAGGGTCAGCAGGGGCATCGAATCCTCCTTCGTTGATGGATGTGGAGTGCCCCGATCCTGCGCGCACGGCGGCGCCCCACGCGATCACCAGGACGGCGCGGGAAAGGCAGGATCGGGGCGGAAAACAGAACGGCTGCGACGGGGACGTCAGGGCCGGTGGCGGTGACCTCGCAGCGCGCGACGGCGCAAACGAAAGAAGCCCCCGGGGTCACCGGAGGCTTCTATGTCATCGTGGTACAAACGATACGCTTCGGGTGTGCACCCGTCAATCCGCAAACGGTTACCAGTCTGGTGACTTTTCCAGGCGCTGTGCGGGCGTGGTCATGGCGACGTGCCGCAGGCTGGATAGAATGGCAACGCGCTGCTTCCGCAGCCCATTTCCCGCTGGATTCCCGCATGCCTGCCAACACCGAACGCTTCTTCGATGCGCGTACCGAACAAGGCGTGCTGCGCCTGTCCATCGCAGGCTCATTGCTGCTGGCTGCCGCTGCGGTGGTATTTGGTCTTCTGGCCAATTCCTCGCTGATCATCTTCGATGGCATCTACGGCCTGATCGATGTGGTGATGACCTGGCTGTCACTGCTGGTCGCGCGTCTGATCGCACTGTCCACCAGCACCGACGCGCTGCAGTCGCGGCTCAACCAGCGCTTCACCATGGGCTTCTGGCACCTGGAGCCCATCGTGCTGGGGGTGAGCGGCACGCTGATGATCGGCGCGGCACTGTATGCGCTGGTCAATGCGGTGGATGCGCTGATGTCCGGCGGCCGCCACATCGCACTCGGCCCAGCCATCGCCTTCGCCGGGTTGTCGATCATCGGCGAAGGTGCGCTGGCCTGGTTCGTGCTGCGCGCCAACCGCCGCATCGGTTCGGAGTTCATCGCGCTGGACGCGAAGAACTGGGTGATCGCCGCCAGCATGTCGGCCTGCTACCTGCTGGCCTTCCTTGGCGGCGTACTGGTGCGCGGCACCTCGCTGGCCTGGGTCGGGCCGTACATCGACCCGGCCATCCTTGCCTTCGTCTGCGTGCTGGTGATGATCGCCCCGCTCGGGACGGTGCGCCGGGCGCTGGCCGGCATCCTGCTGGTCACCCCGCCGGAACTGCAGGCGCACGTGGACGCGGTGGCACGCGCGATCGTGGCCAAGCATGGCTTCGTCGAGCATCGCAGCTACGTCGCCCAGGTGGGGCGTGGCGAGCAGATCGAGTTGTTCTTCGTGGTACGCGAGGACGACCCGCCGCGGCCCCTGCTGGAATGGGACCAGCTGCGCGACGAGATCGGCGATGCGCTGGGCGAGGCCTCGCCGGACCGCTGGCTGACCATCATGTTCACCACCGACCGCGAGTGGACGATCTAGGCCAACAGGACGATCAATCAAGTTTTTCGTACGGACTGCAACCCAACGTACGCAGAAACCGGGCAAAGTAGGCTCCATAGCAGTACCCACCCACTGACCAGGAGCATCCCGATGTCCATCGAAAAGGTTCTGTATACCGCCCAGGCCACCTCCACCGGCGGCCGTGAAGGCCGTTCCGTCTCGTCCGACAACGTGCTGGACATCCAGCTGTCGACCCCGCGCGAGCTGGGTGGTGCCGGCGGCCCGGGCACCAACCCGGAACAGCTGTTCGCCGCTGGCTACTCGGCCTGCTTCCTGGGCGCGCTGAAGTTCGTGGCCGGCCAGGCCAAGGTCGCGCTGCCGGCCGACACCACCGTCACCGGCAAGGTCGGCATCGGCCAGATCCCGACCGGCTTCGGCATCGAGGCCGAGCTGACCATCAACGTGCCGGGCGTGCCGCGCGAGCAGGTGGAAGAACTGGTGCAGAAGGCGCACATCGTGTGCCCGTACTCCAACGCCACCCGCGGCAACATTGATGTAACGCTGATCGTTGCCTGATGCGGCGCCGGGGTCGGATCCCTTTGCCACCGGCAAAGGGCTCTGACCCCATCCCAGGCTCGCACGGCTATATGGGGTCAGAGCCCTTTCGCGTTGCGAAAGGGATCCGACCCCCAAAAAAATGGGCGGATGCCGGTCGAAACCGAACATCCGCCCATCCCACCTCCGTTGTCCCGCACGGGGGCATGAGGTTGCCGGCCAGCGGCCGGCACTACCAGGTCACTTCTCGCTCGTGATGAGCTGCACGACGCTGGAGAAATCCAGCTTGCCGCGGCCGGCCTGGTGGTTCATCGAGTAGAGATTGCGGGCCACTTCGCCCAGCGGAATCGAAGCGCCGACACTCATCGCCGCTTCCACCGCCAGGCCCATGTCCTTCAGCATCAGATCGCTGCCGAAGCCACCGCTGTAGCCACGCGAGGCCGGCGCATTCTCCAGCACGCCCGGCCACGGGTTGCACACTTCGGTGGCCCAGCTGCGGCCGGTGCTGACCGCCATCATCTGCGACAGCACCTTGGGGTCCAGCCCGTGCGCCACGCCCAGTGCGATGGCTTCACCGGTCACCGCCATGATCACGCCCAGCGCCATGTTGTTGCACAGCTTGGCGACCTGGCCAGCGCCGCTGGCGCCAACGTGGAAGATGTTCTTGCCCATCGCCTGCAGCACCGGGCGTGCGCGTTCCAGCGCGTCTTCCTCGCCGCCGACGATGAAGGTCAGGGTGCCGGCCTGGGCGCCGGCGGTACCGCCGGACACCGGCGCGTCGATCATCTGCAGGCCACGCGCGGCGGCCGCTTCCGAGACCTTGCGGGCGCTGGCCGGGGCGATCGTGCTGCAGTCGATGACCAGTGCACCGGCCGGGATCGCGGCAAGAATGCCGTCGTCGCCCAGGTACACGCCTTCGACATGACGGCTGGCCGGCAGCATCGAGATCACCACTTCGGCATCGGCCAGGGTGTCGCGCGCCGACGATGCAGCGCTGGCGCCGGCGTCGACAGCGGCCTGCACCGCGGCCGGAACCAGATCGAACACGCGCACGCTGTGGCCGTTCTTGACCAGATTGGCGGCCATCGGGCCACCCATGTTGCCCAACCCGATGAATGCAATGCGGCTCATGCAAGGCTCCTTTCAACAAGGGGAGTGCCCAGGTCGGCCAGCGGATGCGCGGCGTCGGCCCAGGGGGAAGCGAAGAAGGTGTCTGCCCACGCGCCGGTGGCCTCGGCCAGGGTGGCCGGGTTCCACTGCGGGTTGCGGTCCTTGTCGATCAGCAGCGCGCGGATGCCTTCGGCGAAATCACCATGGGCGGCGCAATGCAGGGCGACGATGTACTCCAGGCGATAGATCGCGGCCAGGTCCTGGCCGGCACTGCGGCGCTGCAGTTCGTACGCCAACCGTGCCGAACCCGGTGCACCGGCAGCAAGGGTCTTCTGAGCCGCCTGCAACCAGGCGTCGTCGGTCTGCAGGCCGGCAATGCGCGCCACGATGGCTTCAAGGTCATCGCCTTCGCACAACGCATCGACCTGCGCCGCGTGGGCCAGCAGTGGACCGGTGGCGGCATCGCTGGCATGCGACTGCAGCAGATGGGTCAGGCGTTCGTGGTTGTGTGCGGTGTCATTGGACCAGGCCACCTGCAGCAGCGCATCGAACACCGCGCTGCGGCGTTCTTCGGCCACGTGCACGTCGGCCAGGCCGGCGTAGATGGCATCGCCCGGGTTGAGCAGTGCGCCGGTCAGGGCCAGGAACAGGCCACCGTTGCCCGGCACGCGCGGCAGCAGCCAGCTTCCACCGACATCGGGGAACAAACCAACAGTGATTTCCGGGAAGGCCAGCTTGGAGCGCTCGCTGACCACGCGGTGGCTGGCGCCGGACATCAGGCCGATGCCGCCGCCCATCACGATGCCGTGGCCCCAGCACAGGATCGGCTTGGTGTAGGTGTGGATGAGGTAATCGACGCGGTATTCGACGTCGAAGAACTCGGCGGCATAGGCGTTCTGGCGGATGTCGCTGTGGCCGGCCTCACGGAAGGCGACCATGGCCTTGTACAGGCTGTGCAGGTCGCCACCAGCACAGAACGCCTTTTCGCCGGCGCCCTGCAGCACCACCATGGCGATGCCATCGTCATCGGCCCAGGCATTCAGCTGCTTCAGCAGCAGGTGCGCCATCGGCAGCGAGAAACCGTTGAGCGTACGCGGCGCATTGAGCGTGGCGATGCCGATGCGCGTGCCGTTGCCGGCCACGCGCTCTTCGAACAGCACCGGTGCGTCGTCGGCAGCGGTATCCGTGCTCATGCGTTCTTCCACTGCGCGGCGCGCTTTTCCAGGAAGGCAGTCACGCCCTCGACCTGGTCGGCGGTGTCGAACAGGTCGACGAAGGCTTCGCGCTCGGCCACCAGCGCCGAGGCGTGGGTGCCGGTGCGGGTGGACTGCACCAGGGTCTTGCAGGCGGCGATGCTGGTCGGGCTCTGCTTGCCGGCCTTCTTCGCCCATTCCAGCGCCAGCGCCTTGGCTTCGCCCTTGCCGACCTTTTCTTCGGCCAGGCCAATGCGCAGCGCGGTCTCGGCGTTGATGCGCTCACCCAGCAGGATCATGCGCTTGGCCCAGCCCTCGCCGACCAGGCGTGGCAGGTTCTGGGTACCGCCGGCACACGGCAGCAGGCCGACGGTGGCCTCCGGCAGCGCGACCTGGGCATGGTCTTCAATGATGCGCAGGTCGCAGGCCAGCGCGCACTCCAGGCCACCGCCCATGGCGTAGCCGTTGATCGCGGCGATCGACACGCCACGGAAACCGGACAGCGCTTCGAAGGCTTCACCGAAGCGGCGCGCGGCCTCACGTGCAGCGGCCTTGTCGCCGGAGGCGAACTGGTTGAGGTCGGCACCGGCGGAGAAAAATTTCTCGCCGTCACCGGTGATCACCAGCGCGTAGATGTCGCGGTCTGCGTTGAGCGCGCCGACCAGGTCGCGCAGCGCCGACAGGCTGTGCACGGTCCAGGTATGCGCCGGCGGGTTGTTCAGGGTGACCACGGCGGTGTGGCCATCCACCTCCACCTTCAGGCCCACGTGCTCCTGGGTACGCCAATCCTTCATCGCAGTTCCTCTTCGGTGTTGAGCAGGTGACGGGCAACGATCACCCGCATGATCTCGTTGGTGCCTTCCAGGATCTGGTGCACGCGGCAGTCACGCAGCAGGCGCTCGATCGGGTATTCGCGGATGTAGCCGTAGCCCCCGTGGATCTGCAGCGCTTCGTTGCAGACGTTGAAACCGGCATCGGTGGCGAAGCGCTTGGCCATCGCGCACCACACGTTGGCATCGCTGGCACCGGCATCGAGCTTGCGTGCCGCGGTGTGCACCATCTGCCGTGCAGCCACCAGCTGGGTGACCATGTCGGCCAGCTTGAACTGCAGCGCCTGGAACTCGGCCAGCGCCTTGCCGAACTGGCGGCGCTCGCCCATGTAGCGGCGCGCAGCATCCAGTGCACCCTGTGCGGCACCCAGCGAGCAGGCGGCGATGTTGATGCGGCCGCCGTCCAGCCCCTTCATGGCCAGCTTGAAGCCGCCGCCTTCCTCTCCCAGAAGGTGGCTGACCGGCACGCGGACGTTCTCGAAGGTGATGCCACGGGTGGGCTGGCTGTTCCAGCCCATCTTCTCTTCCTTGCGGCCGAAGCTGATGCCCGGCAGGTCCGCCGGCACCGCAATGGCGCTGACACCGCCGGCACCGGCACCGCCGGTACGCGCCATCACCACCAGCAGCTCGGTGGCACCGGCGCCGGAAATGAAGGCCTTCGAGCCGTTCAGCACGTAGAAGTCGCCATCGCGCACGGCGGTGGTCTTCAGCGACGCCGCATCGGAACCCGCACCCGGTTCGGTCAGGCAGTACGAGGCCAGCTTGCTGCCCGAGGACAGATCGGTGCCCCACGCATCGCGCAGGGCCGGCTGGCCCCACCTGGACACCATCCACGAGGCCATGTTGTGGATGCTGATGTACGCCGCGGTCGACGGATCGACGTTGGCGAGCTCCTCGATGACGACGGCGGCGTCCAGTCGGCTCAGGCCGCTGCCGCCCACTTCCGGGTCCATGTACAGACCGCAGAAGCCCAACTCACCGGCCTTGGCGATCGCCTCGCGCGGAAAGATGCCCTCCGCATCCCATCGCGCGGCGTGCGGCGCCAGTTCGGCCTGTGCGAAGTCGCGCGCCGCCTCGCGGTACGCCTGCTGCGCTTCTTCCAGTTCCGTCGTCATCGAGTGGCTCATGGCTGCTCCTGCCGTTACTTCAGGCTGATCGTGGTGTTGACGCCGTGGCTCAGCGTCTCGTCATCGAACCAGCGCGCGGTGACCGTCTTGGTCTGGGTGTAGAACAGCACCACCTGCTTGCCGTACGGGCCCAGGTCGCCCAGCTTGGAGGCGCGCGAACCGGTGAACGAGAACAGCGGCACCGGCACCGGGATCGGCACGTTGATGCCGACCTGGCCGACGTCGATGTCTTCCTGGAACTTGCGCGCGGCAGCGCCGGACTGGGTGAACAGTGCGGTGCCGTTGCCGTTCGGGTTGCTGTTGACCATCGCGATGGCCTCTTCCAGCGTTTCCGCTTCGAGGATGACCAGCACCGGCCCGAAGATCTCTTCCTGGTAGATGCGCATGTCGGTGGTGACACCGGCAAAGATGGTCGGGCCGACGAAGTTGCCCTTCTCGAAGCCATCGACCTGCGGCTTGCGGCCATCGAGCACCAGCTTGGCGCCCTGCTCCACGCCCGAGGCGATCAGGCCTTCCACGCGCTCGCGGGCGCTGCAGGAAATGACCGGGCCGACGTCGGTGCCGGACACGGTGCCGGCGCTGACCTTCAGGGTCTGGGCCTTGGCCACCAGGTCCTGCACCCAGTTGCGCGCTTCACCGACCAGCACCAGCGTGGAAGCCGCCATGCAGCGCTGGCCAGCGGCACCGAAGGCGGCACCGACCATTGCGTTGAGGGTCTGTTCCTTGTTGGCGTCCGGCAGCACCACGGCGTGGTTCTTGGCGCCCATCATGCATTGCACGCGCTTGCCGGCCAGCGAAGCGCGGTTGTAGACGTGGGTGCCGACGCGGGTGGACCCGACGAACGACACGGCCTTGATGTCCGGGTGGTCGCAGATCGCGTTGACCACTTCCTCGCCGCCGTGGACGACGTTCAGCACGCCCTTGGGAATGCCGGCTTCCAGCGCCAGCTCGACCAGGCGCATGGTGACCATCGGGTCCTGCTCGGACGGCTTGAGGATGAAGGTGTTGCCCGTTGCAATCGCCATCGGGAACATCCACAGCGGGATCATCGCCGGGAAGTTGAACGGGGTGATGCCGGCGCACACGCCCAGCGGCTGCATGATCGTGTAGGTGTCCACGCCATTGGCCACGTTGTTGGCCAGCTCGCCCAGCTGCAGGTTGCCGATGGCGGCGGCGTGCTCGACCACTTCCAGGCCGCGGAACACATCACCTTCGGCGTCCGGCAGGGTCTTGCCCTGTTCGGCGGTGAGGATGTGGGCCAGCTCACTCATGTTTTCGCGGATCAGCTGCTGGTACTTCAGGAAGATGCGCGCGCGGGTGCCGATCGGGGTCTTGCGCCAGGTCTTGAAGGCTTCCTTGGCGGCGGCAACGGCGGCGTCCACTTCGCCGGTGGTGGCGAACGGCACCTGGGCCAGCACGTCCTGGGTGGCCGGATTGATCACGTCCTGCCAGTGGGAAGTGGCCGATTCAACGAACTGGCCATCGATCAGCATGCGGATACGGGGCGCTGCAACAGTCATGACGACAATCCCACAGGGTGCGAAAGATGCTTGGCATTATTCACAGCACCCGGCTCGATTTCCGGGCTGAATCCGCTTAATCTGGCCAACACGCCCCACGGTTCCTGTTAATTCTGTGAATTATTCAGCTCCCCAGCGGCAACTCGGCCTGCGCCTGCTGCGGCTGCGCGAGCAGCGCGGCTACAGCCAGGCCGATCTGGCGCGTGCGCTGGGGCTGTCGGCCAGCTACCTGAACCAGATCGAGCGCAACAAGCGCCCACTGACACCGGCGGTGCAGAAGAAGCTGGGAGAGGTGCTGGGCGACGTTTCCTCGCTGTTCGATGACGATGAGCCCGCCGCCCTGCAGGAGGCGCTGGGCGAAACCCTGCGCGACCTGGGCCTGGCCGAGGTCAGCGCGACCGAACTGCGCGCGCTGGCCGGGAACCTGCCGCAGGTCAGCCGCGCGCTGTTGGACCTGCACCGTCGTCACCTGGCGCTGCGCGAGCACGCGGCCGCACTGGAGTTCCAGCTGGGCGAGCCCGGCGCCGGCAGTACCCTGCCCGCCGGTGACCAGGTGCGCGAGTTCTTCAACCGCATGCACAACCACATTCCCGAGCTGGACGAGCTGGCCGAGCAGCTGTTCGCCGAATGGGGGCTGTCGCCCGGGCATGTGGCACCGCGGCTGCGCCAGCTGCTGGCCGACCGCCATGGCGTGCTGGTGGAAGTGGCCGCACTGCAGGCCGGGCGCGAAAAGCGGCACTACGATGCCGGTGCGCGGCGGCTGTGGCTGCCCGATTACCTAGAGCCCGGACAGCAGGCGTTCCAGATGGCGGCCGAGCTGGCCCTGCACGGCTACCTGCCGCAGATCGATGCGGTGGTGGCGCGCGCCGGGTTCACCGATGAGGCACGCATCGCGCAGGCGCGGATCGGTCTCTCCAACTATTTCGCCGGTGCGCTGGTGATGCCGTACATGCGCTTCCTGCGTGCAGCCGAAACCAGCAGCTACGACATCGAACTGCTGGCGCACCAGTTCGGCGTCGGCTTCGAAGCGGTCTGCCACCGGCTGAGCACGCTGGCACGGCGCAGCGCGCCCGGCCTGCCGTTCTTCTTCATCCGCGTGGATCGGGCGGGCAACGTCTCAAAGCGCCATTCGGCCACCGATTTCCACTTCTCGCAGGTGGGTGGATCGTGCCCGCTGTGGATCGTCTACGAGGCGTTCAACCAACCCGGGCGCATCCTCACCCAGACCGCGCGCATGCCCGATGGCCGCCGTCATTTCTGGCTGGCGCGGCAGGTCAGCAGTGGCCCGGTCGGCCATGGCCAACCGCGCAAGACCTTCGCGGTGGCGCTGGGCTGCGACCTGCAGCATGCCGAACGCCTGGTGTATTCACTGGGGCTGGATGTGCAGAGCCCGGGCAATTCGGTATCGATCGGCCCGGGGTGCCGGGTGTGCCCGCGCGAGGACTGCATGCAGCGCGCGTTCGCGCAGTTGCCGGGGCGATAGGGGGTTCTGCAGGGCTGCGCCCTGCACCTGCGGTAGTGCCGGCCGCTGGCCGGCAAGAGCAGCAACCACTGCGGGGTCAGATCCGTTTTCCTGCGGAAACGGATCTGACCCCGATTCGACCGCAGGATCGGGTCAGTAGATCGGGGTCACCTTCATCTGCGGCAGCGGACGCGGTGCGCCGTCGGTAAGGTCCGGGCCGAGGTCCTCCCAGGTGCGGCCCTGCTCGACCATCAAGCCCCACAACTGCTGCGAGGCCAGCCGTTTGTCTTCCGAGCCCAGCTTGTACGACGGTGGCGTCGGCTGACCGCTGGCGACCATCGCGTACGCCGCGCGGTAGGCCAGCACCTGCTGCGCCGGATCATCGGTGCGCGCCACTTCCAGCGTGTAACGCTGGTAGGCCGAGGCCAGGTTGCGCCAGCGGATCCAGTAGTGGTTCTCGAACGAGAACGAACAGAAGCGCGCACCGGCCAGGCTGCCCTTGTCGGCGATGCGGGAGAGTACCTCCTGCGGCATGTCCAGGTTCATGCCGCCTTCGTCGCCCTGCAGGCTGACGTGCACGATGCGGTCGCGATAACCCGGTGCGCGCGCCTGCAGCAGGTCGCGCCAGTTCTGCATGGTCGCCACCACCGCGAACAGGAAACGACCCAGCTCGGCTGCGGCCAGTGGCGTGGCGATGGACTGGTAATGCCGTTGCCAGCCGTGGCGGTTTTCGGTGGGCAGGAACACCGCATGTTCCAGCGCCTGGCGGCCGCCGCTGCCCTGGCTCACCGCTTCGGCGTGCTGTGGATAAACCAGGTTGATGGCGAAGGTCGGCCAGCGCGGCAGGGCGGCGTCGAACAGATGGATCGGGAAGTTGCTGCTGATGCCGCCATCGGAGAACCAGCAGATGCGGAAGGCGATGATCACCGGGCCGCAGGTCTGCCCGGCACTGGTCAGCCCTTCCATGCTGTCGGCAACGTTGTGCTCCTGGTCGGCCGCAGGGGCGGTCGGTTCGCAGCGTCGTTCGCGGCGTGAGGGTTCATGCAGCGGCACCGCGCTGATCAGCAGCGGGAAGCTCAGGCTCATGCGCGTGGCCACCAGCACCGGCAACTTCGGGCCCTGTGGCAGGTGGTAGTACTGCCGCCCTTCCACCTCCAGCGGCGGGCCGGCCTGGCTCACCAGCCACTGCACCACGCTGGCGGGGAACAGCTGCTCGAACTCCTCGCGCAGGAACCAGAACTGCGCACCGCCCAGCGGCAGCGTGCGCGGCTCGTTGTGTGAGATGCAGGTGGTGATCATCTGCAGGCTGATCGCATGCGGGCTGTCCGGCTCACCGGCGTAGCGCGGCGCATCGTGCAGGTCGGCGAAGGTCAACGGTGCATCCAGCGGCTTGCCCGACAGCTGCTGCAGGCATTCATGCAACCACTCGGTCAGCGCCGGCCTGCGTGGATCGCGGCTGAGGCCGCTGCACAGGCCCAGCAGGTTGCGACGCGCCACCCGCGCGACCCGCAGCGCGGCACCGGCCACACCCGCACCGTAGGCGCACAGCAGTGATGGCAGCAGCGTGGCGGCCACGCCGCTCCAGCCACCGCCCCACCAGCCCAGGCCGAGCAGCAGCGCCAGCGACACCAGCACTTCCAGCGGCGCGATCTCGAATACCGCAACGGCCAGGCACAGCAGTTTGTGCGGCAGGCGGGCATTGCCGGTCAGCACCACCAGCAGCCGATAGGCCGCGCGCGCGCCGCGCGCCGGCTGGAACAGGCTGTAGATGAAGCCGCGCCGGGACAGCTGTGCCGACACCGCCGACAGCCCGCCATAGCCTGCATCGCCGGGCAGCTGCTCGCCGGCCTGCTGGCGGCGATCGCCGCAGGCCGCTGCAGCCGCCACCGCTGCCGCAATGGCGCCGGCTGAAGTGCCGCCGATGCTCTTGAAGCGATACTCGCGGGCCAGCGCCAGTACCGCATTGGGGTACACGATGCCGCTGGTGATGCCGCCTTTCATGACCAGATCGCAGTACTTGTCCGCCACTGTCTTGCCCCCGAGCATGCCGTCCGCCGCGTGGGTTGCAGTATGGCGCAGGGGCTTCTCAGGGCCTGAGAACAACGGCGCAGTCCGCGCACGCAATGCGCCGTTCAGCAGAAAGCACGGCTGCAGGCTTGACCCGCCCCGCCATCGGCGTAGCATCTGCAGCAAGCCAAGGGACAGACCCGCGGCTGCCACAACGACATGAGGGATTCTCATGGAATTCGACTATCTCGTCTTCATCGGGCGATTCGAGCCCTTCCACAACGGCCACGCCGCCGTTGCCCGCCTGGCCCTGAGCCGGGCCCGCAAGCTGATCTTCCTGGTCGGCTCTGCCGATACCCCCCGCAGCCTCCGCAATCCCTGGACCGTGGCCGAACGCGCCGTGATGATCCAGGCGGCCCTCGACGGCCACACCGACCGTCTGCTGATCCGCCCGCTGCGTGACCACCTGTACAACGAAGCACAATGGATCGCCAACGTGCAGCGCCAGGTGGCTGACGCCCTGCGCAACGACGGTGCCGCCGCCGATGCCAGGGTGGGCCTGATCGGCATGGACAAGGATGCGTCCAGCTACTACCTGCGCGAGTTCCCGCAGTGGCCGCTGGTGGACGTGCAGCACACTGCCACCCTGTCGGCCACCGAGCTGCGGCGCTACCTGTTCGAAGCGGGCGACGTCGACTTCCACGGCGCGCTGCTGATGCTGCGTGGCAATGTGCCGGCGCCGGTGTACGACATGCTCGAAGCGTTCCGCAAGAGTGCGCCTGCGTATGGCCAGCTGGTGGCCGAGTACCGCTTCATCGAACAGTACAAGGCCGCCTGGAAGGATGCACCCTACGCGCCCACCTTCGTCACCACCGATGCGGTGGTGGTGCATTCGGGCCACGTGCTGCTGGTGCGTCGCCGCTCGGAACCCGGCAAGGGGCTGTGGGCATTGCCCGGCGGCTTCGTCGGCCAGGAACAGAGCCTGCTCGACAGCTGCCTGCGCGAACTGCGCGAGGAAACCCGGCTGAAGATTCCGTTGCCGGTGTTGAAGGGGTCGCTGAAGGGCCAGCAGGTGTTCGACCACCCGGACCGCAGCCAGCGTGGCCGCACCATCACCCACGGTTTCCACTTCGAGTTTCCGGCCGGCGAGCTGCCGCCGGTGCGCGGTGGCGATGACGCCGACAAGGCACGCTGGATACCGGTGAGTGAAGCACTGGACATGGGCCCGCAGCTGTTCGAAGACCACCTGCACATCCTGGAGTATTTCCTCGGCCGCGGCTGACCGGCCCGGCTTTCCCACTGGCGGATAGACCGCTGGTGCCACCCGACGCGAAGGAGCTTCCGTCATGCACTACCTCGATAATCTTCTCCTCAACACCGACAGCTACAAGGCCAGCCATTGGCTGCAGTACCCGCCGGGTACCGATGCCACGTTCTTCTACGTCGAATCACGTGGCGGCCTGCACGATCGCACGGTGTTCTTCGGCCTGCAGGCGATCCTCAAGGGCGCGCTGGCACGGCCGGTCACCCACGCCGACATCGACGACGCTGCTGCGGTGTTCGCCGCGCATGGCGAACCGTTCAACGAGGCCGGCTGGCGCGATATCGTCGACCGGCTTGGCGGCCACCTGCCGGTGCGCATCCGCGCCGTTCCCGAGGGCAGCGTGGTGCCCACCCACCAGGCGCTGATGACCATCGAATCGACCGATCCGGCCGCGTTCTGGGTGCCGTCGTACCTGGAAACGCTGCTGCTGCGCGTGTGGTACCCGGTCACCGTGGCCACCATCAGCTGGCACGCACGGCAGACCATCGCCGCGTTCCTGCAGCAGACCAGCGACGACCCGCAGGGGCAGCTGCCGTTCAAGCTGCATGACTTCGGCGCGCGCGGTGTCTCGAGCCTGGAATCGGCCGCGCTGGGCGGTGCCGCGCACCTGGTCAACTTCCTCGGCACCGATACGGTCTCGGCCCTGTGCCTGGCGCGCGCGCACTACCACGCGCCGATGGCCGGCTATTCGATTCCCGCCGCCGAGCACAGCACCATCACCAGCTGGGGCCGCGAGCGCGAGGTGGACGCCTACCGCAACATGCTGCGCCAGTTCGGCACGCCCGGTGCGATCGTAGCCGTGGTGTCGGACAGCTATGACATCTACCGCGCCATCAGCGAGCACTGGGGTACCACCCTGCGCGATGACGTGATCGCCTCGGGCGCCACCCTGGTCATCCGCCCGGACTCGGGGGACCCGGTGGAGGTGGTGGCCGAAAGCCTGCGCCGGCTGGATGAAGCCTTCGGCCACACCCTCAACAGCAAGGGCTACCGCGTGCTCAACCACGTGCGGGTGATCCAGGGCGATGGCATCAACCCGGATACCATCCGCACCATCCTGCAACGCATCACCGACGACGGCTACGCCGCCGACAACGTGGCCTTCGGCATGGGCGGTGCGCTGCTGCAGCGGCTGGACCGCGATACGCAGAAGTTCGCACTGAAGTGCTCGGCGGCGAGGGTCGAGGGTGAGTGGATCGACGTCTACAAGGATCCGGTCACCGACGCCGGCAAGGCCAGCAAGCGTGGCCGCATGCGCCTGCTGCGCCGCCTGGACGATGGCAGCCTGCACACGGTGCCGCTGCCGGCCAACGGCGACGACACCCTGCCGGACGGCTTCGAGGACGCAATGGTGACCGTGTGGGAGAACGGCCGCCTGCTGCACGACCAGCGGCTGGACGACATCCGCACGCGGGCGGCCGTGGGGCATTGAAGGTGCATCCCGACCGGGGTCAGAGCCCGCTGCGTGGCAGCGGGATCCGACCCCTTCCTTCCGCTGGGGGCGGATCCCGCTGCCACGCAGCGGGTTCTGACCCCTGCGCTCTTGACCGGCGCCACCAACAGGTCCACCTTGCACACGCCGAAGGTATCCCTCCCATCGCTGCGGCGCGGGGAGGGATTTAAACGGGAATCCGGTGAAGGCGCCTCGCGCGTCCATTCCGGAGCTGCCCCGCAGCGGTGAATGGAAACGAATCCTGCCAACAGCACTGGGCGCGCGCCTGGGAAGCGGCGGGTAGTAGGTGGGCTGCGGCCCGTGTCCATCAGCCCGAATACCGGCCCCGGCCGGGGGACACGACCGTCCCCTGACTCGACCTGGAATCTCCGCGGGGAGGTTGCCGGGGCCGTCGTCGTCCTGCGCGTGCAGGCGGTGTGGCCGCGCGCGTCCTGTTCACGGTATCCGGCCAGACCCGTTCACCCACGCGCTGATGCATGGGCCACCGCCGTTGCCGGCGGTCCATGCGGTACCTGACGATGACCGAGCTCCAACGCCCCACCCTGACCCTGCCCGCCGACGGCAAGCGCCTGCTGCTGCATTCGTGCTGCGCGCCCTGTTCCGGCGAAGTGATGGAGGCGATCACCGCCTCCGGGATCGACTACGCGATCTTCTTCTACAACCCCAACATCCACCCGGTGAAGGAGTACGAGCTGCGCAAGCAGGAGAACATCCGCTTCGCCGAGCAGCACGGCATTCCCTTCATCGACTGCGACTACGACACCGACAACTGGTTCAGCCGTGCACGCGGCATGGAAAACGAGCCTGAACGCGGCATCCGCTGCACGATGTGCTTCGACATGCGCTTCGAGCGCACTGCGCTGTACGCGCACGAGCACGGCTACGACACCATCAGTTCGTCGCTGGGCATCTCGCGCTGGAAGAACATGGCGCAGATCAACGACTGCGGGATCCGTGCGGCGTCGCGCTATGAAGGCCTGCAGTACTGGGACTACAACTGGCGCAAGGGCGGCGGCGCCAGCCGCATGATCGAGATCAGCAAGCGCGAGCAGTTCTACCAGCAGGAATACTGCGGCTGCGTGTACTCGCTGCGCGATGCCAACCGCCATCGCCGCGAGAATGGCCGCGAGCGGATCAGGATCGGCCTGCTGTACTACGGGCGGGACGCTGGGACGCCACAGGACGATTGACGTGCAGGCATGGGGCGGCCACGCTGGTCGCCCCTTCTGTTGTAGCGGAACTGCCATGACCGCCCTGCCCGCCGATGTCGCCCTGCTGGTGATCGACCTGCAGCCGGACTTCATGCCCGGTGGCGCCTTGGCCTGCGACCAGGGCGATGCGCTGGTGGCACCGATCGCCGATCTGCTGGCGCAGCGCCGCTACCGCACCGTGGTGGCAACACAGGACTGGCACCCGGCCGACCATGCCTCGTTCGCCAGCCAGCACCCCGGCCAACGCCCGTTCGAGACCATCCTGCTGCACGCGCAGCCGCAGACCCTGTGGCCGGACCACTGCGTGCAGGGCAGCGCCGGTGCCGCGCTGCACCCGGGCGTGGACTGGACCGTGGCCGACCTGATCCTGCGCAAGGGCACGCGCCAACAGGTGGATTCGTACAGCGCCTTCCGCGAGAACCATGGCCCCGATGGCGAGCGCCCGGCCACCGGCCTGGCCGGCTGGCTGCACGAGCGCCGCATCCGCGAAGTGCACGTGTGCGGCCTGGCCCGCGACTACTGCGTGCTGTGGAGCGCGCAGGATGCGGTGAAGTCCGGCTTCCGGGTGAAGTTCCTGTGGGACCTGACCCGGCCGGTGACCGAAGCCAACGACGCGATGGTGCGCGATGCGCTGGGCAAGGCGGGAATCGCGACCGCCTGACCCACAACGGTAGTGCCGGCCGCTGGCCGGCAACCTCGGGATCCATGCAGTTGCCGGCCAGCGGCCGGCACTACCGGATAGCACCCTTGGTAGCGCCGGGCCATGCCCGGCGGACCTGGAAGGGGCAGCACGTTACCGGAACACCACCGTGCGATGCCCGTTGAGCAGGATGCGGTGCTCCACATGGCGGCGCACGGCGCGTGCCAGCACCAGCGATTCGGTATCGCTGCCCAGCCGCACCAGCTCGCGCGGCGCCATGGCGTGATCCACGCGGGCCACGTCCTGTTCGATGATCGGTCCTTCGTCCAGATCCTCGGTGACGTAGTGCGCGGTGGCGCCGATGATCTTGACCCCGCGCGCGTGTGCCTGGTGGTACGGCTGCGCGCCCTTGAAGCTGGGCAGGAAGCTGTGGTGGATGTTGATCGCACGCCCGGCCAGCGCGCGGCACAGCGCGGGTGACAGGATCTGCATGTAGCGTGCCAGCACCACCAGGTCGATGCGCTCGCGCTCGACTAGGTCGATGATCTGCTGCTCCTGCACCGCACGCGTATCGGCGGTCACCGGCAGGTGGTGGAACGGTACCTGGTAGGACGCGGCCAATGGCGCGAAGTCGACGTGGTTGGAGGCCACCGCGGCAATGTCGACCTTCAGCTGGCCGCTGTGGGCGCGGAACAGCAGGTCGTTGAGGCAGTGCCCCTGCTTGCTGACCAGCACCAGCAGGCGTGCCCGGCGGCGGCCATCATGCAGCTGCCAGTCCATGCCGAAGCCTTCGGCAAGCGTGGCCATCGCGGCGTGCACGGTCTCCAGCGGCAGGCCGGCGTCACGGTCGAAATGCACGCGCAGGAAGAAGCGGCCGCTTTCCTCATCGCCGAACTGCTGGGCGTCGAGGATGTTGCAGCCGTGGTCGAACAGTAGGCCGGACACGCGGTAGACGATGCCGGTACGGTCGGGGCAGGACAGGGTGAGGATGGAATCGGGGCGCATCGCCACAGTGTAGGGCAGCTTCCTGCCCAGCAGCCGGATGATCACCGATGCAACCGAACCGCTTGGTTCAGTCCCAAGCGATACTTGGCCATCACCGTGGCAAGCTGGTCGGTCATGAACCTGTTGCAACTGATCCGCAGCTTCACCCGCACCGCAGAGACCGGCAGCATTGCCGCCGCGGCCCGCATCCTTGGCATCAGCGCCACCGCAGTCGGCCAGAACATCAACCGGCTGGAAGCGCATCTGGGCGTACGGCTGCTGAACCGGAGTACGCGCCAGCTGGCGCTCAGCGAGGCCGGCGCGCTGTACCTGGCGCAGGTCCGCCACATCGAGGCCGACCTGGCGCGCGCGCAGGCGATGGTCACCTCCGGTGATATCGAACCGGCCGGGCCGCTGCGCATCGCCAGCAGCAGCGCGTTCGGCCGCCACGTGCTGGCCCCGTTGCTGCCGTCACTGCAGCAACGCTACCCGCAGCTGCAGCTGGAACTGCGGCTGACCGACCGCGCCGTGCAGCATGGTCCAGAGGCGGTGGATGCCAGCATCCGCATCGGCGCGCAGCTGGAAGACGGCGTGGTCGCACGGCAGCTGGCACGCGTGCCGTTCGTGTTCTGCGCCTCGCCGGCCTACCTGAAGGCCCATGGCACCCCGCAGGAACCATCGGATCTGGGCAGCCATCGCGGGCTGCTGCACCGCTTCCCCACCGATGGCCGGCCGTTGCGCTGGGGCCTGCTGAAGGACGGCCAGCGTGTGGACGCCGTGCTACCGCCGAGCATGGTCTGCGATGACATCGATGCGCTGGCGTCGCTGGCGGCGGCCGGTGCCGGCATCACGCGATTGGCTGCGTTCGTGGCCGAGCCCTACCTGCGCGATGGACGCCTGCAGGCCGTGTTCGGCGCCGACAGCACGTGGCGTCCGGAGCCGATGGAGGTCTATTTCTGCGTCAGCGATCGCCGCGACTTCACCGCCAAGATCCGCGCGCTGTTCGAGCACCTGCAGGCCGGCATGGCGCCGGCATGGCGGGTGTGAACCTCAGCGCGCCTTGAACACGCCGCGCGCATCGCGCGGCTCGCAGCGCAGGTACTGCGGCGCCGGTTCCACGCTGTCGCGCAATGCGGCGGCGGCATGCCACGGCCAGCGCGGGTCGTAGAGGATGCCGCGCGCCAGGGCCACGGCATCGGCGTGGCGATGGCGCAGGATCGATTCGGCCTGCTCCGGTTCGGTGATCATGCCCACGGCGATCACCGGCATGCGCACCTTGGCCTTGATCGCCGCCGCGAACGGCACCTGGTAGCCCGGACCGACGGTGATCTTCTGGCGCTCGTCCAGGCCGCCACTGGAGACATGCAGGAAATTGCAGCCGCGCGCGTCCAGCACCTGGGCCAGCGCTTCGCTCTGCACCAGATCCCAGCCGCCCTCGACCCAGTCGCTGGCGGAAATGCGCACGCCCACGGCGACCTTGTCGGACACCGCCGCGCGTACCGCGTCGAACACTTCCACCAGCAGGCGCAGGCGGTTCGGCAGCGACCCACCGTAGCCATCGGTGCGGCGGTTGCTCAGCGGCGACAGGAACTGGTGCAGCAGGTAACCGTGCGCGGCATGCAGCTCGATCAGCTCGAAGCCCAGGCGCTCGGCGCGCACCGCACTGGCAGCGAAGGCGGCGATGACCTCGGCGATGCCGGCCTCGTCCAGTTCCTGCGGTGCCGGATCGGCGGCATGGAACGGCAGCGGCGACGGCGCCACGGTGGCCCAGCCACGCGCATCGCCGGCCGGCAACTGGCCACCCCCGTCCCACGGACGGGCGGTGGATGCCTTGCGGCCGGCATGGCCCAGCTGGATGCCCAGCGGCATCGGCGACCAGCGGCGGACGCTGGCCAGCACCTGTGCCAGCGCGGCCTCGGTGCCGTCATCCCACAGGCCAAGGTCGGCCCAGCTGATGCGGCCGCGCGGCTCGACCGCGGTGGCTTCCAGGATCAACAGGCCGGCGCCGGACTGCGCCAGGTTGCCCAGGTGCATGGCGTGCCAGTCGCTGGCGCGGCCGTCTTCGGCGGAGTACTGGCACATCGGCGCGATGACGATGCGGTTGGACAGGGTCAGGGGGCCGAACGAGATCGGCGAAAACAGCTGGCTCAAGGGGGTGATGAACGACGTAGGGGGTGCGTATTGCACCGCTGCGCGGCTTCTGGATCAACCGTCTGGATGGATCGCTGTTTCGCAGCCGATCATGCCGCCGAGCGCCGAACAGCCCCTCGTAGAGCCGAGCCCACGCTCGGCTCAGCCCGCCACCCAACCGGACAAGGCTTCAGCGCAGTCCCGCTCATCCTTGAACAACAGCAGGTCGTCGGCACGGGTGCGGCCGCGGTTCAGCGCCGCCACCGGCAACCCTGCCTTCGCCGCCGCCTGCACGAAGCGGAAGCCGGAATAGACCATCAGTGACGAGCCCACCACCAGCACTGCATCGGCCTGCTGCAGATGATCGTGCACCGCCGCCACCCGCTCGCGCGGCACGTTCTCGCCGAAGAACACCACGTCCGGCTTCAGCACGCCGCCGCAGTGCGGGCAATCGGGCACCACGAATGTGGAGAAATCGGTCTCCAGGTCGGCATCACCGTCGGGGGCGATGCCGGCCTCCAGCGCGTCCCAGCCGGGATTGGCGTCCAGCAGCCGCTGCTGGAAATCCTCGCGGCCACTGCGGCGCTCGCAGCCCATGCAGCGCACCAGATCCAGGCGGCCATGCAGGTCGATCACGTTGCGGCTGCCGGCGCGCTGGTGCAGGCCGTCCACGTTCTGGGTCAGCAGCACCTGCAGCTTGCCGCGGCTTTCCAGGGCGGCCAGGGCCTGGTGGGTGCCGTTGGGCCGGGCCAGGCCGAAGCGCGGCCAGCCCAGCAGGCTGCGCGCCCAGTAACGCTGGCGGGTGGTCGCCTCGCCCATGAAGGCCTGGTAGGTCACCGGCGGCGTGCGTTTCCACTGGCCGTCGGCATCCCGGTAATCGGGTATGCCCGAGGCGGTGCTGCAACCCGCGCCGGTCAGCACGAACAGGCGCTCGGCGCGGTCGATGAAGTCGGTCAGTGGCGGGGTCATGGCTGCCAGATGGGGGCGCCGCAGCGCCCCCGCAAGCACCGGTTCAGCCGCTGGTCTCAGGCGGCCGGCAGCGGCGGCACCGCGATCGGGTGGCCTTCCTCGTCCAGCGCGATCATCACGAAGTGGCCGCGGGTGCACAGCTTGCGCTCGCCGCTGTGCAGGTCCTCGGCGACCAGCTCCACCTCGACCTTCATCGAGCTGCGGCCGACTTCGACGATGCGGCCGATGGTTTCCACCATCTGGCCGATGCGGATCGGCAGCTTGAAGTCGACCTGGTCGCTGCGCGCGGTCACCACGGTGCGGCGCGAATAGCGGGCGGCGGCCAGGAACGCGGCCTTGTCCATCCATGCCAATGCCTGGCCACCGAACAGGGTGCCCAGGTGGTTGGTGTGGTTGGGGAAGACGATTTCAGCCATGCGCACTTCGGTGGGCGGCACGGTCTCGGGGATCGGGGTCATGGGGGTGCTTCGGTGTGGGGTGCTGCGGATTCTAAGCGACCGGCGTGATGGCCATCGGCATGCACGTGCAACAGGCACCCGGCAGCGGTGCCTGCGCAGGCCGCGCCTGCGGCAGGCGTTACACTGCGCCACGCCCACTGCCAGGACTGCCCATGCCCGCCACTTCCGACCTGCTGGCCTTCGCGCTGGTTTCGCTGGCCATGGTGCTCACGCCCGGGCCGAACATGATCTACGTCATCTCGCGCTCGATCTGCCAGGGGCCGATGGCTGGCCTGATCTCGCTGGGCGGGGTGGCGCTGGGCTTTGTGTTCTACATGCTGTGTGCGGCACTGGGCATCACCGCCCTGCTGATGACCGTGCCGTTCGCCTACGACGCGCTGCGCATCGGCGGCGCGCTGTACCTGCTGTACCTGGCCTGGCAGGCGCTCAGGCCCGGCGGCCGTTCGCCGTTCGCGGTGCGCGACCTGCCGCAGGACAGCCCGCGCAAGCTGTTCACGATGGGCTTCCTGACCAATCTGCTGAACCCGAAGGTCGCGGTGATGTACCTGTCGCTGCTGCCGCAGTTCCTGCACCCGGACGGCGAAGGCAGCGTGCTGATGCAGTCGATCGTGCTGGGCTCCACCCAGATCCTGGTCAGCGTCAGCGTGAACGGCATGATCGCGCTGACCGCCGGCAGCATCGCCGGCTTCCTGGCCGCGCGCCCCACCTGGCAGATGGTGCAGCGCTGGCTGATGGGCACGGTGCTGGCCGGGCTGGCGGTGCGCATGGCGGTGGAAGGGCGGCGCTGATTGTAGAGTCGAGCCATGCTCGACTTTCTTGCGAACAGCAGTCGAGCATGGCTCGACGCTACGGAAACAAGAAACCCCGGCATTGGCCGGGGTTCTTCGTTGCGACAGGCCTGGCCGGTTCGATCAGAAGTTCATGTCGAAGGCGACTTCGCCCTGAACGCCGACCTGGTAGGCCGAGACGCGGCGTTCGAAGAAGTTGGTCAGCTCCTGCACGTCCTGCAGTTCCATGAACGGCAGCGGGTTGCGCACGTTGTACTTCTTTTCCATGCCCAGCTTGGCGAAGTGCTGGTCGGCGCAGTGCTGCAGGTACTGGCGCATGTCGCGGGTCGAGATGCCGGCCACGCCACCGGACAACACGTCCTCGGCGAACTGCACTTCGCATTCGATGGCTTCGGCCAGCATGTCGTAGACCTGCTGCTTCATCTCGTCGTCGAACAGGTCCGGCTCTTCCTCACGCACCACGCGCACCGACTCGAACGCAAACTCCATGTGCGCGCTCTCGTCGCGGAACACCCAGTTGGTGCCCGAGGCGAGGCCCGGCAGCAGGCCGCGCGAACGGAAGTAGTACACGTAGGCGAACGCAGCGAAGAAGAACAGGCCTTCGATGCAGGCGGCAAAGCAGATCTGGTTGAGCAGGAACTGGCGGCGCTGTTCGCGGGTCTCGATGCGGGTCAGGTCCTGGATCGAGTCGATCCACTTGAAGCAGAAATCGGCCTTCTTCTTGATCGAGTCGATGTTCTCCACCGCCGAGAACGCCTTGGCGCGCTCTTCCGGATCCGGCAGGTAGTTGTCCAGCAGGGTCAGGTAGAACTGCACGTGCAGTGCTTCCTCATACAGCTGGCGCGACAGGTACATGCGCGCTTCGGGCGCATTCAAGTGCTGGTACAGGTTCAGCACCAGGTTGTTGGACACGATCGAATCGCCGGTGGCGAAGAACGCGACCAGGCGGTGGATCAGGTGGCGCTCACCCGGCGACATCTTGCTGTGCAGGTCGGTGATGTCGATCTGGAAGTTGATCTCTTCCACCGTCCAGGTGTTCTTGATCGCATTCCGGTACATGTCATAGAACTGCGGGTAGCGCATCGGGCGCAGGGTCAGTTCAAAACCGGGATCGAGCAGCATCTGCTTGGGCTTGTCGGCCATGGGTGTTTCCTTGAATTCCTGGGTGAGCCGCCGGGCGTGGCCCGGCGCTACCGTGGGTGTTTTTCCGCAGCCGAGCATGGCTCGGCTCTACAGGTGCGAGGTGTTCGAGTGCCGACCAACGGTCGGCACCCACCGCGCGGTGTCTTACTGGCAGGCCTCGCAGGCTTCCGGGTTTTCCAGCGAGCAGGCGATGGCTTCGTCCGGGCTGAACACCTTGGCCGGGGCCGCAGCGCTGACCGTGGTCTTGGCGATCTTGGTGGCCGGGCGCGAACGCAGGTAGTAGGTGGTCTTGATGCCCTGCTTCCAGGCGTACATGTACATGGAGGACATCGCGCCGATGTTCGGGCTTTCCATGAACAGGTTGAGCGAGGCCGACTGGTCGATGAAGGCGCCACGCTCGGCGGCCATGTCGATCAGCGAACGCATCGGCAGTTCCCACGCGGTGCGGTAGACCTCGCGCAGCGTTTCCGGAATCTGCGCCACGCCGGCGATGGAGCCTTCGGCCAGCTTGATGGCATCGCGCATGTCGGCGGTCCACAGGCCCAGCTTCTTCAGCTCGTTGACCAGGTAACGGTTGACCTGCAGGAAGTCACCGGACAGGGTCTCGCGCTTGAACAGGTTGGACACCTGCGGCTCGACGCACTCGTAGCAGCCGGCGATCGAGGCGATGGTCGCGGTCGGGGCGATCGCGATCATCAGCGAGTTGCGCAGGCCGTGTTCCTTGATGCGGGCGCGCAGGGCATCCCAGCGCGCGGTGTCTTCCGGCACCACGTTCCAGGCGTCGAACTGCAGTTCGCCACCGGCGGCACGGGTGTCGTTGAACGACGGGTGCTTGCCACGTTCCTGGGCCAGCTCGCAGGAGGTTTCCAGCGCGTGGAAGTAGATCGCTTCGGCAATCTTCTTCGACAGGGCGCGGGCTTCGGCGCTGTCGAACGGCAGGCGCTTGCGGAAGAACACGTCCTGCAGGCCCATGCAGCCCAGGCCGACCGGACGCCAGCGCAGGTTGGCGCGGCGGGCGGTTTCGATCGGGTAGAAGTTCAGGTCGATGACGCGGTCGAGCTGGCGCACGGCCAGGCGAACGGTCTCGGCCAGCTTCTCGAAGTCGAACTCGTTGTGCTCGTCGAAGTGGTTGCCCAGGTTGATCGAACCCAGGTTGCACACGGCGGTTTCATCGTTGGAAGTGACTTCCAGGATTTCGGTGCACAGGTTGGACAGGTGGATCACGTTGCCCGGGCGCAGGGTCTGGTTGCTGGCGCGGTTGCACTTGTCCTTGAAGGTCATCCAGCCGTTGCCGGTCTCGGCCAGCGTACGCATCATGCGGGCATACAGCTTGCGCGCGGAGATGGTGCGGTTGGCCTTGCCCTGGGCTTCGGCCTGCAGGTAGGCCTGCTCGAAGGCTTCGCCGAACAGGTCGGTGAACTCCGGCACGACGCGCGGATCGAACAGCGACCATTCCTGGTCGGCTTCGACGCGCTTCATGAACAGGTCCGGCACCCAGTTGGCCAGGTTCAGGTTGTGCGCACGACGGGCTTCGTCACCGGTGTTGTCGCGCAGCTCGAGGAAGTCCTCGATGTCGGCGTGCCAGGTTTCCAGGTACACGCAGGCCGCGCCCTTGCGCTTGCCGCCCTGGTTCACTGCGGCCACCGACGAATCCATGGTCTTCAGCCACGGCACGATGCCGTTGGAATGGCCGTTGGTCGACTTGATCAGCGAACCACGCGAACGCACGCGGGTGTAGCTGACGCCGATGCCGCCGGAGAACTTCGACAGCTGGGCGATGTCGCCGTACTTGGAATAGATCGATTCCAGCGAGTCCTGCGGCGAGTCCAGCAGGAAGCACGAGGACAGCTGCTCGTGGGTGGTGCCGGAATTGAACAGGGTCGGGCTGGACGGCAGGTAGTCCAGGTTGCCCATGCGCTTGTACAGCGCCAGGGTCTCGGACACGTCCTCGCTCAGCGCGCTGGCGATGCGCAGGAAGAACTGCTGCGGGGTCTCGATCACCTTGCGGGTGTGCGGGTGGCGCAGCAGGTAACGGTCGTACAGGGTACGCAGGCCGAAGTAATCGAAGTTCAGGTCCAGCGAGATGTCGATGGCATCGTTGAGCTTGCGTGCGTTGGTCTGCACGAAGTTCAGCAGGCGGTCGTTGATCAGGCCGACTTCATGGCCACGGCTGACCGACTGCGAGAAGGCGTAGATTTCCTGGCCCGAGACTTCCTTGGCGATGTAGTTGGCCAGCAGGCGCGCGGCGAGACGGCCGTACTCGGGCTCTTCACCGATCAGCAGGGCGGCGGTGCGGATGGACAGTTCGTCCAGCTCGCGGGTGGTGGCACCGTTGTACAGGCCGGAAATGGTGCGGGTGGCCACGCGCATCGGGTCGACGGCGTGCAGGCCTTCGGAGGAACGCTGCACCGCACGCACGATCTTGTTCAGGTCCACCAGTTCGGTGGTCCCATTGCGCTTGGTCACACTCATCGCGTTGGCCGTCGGCGGCGACGTCAACAGGAATTCGCTTTCCTTCTCGATGGTGGCGCTGGATTCGGTGCTCACGGCGTGTGTCCTCTTGGCGTGATTTGGGGGTGCTCGATGCATCGGGTGACGCGGCCCGGGACATGACAGCCCAGGATGGCAGGACGGCGTCGCAGGGGATGAGACCCTGCGCCTGCCACTGCCGTTGACGATCGCGGATGGGTACCCCGGGGCAACCCCTGGAATGGGGGTTGCTGCGACCGACGGCCACAAGATAGTGGGGGTAATGGGGTCCGTCAACGCCAAATGTAGTGAAATTCGGCAATCCCTTGCGCCGCAAGGATCGTGCCATCGGCGCCCTGATCAGACGCTTCAGACCTGCCGGAACGGGCTGCGCAGTCAAGTCCGAAAGGCGTCATTGCGGTGGCACAACGCACCGCGAAAACGGAACAATGACAGCTTCACATGACAGTGATGAAACTGGCTAGGGACAACCCTGTGGATAGGTGGTGGGCAGCCGGTGGGAAAGCCGGTATGGCCGGACGAATCGCCATCGCGCAGTGACTTTCGGCGGGTGACGGCGCCTGCCGAACGCGGGATGCTGGGGTCCTGCAATGACCGGAAAGGATTCCACCATGCGCCTGTCAGCACCCGCCTTGGCCCTGTTGGCTGCTGTGGTCACCGTACCTGCAATTGCCGCTGACACCCCGAAGCTGCGCGCGGACCAGTGCGGTATCCACACCGACTATGACGTGCTGGTGGACAGCGGTGGCATCTGGCTGCGGCATGGCCCGCAGGCACCGCACGAGGTGGTGTTCCACGATGGCGTGCTGAGCCTGGACGACACGGTCGTGCCGGTCAGCGAGGCCGACGCGGCCCGCCTTCGGCAGATGGAGGCCGGGGCACGGCAGCTGATGCCGGCCGCCACGGCGCTGGCCCATGAAGTGAGCGGACTGAGCTTCGACGTGCTCGACGGGGTCTATGAAAGCCTCACCGGTACCGCCAACAGCCGCAAGGTCCGGCGCCTGCGCCGGCAGGCCGATGACTGGATCGGCGGCACGCTGGGCAAGGGCTACTGGGAACAGGCTGTGTTCGGGCCAGGCTTCGAGGCCAAGGTGCAGGACATGGCCGAGTCGCTGTCCGCCTCCATCGCCCGCAGCATGCTGTGGCAGATCTTCACCGGACGCAGCGATGCGATGGAGGCACGCGCCGACCGTCTGGACGCGCAGATGGAACAGCAGCTGGAAGGCCGCGCCGAACGCATCGAGGCCCAAGCACAATCGCTGTGCCCGCTGGTGCAGTCGCTGGCCGACACTCATGACGCGCTGGAAGTGCGCTACCAAGGCCAACCGCTGCGGCTGCTGGAGCGCAGCGAGAGCGTTCGGGTGGAGCACGGCGATGGCTCGGGCCTGCAGGTGCCGGCCGGGCCGGATGAGCGGCCGCGTGGGAATGCGGTGGCGCCTTCCCGATAGCTGCGCGGCGCTGCTGTAGAGCCGAGCCCATGCTCGGCTCCCTTTCGGCACATCATCCAGAAGCAGCCGAGCGTGGGCTCGGCTCTACAGTAAACCGCCCTCACGCCCGGTGCGGGGTACCCAGGTACTCGGCGCTCTGCATCTCGATCAGGCGCGAGGCGGTGCGTTCGAACGCGCCCTGCAGGCGCTGGCCGGTGTACAGCTCGATCGGCGAAGTGCTGGCGGTGCAGACCAGGTTGACGTGGCGGTCGTACAGCTCGTCGATCAGGTTGACGAAGCGGCGCGCGGCATCCTCATTCAAGCGGTCGAAGGCGGGAATGCCGCCCAGCAGCACCGTGTTGAACTCGTGCGCGATCTCGATGTAATCCGAGGGCCCGCGCGGGCCTTCGCACAGCGCGGCGAAATCGAACCAGACAATGCTCTTGCCACGGCCGCGTACCGGAATCTTGCGGCCCTCGATCTCTATGTTGCCGGCCTTGGCCGGCTGGCCGCCACTCAACTCGTTCCAGCGCGTGGCCAGCCACTGATCGCTGTCGGCCGCCAGCGGTGCGCGGTATACCGGCGAGCGGGTCAGCGCGCGCATCCGGTAATCCTCGGTACCTTCGGCGTACAGCTCCACGCAGAAGCGCTGCAGCAGGCCGATGGCCGGCAGGAAGCTCTCGCGCTGCAGGCCGTTGAGGTACAGGTTCTCCACTGCGGTGTTGGAGGTGGTGACCAGGGTCACGCCCTCGGCGAACAGGCGCTCGAGCAGCCGCGCCAGCAGCATCGCATCGCCGATGTCGGTGACGAAGAACTCGTCCAGCACCAGCACGCGCAGGTTGCTGCGCCATTCCTGGGCGATCTTCGCCAGCGGGTCGCTCTGGCCCTGGTGCTCGCGCAGGCGCTCATGGACGCTGCGCATGAAGCGGTGGAAATGGGTGCGGTACTTCTGCTTGATCGGCAGCCCGTCGTAGAACAGGTCGACCAGGAAGGTCTTGCCACGGCCGACGCCGCCCCAGAAGTACAGGCCCTTGATCGGCTCGGGCTTCTTCCAGAACGAAGACAGGCGGTCCAGCCAGCCATCCTCGGCACTGTCCAGCAGGCCCAGGTGGATGCGGTCCAGCTCGGCCAGCGCCGCATGCTGGGCCGGATCGTTCTGCCAGTCGCCACGGGCAACCCCTTCCGCATACCGCTGCGACGGGGTCAGCTCGGGTGCACTCATGCCGCCGCGCCCAGCCAGTGCTTGACGCCGTGGGTCAGCGCGCCGCGCAGGTCGATCAGCTTGCGGTGGAAGAAGTGGCTGGTCTCGGGCATGCGTACCAGCTCATGCGGGGCGTCCAGCGTGTCCAGCCACTGGTAGACGGCCTGCGGGTCGACGATCTCGTCCTGCTCGCCCTGGATCACCAGCCAGCGCGCCGGCGGCGCGATGCCGTCGAAATCCCAGCGACCGGCCGGCGGCGCGATCGAGATCAGCGCTTCCGGCTGCAGCGTGGCGGCGGCCTTCAGCGACACGAACGCACCGAAGCTGAAACCGGCCAGCCACAGGCGGTCATCCGGGCGCTGGCTGCGCACCCAGGCCGCGACGGCCTTCAGGTCATCCTGCTCGCCCACGCCGCCATCGAAGGTGCCAGCCGAACCACCCACGCTGCGGAAGTTGAAGCGCACCGTGGCGATGCCCAGCTCGCGCAGGGTGGAGGCGGTCATGGTGACCACCTTGTTGTGCAGGGTGCCACCTTCGGTGGACAGCGGATGGCAGACGATGGCCACGATCGGCTGCACCGGCACATCGGCCTTGGGCAGGTCGACGACCACTTCCAGCGGGCCGGCCGGGCCGTCCAGTTCGAGGCAGGCGGTTTCGCCGGGGGCGACGGGGAACAAGGGCTTGTGCATGGCACCATGATACCGTCCCCCGCCCCTGCCCTGTGCCCGCCCCATGCTCTATCTGTCACTGGCCGTGATCTGCAGTGTGCTGGTTTCGGTGTTGTTGAAGGTGGCCGCACGCCGCCCGCTGGATGTTGCGCAGATGGTCACCTGGAACTATCTGGTGGCGGCAACGCTCACCGCCGTGGTGCTGCAGCCACCGCTGGATGCGCTGCGCGCGCCGCATGCGCCGTGGCTGTCACTGCTGGCGCTGGCGGTGGTGCTGCCCTCGATCTTCCTGGTACTGGGCCGCGCGGTGGCGGTGGCCGGCATCGTCCGCAGCGACGTGGCGCAGCGGCTGTCGTTGCTGCTTTCCCTGGCCGCCGCCTTCCTGTGCTTCGGCCAGACCGCAACGCCCTGGAAACTGGCCGGCCTGGGCCTGGGCCTGCTGGCGATGGTGGCCATCAGCCTGCGCCCGCGCGGCCCGGCGGTGGCGTCCTCACCCGGCGGCTGGGGCTGGCTGCTGGGCGTATGGGCCGGATTCGCAGTGGTGGACGTGCTGCTCAAGCAGGTGGCGCTGTCCGGCACGCCGTCGATGGCGGCGGTGCTGGCCAGTTTCAGCGTCGCCTTCGTGCTGATGCTGGCAATGCAGCTGTGGCGGCATGTCAGTGGCCGCAGCCGACTGGCCTGGCGCAACCTCGGCGCGGGTGCACTGCTGGGCCTGCTCAATGGCGGCAACATCCTGTTCTATGTGCATGCGCACCAGGCGATGCCAGAGAGCCCGGCCACCGTGTTCGCCGGCATGAACATCGGCGTGGTGGTGCTGGGCGCGCTGGTAGGCATGTTCGTCTTCGGCGAGGCCACCACGAAGTGGAACCGCGCGGGACTGGCGCTGGCGGTGCTGGCGATCGGGATGATCGCCTGGGGGTGAGCGATACCCGGGGTCGGATCCCATTCCCACGGAATGGGCTCTGACCCCTACGCCTCAGACCCCGCGATGCCTTGGGTCAGAGCCCATTCCGTGGGAATGGGATCCGACCCCGGCCTGGCGCGTTACTTGTCGAAGCCCAGCAGCAGCGGGTCGTGGTCGGAGCTGCGCCACGGGCCCTGCACGTTGCGGCCCTGGTAGCCGCTGGCGTCCTGCTCGTCGGCGTTGCTGTGCCATTCGGCGGCACCGCGCAGGCGCCTGGCCATGCCCGGGTTCAGCAGCGCGTGGTCGAGGCGGCCGGTGTAGCCGTTGTAGACGTAGCTGTAGGGATGCTCGACCTTGGCAACCTTGAACGCGTCCTGCCAGCCCAGATCATGCAGGGCGCGGATCGGGTCTTCCATCGCGTAGGCATTGAAGTCACCCAGCAGCACCGCGTCCCTGGCGCCGGTACCGGTCGGATCGGTCTGCAGCCAGGCGTGCAGCTGCTGCGCCGACGTCACACGGGTGGCGTTCCAGCAGCCCTGATTGTCGTTGCGATCGGCGTCGGCACCGGCCGCGTCACGGCAACCCTTCGATTTGAAATGGTTGGCAACCACCACGAACGGCGCCCCCTGCTTGCCCTGGAAGGCCTGCGCCAACGGTACGCGGCTGTGCTCGACGAACGGGCCGCCGGTCAGCGTGGCCGGCTTGCCGACCGGCTGCAGGCGCGTGCTTCGGTAGATGATCCCGACCCGGATCGGGTTGTCGCCGGGGCCGTTGCCGGCGTCGACGAAGCGCCAGTCGCCCTGCGCGCCGCGGTCGCGGTTGAGCGCATCGACCAGTTCGGCGATGGCCGACTGCGGGCCGTAGCCGTCGTTCTCCAGTTCCATCAGCGCAGCGACATCGGCGCCCAGCGCATTGACCGTGGTGACCAGCTTGGCGAGCTGCGCCTTGTGCTCGTCCAGCGTGCGCGCGCCGCGCAGCGTCGGGAAGCCACCGCCCTGGCCGTCACCATTGAAGAAATTCTCCAGGTTGAAGGCGGCCACGTGCAGGCTTCCCGGCACCGTGGGTACTGCCGGGCGCTTCAGTTCCGGCAGCTTCAGCGCGCCTTCGACCTGCAGGCGCGGATGGCCCTGCGCGTCCACGCGCACGATGCCCTCCACATTGCGCAGTTGCATGCCGGTGCGCAGCACCGGGTTGCCCGGCAGGTAGGGCACGCTGGCGGGGTCGCGGGCATCGCTGCCATCTTCCAGCACCAGGCGGCGGCGCCGGTTGTCGGCCATCACCTGCTCATAGCCGGCAGTGCCCGGCGCGGCCACTTCGGTCGGCTGCCAGAGGCGGCCATCGAACGCCACCGTGAGCTGGCCGAAGTGCTGCAGGCCATCGGTACCGGCCAGGGTAAGCGGCGCGGCGATGCGCACGCGCTGCCCATCCAGCGCGCGCCAGTCGGCCGGCGCAGCGGTCAGCACCACAGTGGCGCTGCCGCGCGCGACGGAGGGCGGCGCGACCGGCGTGGCCTGCGGCTGGGCCTGGGCAAAGGCGCCGGCCGGCAGCAGCAGGGACAGGGCAAGGGCGAGGGAACGGCGGCGCATCAACGGGCGACTCCATGGAAGAGGCGCACAGACTAACCCTGAAATGCGAAACCCCGCCTGCGCAGCGGGGGCATATGAGCGATCAGGCCTCGGTGGGCAAAGCCGGGGGATCGTAGAGCCGAGCCCATGCTCGGCTGCACCTGGCCACACCGCGCGGAGCGCAGCCGAGCGCGGGCTCGGCTCTACAGGAAGCGGCGCGTTGCGGCGGTTACTTCAGGTTGCCCAGCATCCAGTCCACGGTGGCGTGGATCTGTTCTTCGGTCAGCGCCGGGTTGCCGCCCTTGGGCGGCATGATCCCGCCGTCGGGGCCGGTATAGCCCTCGATGGCGTGCTTGTAGAGGGTGTCCTTGCCCTGCGCGATGCGCTTGTCCCAATGCGAATGGTCCAGCGTCGGTGCCATGCCCACACCGTTGGTGTGGCAGGCGGTGCACAGGTTGTCGAAGATCACCTTGCCATCCTTGGTGCCGCCGTAGGCCACCTGCGACGCCGCCTTGGCCAGCGCGGCGGCCTTGGCCGCGGCCTGCGCGGCGGCGCCGGTGCTGCCGGCATAGACCGCGCCGGTGGGCGAAATGCGCTGTTCGGTGCGCTTGGCCGCAGTGGGCGACACCTCGGGCGGAATCCGGGTGTGGATGTAGGCGGCAAGGAGGATGAGGCCGAGGGTGATGGTCGCCAGCAGCGCGATCACCATGGAGAAGCGTTTCAGGAACTCCAGATCGTAATTCCGCACTCTTCGTTACCCCTGGCTGATAGTCGTTGGACCACGGCTGAGCGACTGCGTGATGGACCGAGTATAGAACGCGCCTTGCGTGCGACAACAGGCGTCACTGCTGGTGCGGCGCAACATGCCGGGGGCTGGGGTCGGGGATGGGGTCAGATCCCTTTTGCGCCGCAAAAGGGATCTGACCCCAGCAACAGAAGCCGGCCAGCGGCCGGCGCTACCGGATTACCGGGGCACCGATCGCGCGCAGGCAGAAGCTGCAGATCGCATCCACCAGCGCGTCTTCGTCGCGGTGCGCTTCGCGGCTGGGCGCGGTCGGACCGACCATCGCTTCGGTGAAGGCGCCGACCAGGCACGCGGCGGCCACATGCGCGTCCTGCGCCGGCAGCTCACCGGCGGCCACGCCTTCCTCCACCAGCCGCAGGAACACGTCGCCGAACGCGCGACGTCCGCGCATGCGCTCGGCCTCCACGTCCGGATCGACCGGTTCGACGATGAAGGCGTGCGCCAGCCCCGGCCCGGCCAGGGCGCGGCGGACGAAGGCGGTGATTGCCAGCCGCAGGCGCTCGCTGGCCACCTCCGGACCGCTGGCGATGCGCTCCATGATCGCGACCTCGTGGGCCACCGCGGCGTTGAGCACCTCCACGAACAGCTCGGCCTTGGACGGGAAGTGGCGATAGATCAGGCCGGTGGACACCCCCGCCTGGGTCGCCACGGCGGTCACCGGGGCGTTGCGCCAGCCGCCGGTGGCGACCAGCTCGCGGGTGGCCAGCAGGATCCGTTCACGGGCGCCCGCCAGGCGTTCTTCCATCAATGCAGAGCGTTTATAGGCCATGTTCTGATTCTGGTTTCAATTTTTGAATTCGTATTCACTTCTTATCCGAACCCCGCTACGCTGGGGCCATCGCCCGTGCGGGTGGCGGTCCTGCCGACCGCCGCCCGCTCCCCCGCCGGGTGCGTCCATTCCCTGCCATCCCGCCGTGGAGCCACCACAATGCACGTGCCATCCCTGAACTTCGATCTTGGCGAAGACATCGACCTGCTGCGCCAGAGCGTGGCCCATTTTGCCGCCGCCGAGGTCGCACCGCTGGCCGCCGAGGCTGATGCCAGCAACCAGTTCCCGCTGGCCCTGTGGCCGAAGCTGGGCGAACAGGGCCTGCTCGGCCTCACCGTGGAAGAAGAATACGGTGGTACCGGCATGGGCTACCTGGCCCACGTGGTGGCGATGGAAGAAATCTCGCGCGCCTCCGGCGGCATCGGCCTGTCCTATGGCGCGCACTCCAACCTGTGCGTGAACCAGCTGCGCAAGAACGGCAACGAAGAACAGAAGCAGCGCTTCCTGCCCGGCCTGTGCAACGGCAGCCTGGTCGGCGCGCTGGCGATGAGCGAACCGGGTGCCGGTTCGGATGTGGTGTCGATGAAGCTGCGCGCCGACAAGCGCGGCGACCGCTACGTGCTCAACGGCAACAAGATGTGGATCACCAACGGCCCGGATGCCGACGTGCTGGTGGTCTACGCCAAGACCGACATGGAGGCCGGTGCCAAGGGCATCACCGCGTTCCTGGTCGAGAAGGGCATGAAGGGCTTCTCCACCGCGCAGAAGCTGGACAAGCTCGGCATGCGCTCCTCGCCCACCTGCGAGCTGGTGTTCCAGGACTGCGAGATTCCCGAAGAGAACGTGCTGGGCCAGGTCGGCGGTGGCGTGCGCGTACTGATGTCCGGCCTGGACTACGAGCGCGTGGTGCTGTCCGGTGGCCCGCTGGGCCTGATGGCCGCGGCCATGGACGTGGTCATGCCCTATGTGCACGAGCGCCACCAGTTCGGCGAACCGATCGGCAGCTTCCAGCTGATCCAGGCCAAGATCGCCGACATGTACGTGGGCCTGGGTGCCTGCCGCGCGTATGTCTATGCCGTGGCGCGCGCCTGCGACCAGGGCCGCACCACCCGCCAGGACGCCGCCGGTGCGATCCTGTACGCCGCCGAGAAGGCCACCTGGCTGACCGGCCAGGCGATCCAGATCCTCGGCGGCAACGGCTACATCAACGAATACCCGACCGGCCGCTTGTGGCGCGACGCCAAGCTGTATGAAATCGGCGCCGGCACCTCGGAGATCCGCCGCATGCTGATCGGCCGCGAACTGTTCCAGCGCACCCTGTAAGGCCACCGCGATGACCGTCCTGAACAGCCAGCTGCAACCGGGCAGCGAAACGTTTGAAAGCAACCGCGCGGCCATGCAGGCCGTAGTCGACGACCTGCATGCCACCCTCGCGCGCACCGCGCTGGGTGGCAGTGAGGCGGCACGCGCCAAGCACACCGCGCGCGGCAAGCTGCTGGTGCGCGACCGCATCGACGCCCTGCTCGACCCCGGCAGCGCCTTCCTGGAAATCGCGCCGTTGGCCGCGCACGGCATGTATGAAGACGCCGTGCCCGCCGCGGGCGTGGTGGCCGGCATCGGCCGGGTGAGCGGCGTGGAATGCGTGATCGTGGCCAACGACGCCACGGTCAAGGGCGGCACCTACTACCCGATGACGGTGAAGAAGCACCTGCGCGCGCAGGAGATCGCCGAGCAGAACCACCTGCCGTGCATCTACCTGGTCGATTCCGGTGGCGCGTTCCTGCCGCTGCAGGACGAAGTCTTCCCCGACCGCGACCATTTCGGCCGCATCTTCTACAACCAGGCCAACCTGTCGGCGCAGGGCATTCCGCAGATCGCCTGCGTGATGGGCAGCTGCACCGCCGGTGGCGCCTATGTGCCGGCGATGAGTGACGAGACCGTGATCGTGCGCGAGCAGGGCACGATCTTCCTCGGCGGCCCGCCGCTGGTGAAGGCGGCCACCGGTGAAGTGGTCACGGCCGAGGAACTGGGTGGCGCCGACGTGCACACCCGCATCTCCGGCGTGGCCGACCACATGGCCGACAACGATCTGCAGGCACTGGCACGGGTGCGCGCGATCATCGCCCAGCTCAACTGGCGCAAGCCGGAACCGGCGATGGCGGTGCGGCCCCCTGAAGCGCCATTGCTGCCGGCCCATGAGCTGTATGGCGTGATCCCGGCCGATACGCGCAAGCCCTACGACGTTCGCGAAGTGATCGCGCGGCTGGTGGATGGCTCGCGCTTCGACGAGTTCAAGCCGCGCTACGGCGCAACGCTGGTGACCGGTTTCGCCCATCTGAACGGCTACCCGATCGGCATCATCGCCAACAACGGGATCCTGTTCTCCGAGTCGGCCCTGAAGGGCGCGCACTTCATCGAGCTGTGCACCCAGCGCAACATCCCGCTGGTGTTCCTGCAGAACATCACCGGCTTCATGGTCGGCCGCAAGTACGAACAGGGCGGCATCGCCAAGGACGGCGCCAAGCTGGTGATGGCGGTGGCCTGTGCCAGGGTGCCCAAGTTCACCGTGGTGATCGGCGGCTCGTTCGGTGCCGGCAACTACGGCATGTGCGGCCGTGCGTACTCGCCGAACTTCCTGTGGATGTGGCCGAACGCGCGCATCGGCGTGATGGGCGGCGAGCAGGCCGCCAGTGTGCTGGCCACGGTCAAGCGCGATGGCATTGAAGCCAAGGGCGGCCAGTGGCCGGCGGCGGAAGAGGATGCCTTCAAGGCACCGATCCGCGACCAGTTCGAACAGCAGGGCCACCCGTACTACGCCAGCGCGCGCCTGTGGGACGACGGCGTGATCGATCCGGCCGACACCCGCCAGGTGCTGGCGCTGGCGCTGTCGGCCAGCCTCAACGCCGCCCCGCAGCAGACGCGCTTCGGCGTGTTCCGCATGTGACCCGTGCCATGACCGAGCACGCTCCTATGAAGCACGTTGCCATGTTCAGCAAAGTCCTGATCGCCAACCGCGGCGAAATCGCCTGCCGCGTCATCGCCACCTGCCGCCGCCTCGGCATCGCCACCGTGGCGGTGTATTCCGATGCCGACCGCAACGCACGCCACGTGCGCCTGGCCGACGAAGCCGTCCACATCGGCCCGGCCGCCGCACGCGAGAGCTACCTGCGTGGCGATGCCCTGCTTGACGCCGCGCGCGCTACCGGCGCACAGGCCATCCACCCCGGTTACGGCTTCCTGTCCGAGAATGCCGACTTCGCCGATGCCTGTGCCGCCGCCGGCATCACCTTCATCGGGCCACCGCCCAGCGCGATCCGAGCGATGGGTGACAAGAGCGCGGCCAAGGCGCTGATGGCCAAGGCCGGTGTGCCGCTGACGCCGGGTTACCACGGTGACCAGCAGGCGCCGGACTTCCTGCGCGCGCAGGCCGATGGCATCGGCTACCCGGTGCTGATCAAGGCCAGCGCCGGTGGCGGTGGCAAGGGCATGCGCAAGGTCGAACGCAGCGAGGACTTCGTCGATGCGCTGGCCAGCTGCCAGCGCGAGGCGGCCTCGGCGTTCGGCAACGACCACGTGCTGGTCGAGAAGTACGTCGAGCGCCCGCGCCATATCGAGATCCAGGTGTTCGGCGACAGCCACGGTGAGGCGGTCTACCTGTTCGAGCGCGACTGCTCGGTGCAGCGCCGCCACCAGAAGGTGCTGGAAGAAGCACCCGCGCCGGGCATGAGCCCCGAACGTCGTGCTGCAATGGGCAAGGCCGCGGTCGATGCCGCACGCGCAGTGGGCTATGAGGGGGCGGGCACGGTGGAATTCATCGCCGGCCCGGACGGCGATTTCTACTTCATGGAAATGAACACCCGCCTGCAGGTCGAGCACCCGGTCACCGAATACATCACCGGCACCGACCTGGTGGAGTGGCAGCTGCGCGTGGCTTCGGGCCAACCGCTGCCGCTGCGCCAGGACCAGCTGGCCATCCATGGCCACGCGATCGAAGCGCGGCTGTACGCCGAGGATGCCGACCGTGGCTTCCTGCCCTCCACCGGCACCCTGCGCCGCCTGCGCCTGCCGGCAGCGTCGGCCAACGTGCGCGTCGATACCGGCGTGGAGGAAGGTGACAGCATCACCCCGTACTACGATCCGATGATCGCCAAGCTGATCGTCTGGGACGTGGACCGCGACGCCGCGCTGCGCCGCATGAGCCAGGCCCTGGCCGACTGCCAGGTGGTGGGCGTGACCACCAACGCCGGCTTCCTGCGCCGCCTGGTGAATACCGATTCGTTCGCGCACGCCAGGCTGGATACGGCGCTGATCGAACGCGAACAGGCGGCATTGAGTGCCGTGGGCGACGCGGGTGCGGACCTGTGGCTGCTGGCCGCCGTGGCTGCGGTGGCAAGCACGGTGCCCGCCAGCACCGACGTGCGCGATCCGCATTCGCCGTGGCGGTCACAGGATGGCTGGCGCCTCGGTGCGTCCGCGCCGCGCGTAGTGCCGCTGCAGCAGGGCGAACGCAAGCACACGCTGAAGGTGTGGGCGCAGGCCGATGGCTGGCGCGTGCAGTGCGATGACGCTGCACCGGTGCGGGTGATCGGCACGGCCGATGTGCACGGACTGACGGTGCAGCTGGGCGAGCGCCGCGGGTCGCTGCAGCTGCTGCGCGATGGTAACCAGCTGTACCTGTTCGGCGCCGACGGCCAGCACCGCTTCACCCTGCATGATCCAGTGGGTGAATCGGACCACGCCGTGGCCGACGCCGGCAGCCTGCTGGCACCCATGCCGGGCAGGATCGTGGCCACGCTGGTCGCGGCCGGTACCGAGGTCAAGCGCGGCACGCCGCTGGTGGTGCTGGAAGCGATGAAGATGGAGCACACCCTGCAGGCACCGGCCGATGGCACGGTGAAGGGTTACCGTGCCAAGGCCGGCGACCAGGTCGGCGACGGCGCGGTGCTGGTGGACTTCGAGGCGACCTGATCGCCGGGGCGACGGCCGCTCAGCGGTCGTCGCCCGTCGCCACCCGCCCGGCCGGATCGAATTCGGCCGTGTCCAGCGTGGCACTGCGCCAGCCCAGGCCACAGATGGCCATCGCGCTCTGGCCGATGCCATCGAACCCAAAAGCACGATCGACATCGGCATCGTTGATCGCCGCTGTCACGAATGCTGCCAGCCCGCGCTCGGTGGCGCACAGGTACAGCAACTGCGAAATGTGGCCCACGTCCAGCGTCACCGCACGGTGCGCCTTGGCATGGTTGCGATACTTCCAGAAGCAGCGGTCATAACGCGGTGCCAGTACCAGCAGCGCTGGCGCATCGGCGAACCACGCCTGCCCGGACAGCATCCGCCGCGCCATCGCAGGCAACGCCTGCGGCGGTGGCGAGGGCAGCGGCAGCACGGCGTGCTGCACCGGATGATAGTGGTACAAGCCCGGTGCCAATCCTTCCACGTTCTGCACCAGCAGGAAGCCCTCGGTGGGATGCAGGCCGCCACCGGAAGGCACGTTCTTCTTCAGGAACTCGGTATCGCGCTCGACCTTCTGCACCGCGTGCGCCATCAGCGTACGCTGCAGCACCTGGGCCAGCAGCGGCAGCGGCAACGCGCGCTGCGGGTCGAAATTGCGGCAGGTGGTGCGACGCGCCAGCAGTGCATCGAACGCGGCCTCTTCGCTGCGCGGCAGCGGCTGGTAGTCGCCCTGCATCGGCTGCACCACCGGCGGTGGCGGCCCCAGGCGCTGGCGCAGGCCGGCCGCGGTGTCCAACCCCTGCCGGCGCATGTCCTCCACGCTGTCCACGGCCTGCCAGCGCGCATGGCGATGGGCCAGCGCAGCCAATGGCCACCACTGGCTGCGCCGTAGCGCCTCGTCGCGCATCTGGTGCCCCACCTCGCTCGGTGGGTCGGTCAACAGCAGGCCGTGCTCGACCAGGCGGGCCAGCATGGCCGGGGAGGCATCGGCGGGCGGTTCGCTCCAGCGGTGCGCGCTGAGCTCGCCCAGCAGCTGGCGCTCCTCGGCGTCCACCGGCAGTGGCTGGTCCAGGTGGGCGGCCAGCGCCACCCAGCTGATCTGGCTGTCCATCTCGGCGTGGCCGGCCAGCATCGCGCGCAGGTCCAGGGTGACCGCCTCGCGAGGCTCGAACATCAGGCTGGCGCAGCGGCGCAGGCGCATCGGTTTCCTTCCTTGTGCCGCACAGCCGGCATAGCAGCAACGACCGCAGCGCGGCCAACTTTAGCGACGTGCACAGCGCGGCCCTCAATGGCAGGCTGTCGCGGCCGATACGAGTAGCTCCACCTACGGACAATCCCCATGAGCCATCCCCGTCTTTCCGCCGCCGACGCCAGCACCCTGCTGGACCACCTGATCGGCAGCGAAGCGTTCCGCAGCCACTTCACCGCTTCGCCGGCCAAGGCCCTGGCCTCGATCGGGCTGGACGGTGCCGTTGGCGAAAACGACTGCATGAAGATCGGCACCCTGGCCTCGGTCGAGGAGCTGAGCCGCACCCGTGATTCGCTGCATGCGTACCTGAGTACCTCGACCGCCTCGATGACCGTGGTGTTCTGCTTCGAAGCCGACCGCATCGACGAGCGCGTCAACGCCTGAGTCCGCATCAGCGCGACACTCGCACCGACGTCGCCTCGGTGGCGATGTCGTGCACATTCAGGGGTTGCCAGACCTGCATGGACGCCACCTCGGCAATGGCCTGGCCGTGGTGCCGGGCCAGCCAGGCCTGCTCGCGACGCACGCCGGCAGTGTCCTGCTCGGCACGCAGTGCCTGCAGCAGCACAACGTGGGCCTGCACAGGTTCGCTGCCATCAAAGGTGGGCTCGAGCAGATGGCGTGCCGCCCGCGGACGCTGTTGCGCCAGTTCGGCCATCGCCAACACAACCCGACGCCACTTGCCCACCACAGGGCTGCGCTGCCGCTCCAGCAGTTCGCCATGGTCGCGCAGCCACTCTGCGGCCAGCGCATGCTGGCCCTGGCGCTGGGCCAGATAAGTCAGGGCCAGCAGCTGCAGGCTGCGGCTGCCCACGGCGGAGTCGTCGTTGTTCCGCAGCAGCGGCCGCAGCACGGCGGCAATGGATTCAAGCTCCTTCGCATCGCCGGCCGTGCACAGCGTGGTCACGGTGGCGTGCTGCAGGCGTTGATGGATCTGGTAGTCGATCAGATCCGGTGCTGGACCGTCCGCAGCAATCGCGGCATGCAAACTGCTGCAATCACGCTGCTCCGCTGCCACCAGCAGGTGGGCCCGCAGGCGCATGCGCTGTTGCAGGTCGTCCCCCCGCGGCAACCGCATCAACAGCTGCTGCGCCTGTGCATCCAGGCCCTGCGCAACCAGCACGTCCACATCCAGGTCGTCGGCCTCGTCATTGCCGCGCAGCATCCGTGCCTGGCGCAAGGTGCGCATTGCCTGCTGCGGCTGGCCGAGGCCCAGCTGTGCCCGCGCCAGATGGATGGTCGGATACAGCCGCAACGGGTCCTGAGGCACCGTCGCGGCGCGCGCATAGGGCTCGGCCTCGGTGAAGCGATTGTCCTGCAGCAACCCCCAGGAGGTATTGGACAGCCCAGCAAACGAATCCGGATAGATCTTGGCCAGTGCACGCCACTGTTCCAGCGGCCAGCCACCGGGTTCCAGTTCGGCCTGCCAGCCCTTCAGGTACAGGCGCTCACGCGCGGGCAGGCGCTGCTGCTGGGCCAGCGCGTGCTCCAGCGCGTCACGCGCGTCCGCGACCTGCGCGGTGCGCGCATGCAGCTTGGCCACGCCCATGTAGGCCAGGGCAAAACCGGGATCGATGTCGATCGCGGCCTGGTAGAGGTTGCGGGCTTCTTCGAAGCGACGCTGACCCAGTGCGCTCTCGGCCAGCGCGAACGCGCGCAGTGCGCGCAGGTCCTGGGTCGAGGCGCGCGGCAGCGGCAGGGATTGCTCCAGGCTGGCCACCGACTCGCCCAGTCCGCGACGCAGGCGACCGACCACGTCGTCCACGGCGAACACCATCTGGTCGGATCGATCGGCGGTGGCGGTGAAGGTCTGGATCACCTGGCCACTGCCCGGTGCGGCAACATCGATGGCCAGCTCGTAGCCACCGATCTTCTGCCGCACGGTCGGCAGCAGCACCGCGCGCGCGCCCTCCCGCACCGCCACATCGACCGCGGTATCGCGGTTGAGCCGGGTATCGCCCGAGAGCCGCGCCATTTCCAGGCTTTCGCGGATCTTGCCTTCCGACAGCACGTTCACGTAGCGCGACTGTTCCAGCGCGATCCGGATCGCGTGCCGCATCGAGTCATCGAAGATCGGATCGCCGGTGAGGTTGTCGACATCGCCAAGCACCACCCAGTCACGTTCGGCGAAGGCAATGGCCGGCTCCGACCGCAGCAGCAGCCAGCCGCCCAGCACGGCCGCGGCAAGGATCAGGCCTTCGGCGGCCAGCACCAGCGGTTGCCGCCACAGCGGCAGGTCGCGGCGCGCCTTGGCGTTGGCGCGCGGCATGCGCAGCGGCGCCGAACCGATCTCGCCCACTTCGATCACTTCCTGCACCACCGGCACGCCCTTGAAGCGCCAGCGCCCGTGCGATTTCCACAGCAGGCGCGTGCCACGCTCGCCCAGTGCATCGGTGGCACGGCGGGTCAGCGATTCGGCCACCGCCGACAGCAGGATCTGGCCGGGGCGGGCCAGCATCATCAGGCGCGCCGCCATCGGCTTGGCCAGGCCTTCCACCTCCATCGACTTGGCACCGGCACGGACCGCCTCGGCACTGTTCTCCCAGGTCAGCACGTCGCCCACGTGCAGGCCGGCGCGCGCGCGCAGTTCAATCGCGCGCTGCTGGCCCAGCGCGTGCAGTTCGCGCTGGTAGTCCAGGGCGAAGCCCAGTGCGTCGACGGCGCGCTCGAACAGCATGAACAAGCCATCGGAGCGATCGATCAGCTGGCCGTTCCAGCGCTGCTGCAGCACCAGTACCAGGCGATCGTGTTCCTGGAACAGGCTTGCCGCCGCCACATCGCCGATCCGCTCGACCAGCTGCAGCGAATCACACAGATCGGTGAACAGCAGGGCGCGCAGCTGTGGGCTATGCGGGGCTGACGTTCCGTTGTCGCCATTCATCGCCTGCCTCTCCCTATTGGCCGTCCGGATCATCCGCCCAGCGCAGGCAGTTGCCGCCATCGCGCTTGGCCTGGTACAGCGCACGATCCGCGCAGGCATACCACTCGCTCCAGCCTGCCTCCGGCGCCAGCAGGCAGGCGCCGATGCTGACCAGGCTCACATGCGGCGTGCCATGGCTGCGCTCGAGCAGGCCATGCACCGCACTGATGATGAACTCGGCCGCGTGCTGCGCGATCTCGCGGTTGCCACGGCGCAGGATCAGGCAGAACTCATCGCCACCAAGCCGGCAGGCCAGGTCCTGCTCGCCGGCCATCGAGCGCAGGATGTTGCCCATGCTCTGCAGCACGCGGTCGCCGGCCTGGTGGCCGTGGCGGTCGTTGATCTGCTTGAAGCGGTCGCAATCGATCAGCAGCAGCGCCTGCGGCGGCCCCTCGGCCCGCTCGCGGCACTCCTGCAGGTACAGGGTGAGGCCTCGCCGGTTGTGCAGCCCGGTCAGTTCATCGGTACGCACCAGCTCACGGGTGTGGGTCAACTGATGGGTAGTGATGTACAGATTGTCCAGCGCGGTTTCCAGATCGTGGTTGCGCCGGCGCAGCTGTGCGATCAGTGCCTGTTCGTTGGCCAGCACGCGCATGATCGTGCGGCGCAGGAAATAGGCCACCAGGCCGGGATCGGATTCGACCAGCCGATGGAAATCGGCCGGGCCCAGCTCCAGCACATCGCAGTCGACCAGCGCGCGCGCACTGGCGCTGCGCAGGTGGTCGCCGACCAGCAGGCCCAGTTCTCCGAAGAACTCGTGCTGCCCGAGCGTCTTGATCACCAGGTCCTCGCCGAAGTCCAGTTCGATCTGGCCTTCGAGGATCACATACATGCGCTCGCCGCGGTGGCCACGCTGGAACAGCCACTGTCCGGCACGGAGCTTGCATGCGCGGGCGAATCTGGCGAACAATGCCACCTCGGCATCGGACAACAGAGCGTGCACGATCTCGGCCATCGCCACCCGGGCGATACCTGTCGTCACATCACTGTTCTCGGCCGCACCCCTGCCGGTCATTCCCTGCACCCGCCGCCAGCGTCCCCTGGTGAGCCGCGGAGCATAGCACCGCTTTAAAGTGTGCGCCCTATCTCATTTTGACCCTTCTGCCGATCTTGATTGATGTGAAGATCGGTGATGGCCCGTTCTGGTCACGGGTGTCCGGGCAAAACTCCTGCTGGATCAATCCGATGCCGGGTTTCACAGGGTTTCGGCCAAGTTGCCGGCACCGGGGTGCGCCTGATTGACGCTCCGCGCGTGCTGCGCCCTTGCATCGATACAACAACGCCGGCAGGTCCCCCGACCGGCCGGCGTTGTCTGGCCCTTCCCTGGCCACCCTGATCACCCGGAGCCCGGTAGTGCCGGCCGCTGGCCGGCAACTGCATGGGCTTCGGAAACATCGATGGGTTGCCGGCCAGCGGCCGGCACCACCGGATCACGCGGCGCGCCGCATCACGCCGCGCGTTCGCTGCGCCCGCCATGGAACTGTTCTTCCTCGGTCGAGCCGGTCAGCGCGGTGGTCGACGACTGGCCCTGCTGGATCGCCTGGGTCACCGCATCGAAGTAGCCGGTACCGACCTCGCGCTGGTGCTTGACCGCAGTGAAGCCGCGCTCGGCCGCTTCGAACTCGGCTTCCTGCAACTCGACGAACGCGCTCATCTGGCGGCGTGCGTAGCCGTGGGCCAGATTGAACATGCCGTAGTTCAACGCATGGAACCCGGCCAGGGTGATGAACTGGAACTTGTAGCCGTAGCTGCCCAGTTCGCGCTGGAACTTCGCAATGGTGGCGTCGTCCAGGTTCTTCTTCCAGTTGAAGCTGGGCGAGCAGTTGTAGGCCAGCAGCTTGCCCGGGAACTTCGCATGGATCGCCTCGGCGAACCTGCGTGCGAATTCCAGGTCCGGCTTGCCGGTCTCGCACCACACCAGGTCGGCGTAGGGCGCGTAGGCCAGGCCACGGCTGATCGCCTGGTCCCGGCCGTTGCGGGTCTTGTAGAAGCCTTCGACGGTGCGCTCGCCGGTGGTGAACGGCTTGTCGTTGCCGTCGATGTCGCTGGTCAGCAGATCAGCCGCTTCGGCATCGGTGCGCGCCACCAGCAGGGTCGGCACACCCAGCACATCGGCGGCCAGCCGCGCGGCATTGAGCTTCTCGATCGCCTCGCGGGTCGGCACCAGCACCTTGCCGCCCATGTGCCCGCACTTCTTCACCGACGCCAGCTGGTCTTCGAAATGCACGCCGGCGGCACCGGCCTCGATCATCGCCTTCATCAGCTCGAACGCATTGAGCACGCCGCCGAAACCGGCCTCCGCATCGGCGACGATCGGCTGCAGGAAGTCGATGTCGTCCTTGCCTTCGGCGTGGTGCAGCTGGTCGGCGCGCAGCAGCGTGTTGTTGATGCGCTTGACCACTGCCGGCACCGAATCGGCCGGGTACAGCGACTGGTCCGGATACATCTGCCCGGCCAGGTTGGCGTCGGCCGCCACCTGCCAACCGGACAGGTAGATCGCCTTCAGGCCCGCCTTGACCTGCTGCATGGCCTGGTTGCCGGTCAATGCACCCAGCGCGTTGACGAACTCGCGCTCATGCAGCGATGCCCACAGCTTCTCCGCACCCAGGCGGGCCAGCGAATGCTCGATGTGGACGGTGCCGCGCAGGCGCACCACGTCGGCGGCACTGTAGTTGCGCTGGATGCCTTCCCAGCGCGGGTTGGTATCCCAGTCGTGCTGGATCTGTTCGGCAGTGGGCAGCTTGCTCATGTCTTTCTCCAGTTCGGTTCGTGCGTGCAGCGGGGAGGGAAACGCCGGGAATCGCGGGCGGCGATCAGTCGATGCGCGCGTAGGCCGGCAGGGTCAGGAAATCGGTCAGTTCGTCGCTGCGGCTCAGTTCGCCGAGCAGGGCGATGGCCTCGCCGATGCGTGCGCCACCGGGCAGCGTGGCGGTGTCACCCAGCCGTGCCGGCAGCTGTGCCAGCGTGGCATCCAGCAGTGCCAGGTCGATGGCGGTGCCATCGTCCAGCTGCTGGCCCGGCGTATGCAGCCACTGCCACAACTGGCTGCGGCTGATCTCGGCGGTGGCCGCGTCCTCCATCAGGTGGTGGATCGGCACGCAGCCGTTGCCATCCAGCCATGCCGCCAGGTAGCGCACGCAGACTTCCACGTTGCCTTCGAAGCCGGCGCGGGTGATGGTGCCGGGCGGCCGTGCGATCAGTTCGTCGCGGCCGACGCACACATCCTGGCGCAGCACGCTGTGCTGGTTCGCACCGGGCATGTGTTCGTCGAAGATCGCCATCGCCACCGGAATCAGCGCCGGATGCGCGACCCAGGTGCCGTCGTGGCCGGCGGTCACTTCGCGCAGCTTGTCAGCGCGCACGCGGGCCATCGCCTGTTCGTTGGCGGCGGCATCGTTGTTGATCGGAATCTGCGCGGCCATGCCACCCATCGCATGTGCACCACGGCGATGGCAGGTCTGGATCAGCAGTTCCGAATAGGCCTTCAGGAACGGCTGGGTCATGGTCACCTGGCCGCGCTCGGGCAGCACGCGGTCGGCGTGGCGCCGGAAGGTCTTCAGGTACGAGAAGATGTAGTCCCAGCGCCCACAGTTCAGGCCGACGATGCGGTCACGCAGCGCGTGCAGGATCTCATCCATCTCGAACACCGCCGGCAGCGTTTCGATCAGCACGGTTACCTTGATCTGGCCGTGCGGCAGGCCGAGCATGCCTTCGATGTGCGACAGCGCTGTTTCCCACAGCGCCGCCTCTTCCATGCTCTGCAGCTTGGGCAGGTAGAAGTACGGGCCGCGGTCCTTCGCCTGCAGGGTGCGGGCGTTGTGGAAGGCGAACACCGCCGCGTCGAACAGGCCGCCGGCGATGAACTGGCCATCGATGCGCACGTGCTTTTCGTCCAGGTGCCAGCCACGCGGGCGCACGATCAGCACCGCCTGCTCGTCATGCGGGCGCAGCGTGTAGTGCTTGCCATTGGGGGCGGTGTAGTCGAGATCGCCACGCACCGCGGCGGCCAGCGACCGCTGCCCGGCCAGCAGGTTGCGCCAGGTCGGCGAGGTCGAATCCTCGAAGTCGGCCATGAACACCTTGGCGCCGGAGTTCAGCGCGTTGATGACCATCTTCGGATCGGTCGGGCCGGTGATCTCGACGCGGCGGTCCTGCAGCGCGGCCGGCAGCGGCGCAACGCGCCAGTCGCCGCTACGGATCGCAGCGGTGTCCTCGCGGAAGTCCGGCAGGCCGCCCTGGTCGAAGAACGCCTGGCGCTCGCGGCGCGCCTGCAGCCGTGCCTGCCGGCCCGGTTCCACCGCACGGTGCAGCGACACCAGCAGGGCCAGCAGCGGCGCCGGCAGCACGGTGTCCTGGCCGGCCACGCGGGTCGCCAGGGCGATGCCGGGGGTAGCCTTGCTGGCAGGGGTGGGAACAGCGGAAGCGACGGCGGACATGGGGCGACTCCAGCGGTGGGGGAACGTCTCCACGGTGCCGCTGGGCCGGAGTATTTGGCAAAACAGTTTTTGCAATGTTCTACATAAGTTGTGCTAATACTCGTGACACGATGAGCACACGCACCCCGCCAAGTCCGCGTTTTTCCTACAAATCCGACCGGCTGAAGCCATTGCGTGCGTTCTGCCAGACGGTGCGCCTGGGCTCGGTCTCACGGGCGGCTGAGGCACTTTTCGTCAGCCAGCCGGCCATCAGCCTGCAGTTGCAGGCCCTGGAACGGGAACTGGGGGTGCCGCTGTTCGAGCGCAGCGGGCGGCGCCTGGTGCCCAGCCGCGAGGGCCAGCTGCTGTACGAAATGGCGCAGCCGCTGGTGGAGAATCTGGACGGGCTGGAGGCGCGCTTCCGCGACAAGGTGCGCGGCCTGGACGCGGGCGAGCTGAACATCGCCGCCAACAGCTCGACCATCCTGTACCTGCTGCCGAAAATCGTCGAGCGCTTCCGCCTGCACCACCCGGACGTGCGCCTGACCCTGCACAACGCGATCAGCGCCGATGGCACCGACCTGCTGCGCGAGGACGCCGCCGACCTGGCGATCGGTTCGATGACCGATGTACCGGCCGACCTGACCTACGCCCCGGCCTACCGCTTCGAGCAGGTACTGATCGCGCCGCACGACCATCCGCTGGCCAGTGGCGGCGAGCTGGAGCTGGCCGACATCGCGCGCTATCCGCTGGTGCTGCCGCCGAAGCGGCAGATCACCTACCGGCTGGTTGACCAGGTATTCCAGCGCTACCGCATCGCCTACACCGTGGCACTGGAAGTGGGCGGCTGGGAGGTGATCAAGCAGTACGTGGCGATGGGCATGGGCATTTCCATCGTGCCGGCGCTGTGCCTGAACGAGGCCGACCGCGAGCGGTTGGCGGCGCGGTCGATGAAGCGCTGGTTCCCCGAGCGCAGTTACGGGGTGATCGTGCGCCGGGGCAAGGCGCTGTCGGCGCAGGCGCGCGCGTTCATCGAGCTGATCCAGCCGGAGTTGTTCAGTCCGCGCGATTACGACCAGAGCGGGCATTCGGAGCGGTGAGGGTGTTCGGCAGGGCTGCGCCCTGCACCTGCTGAAGCCAAAGCAACAGCAAAAGCCTGCTATCCGTAGATGGCGGGGCGGTGTGGGTGGGCAGGACACGCCGTAAACCCATCCCTGGGGGCTCGATGGCGCCATCCATGGCGCCAACGGTCCTGCCCACCCACACCGCCCCGCCTCTGACAGATTCCTGCTGCTGTTGGTATCTGCTGCTGTGGGTAGGTGTCGACCTTGGTCGACACGGTAGATCCACGCCATGCGTGGATGACGGGTGACCGGGGTCAGATCCGTTTTCCGCAGGAAAACGGATCTGACCCCATTTCCGGCTGGCGATGCATAGACTGGGCGCATGTCCATCGAACTCCGCCACCTGCGTTACTTCCTCGCCGTTGCCGATACGCTGCACTTCGGCCAGGCGGCGGAGCGGCTGGGCATGTCGCAGCCGCCGCTCAGCCAGCAGATCCGCCAGCTGGAAGACCTGATCGGGGCGCGCCTGTTCGTGCGCAGCCATCGTCGTGTGCAGCTGACGCCTGCGGGTGAGCTGCTGCAGGAGCGCGCGCGCGCCATCGTGCAGCAGGTGGAAACCGCGGTGGACGAGGTACAGCGCGCGCAGCGCGGCGAGCAGGGCGAACTGCGTATCGGCCTGACCCGGGCCACGCCGCTGTCGCCGCAGATTCCGCGTTCGATCCTGCGCTACCGCCAGCAGTACCCACAGGTGCGGCTGCAGCTGAGCGAGATGAACACGCTGCAGCAGATCGATGCGCTGCTCGACGGTTCACTGGACGTGGGCATCATCCGCAAGCGCGCATTGCCGCCGGAGCTGGTGGCGCACAGCCTGTTCGTCGATCCACTGGCGTTGATCGTGCATGCCGACCACCCTGCCCTGCGCAGGCTGTCGAAGCAGGGCACGTTGTCGCTACGCGACTTCGCGCAGGAGCCGTTCGTGGCATTTCGCCGCAGCGCGGGCGCGGGCATCCATGACCACATGATCGCGCTGTGCGCGGCCGCCGGGTTCACGCCGCGCATCGTGCAGGAAGCCGGTGAGGCATCGACATTGATCAGTCTTGCGGCTGCAGGCCTGGGTGCGGCGATCCTGCCCTCGTCCTGCGATCACATCCGCGTGGAAGGCGCGCGCTTCGTGGCGCTGGCCGACGCCGGTGCGCATTCGGAGGTGCAGCTGGCGTGGCATCGCGAGGGCGTCACGCCGCTGATCCGCAACTTCGCCGGGCTGCTGCGCGGGGCGTTCGCCGAAGGGTGAAGTGCCACCCACTTAGGTTTGGTAGACGCCAACCTTGGTTGGCTGCCGTGCCAGAGCGCCGACCAAGGTCGGCATCTACCAGAGCAACGCCGCGCCCGTGCGGAACGCGAGGCTGGCGTCAGGCCGTGACCGGCTGCGGCGCGCGCTGCTGCAGCGCCCAGACGATGCCGCCCCCGATCAGGGTCAGCACGGCAGCGAACGCGCACACGCCCAGCCAGTCCCAGGCCGCGTAGGCCAGGCCACCCACCCCGCCCAGCACGCTGGAGCCCAGGTAGTAGGCGAACAGGTACAGCGCCGATGCTTCCGCGCGCATCGTACCGGCACGGCTGCCGACCCAGCTGCTGGCCACCGAGTGACCACCGAAGAAGCCGAAGGTCACCAGCGCGATGCCCAGTGCCATCGTGCTCAGCCACGGCATCGCCAGCAGCGCGATGCCGGCGCCGATCAGCGCGAACGAGATCGACAGGATGCGGCCGCGCCCGTACCGCGTAGCCTGCTGGCCCATCCACGCCGAACTGAAGGTGCCCACCAGGTAGACGCTGAAGATCAGCCCGACCACGGTCTGGCTGAGGTGGTACGGCGGCGCCAGCAAGTGATAACCCAGGTAGTTGTAGAGGGTGACGAACACGCCCATCAGCACGAACGAGGTGGCGAACAGCCACGGCAGGCCCCGGTCGGCGAACAGCGTGCGCCAGCGCGACGGCAACTCGCGCAGGCCATCGCGTCGCGCGCTGAAATGGCGCGACGGCGGCAGCTGCAGCCACAGCAGCACGGTGCTGGCCACGGCGATGATCGAGACCACGCCGATGCCCCAGCGCCAGCCCCAGTGATCGGCGATGATGCCGGCCAGCAGGCGCCCGCTCATGCCACCGATGGCGTTGCCGCCGATGTACAGGCCCATCGCCAGGCCCAGCGCGCGGCTGTCCATCTCCTCGACCAGGTAGGTCATCGCCACTGCCGGCACGCCGCTCAGCGCCAGGCCAAGCAGGGTGCGCAGCACCAGCAGCGTGGTCCAGTCGTCCACCAGCGCCGTGCTCAGCGACAGCATGGCCGAGGCCAGCAGCGCGGCAATCATCAACGGGCGGCGGCCGACCGCATCGGACAGCAGGCCGGCCAACAGCATCGCCACCGCCAGCGTGCCGGTGGTCAGCGACAACGACATCGCGCTGCCTGCGGCGGACACGCCGAAGTGGCGGCTGAACTCGGGCAGCAGCGGCTGCACGGTGTACAGCAGGCCGAAGGTGGAGAAGCCGGCCAGGAACAGTGCCAGCGCGGTGCGGCGGAAGGCCGGCGTGCCCTGCTGGATGCGGGTCTCGGCGATGGGATCGACAGTGGGGGGGCGGCGCTCGACGGCCGCCGCGGTTTCGCCAGTCATGGGATCGAAGGGCCGGTGGGGCGGCCGGGCATGGGAGGGAACGGGCCTCAGACTAGGCCTGTCGATCCAGTCGATCCATAACCTGATAAGTCAGGATTGATACCCAAGAAGTATCAATTCAGCTTACAGGCGCTGCCACTCGAAACCGTCGCCGCGGCGGTAGTACACCGCCACCGCACGGCCGTAGACCTTGTCGGCGTCGACGAAGCCGAAGAAGCGGCCGTCGAAGCTGTTGCCGCGGTGGTCACCCAGCACCAGCACCTTGCCGGCCGGCACCACCAGATCGGCGATGTCCGGACCGCCGCCCATGTCCAGGTCGAGGCGGGCACGGCGCTCGCCGAAGGCTTCCACGTCCTGCAGATCGGCGATCTGCAGCGGCTGGCCGTTGATGCTCAGATGGCCCTCGCGCATCTGCACGTGGTCACCGGCCACCGCCGCCACGCGCTTGATCAGGCGGGTGCCGTCGGCCGGTGAATCGAACACCGCCACTTCACCGCGCTGCGGGACGCCGGTGGCCATCAGTTCCTTGCCGGTGAACGGCAGGCGCAGGCCGTAGGCGCGCATGTCCACCACCACCCGGTCGCCCGGCTGCAGGGTCGGCTGCATCGAGCCACTCGGCACCACGTAGTGGTTGGCGAGGGTATCGCGGGCGGCGGCGAGCAGGCCGAGCATCACCAGCAGCGGCAATGCTTCCTTCTTCAGCCAGACCAGCGCGCGTTCGGACAAGGGAGGACGGGCAGCAGCATCCATGACAGGCTCCGGGTGGGTGGTAGCTGCATCAGACCACATCCAGGCGGGAGAGGTTCCCGCGACGCGATCCGGTAGAGCCGAGCCCACGCTCGGCTTGTTCCTTGCAGCGTCGAGGTTGCCCGACTGGGGCGCAGAGCGGCCGAGCGCAGGCTCGGCTCTACAGGAAGGGTTACGCAGGTTTTACGCGCGGGACCGGCGGCGGGCATCGCACCTTTACGGGCGGCACGCGCATCGTGTGCCCACCGCGCCGCAGGGCGCATTCCGCAAGGTGTTGTATGACCCTCCTGGTGATCCGCCACGCCTCTTCGTCGGCACCGCGTCCCCAACTGCCGACGCAGCTGGCCGGCCATCGCGTGCTGTGCAGCGACTGCGCCAGCCTGTCCGAGGTACGCCAGTGCCTGTGCCAGCCGCAGGCGCGCTCGGCCGACTGGGTACTGCTGGATGTCGGTACCGCTGACGAGGCGCAATGGCAGGCCGAAGGTGGCGCGCTGCAGGCGGCGCTGGAACGGCTGCCGGCGCAGTACATCGAACTGCAGGCCCCCAGCGAACCCGGTCTGGAGGCACGCCTGCGCCTGCAGCACGGTCCCGCCGCCGTGGTGGTCGACCAGCGCAGCCAGCAGGCCGGCTACCCGTTGTCGCTGGCCATTGTCGGCCGCCGCCTGGCACAGGAGGGCTGAGCCATGTCGATCTTCATCATCCGTGGCCCGGAAGCGGCCGGCGCCCTGATCCGCACCGCGATGCCGCTGCCGGCACCGGTCCTGAAGTCACTGGTGCATCGTGCGATCGACGCCGGCACCAGCGTGGCGATCCGTGCCTGTGGTTCGGAACAGGAACTGCTGGACGCCCTGCGCGTGGCCGACCACAGCCGCGGCGAGGTGACCCTGCTCGACCCGGGCGCGTGTGCCAACAGCCTGCGCCTGCAGCGCCTGCTGCCGTACCTGCACAACGCCTATGTGGAAGTGCATGACGACGGCGCGGTAGCCGAGCCGTGCCTGCCGGCTGGTGTCGGCCAGCGCCTGGGCATCGCCGCCGGCTACGGCGCGCAGAGTTACGTGCTGGCGCTGGATATCGCGCTGGATCACCTGGGCCTGGCCGAGCAGGCCAACCGGGTGCACGTGGGAACGTAACGCTGTTTGTAGAGCCGAGCCCATGCTCGGCTGCCTTTCCAGGAACCATCAGCCGAGCGTGGGCTCGGCTCTACAGAAGAACGTCGAGCATGGCTCGACGCTACAGAAAGAAAAACGGCGGGGTTGCCCCCGCCGTTTTCGCTTTCTTACTTCAACCCGCGGAACTTCAGCAGCGGTTCCACCGACGGGTCCTTGCCGCGGAAATCGCGGTACAGGGTCGACAGTTCCACGCTGTTGCCGCGCGAGAGGATCTTGTCGCGGAACTCCTGGCCATTGGCCGCCGTCAGGCCACCGTGCTCGGTGAACCACTGGTAGGCATCGTGGTCGAGCACTTCGGCCCAGAAGTAGGCGTAGTAACCGGCCGAGTAGCCACCACCCCAGATGTGGTCGAAGTAGGTGGTGCGGTAACGCGGCGGCACCTGCGGCAGGTCGACCTTGAACTTCTTCAGCGCGCTGGCTTCAAAGGCGCCGACATCCTGCAGCGGCGCGTCGGCCTTCTGCGTGTGCCAGGCCAGGTCCAGCAGCGCGGCCGACAGGTACTCGGTCGTCGCGTAGCCCTGGTTGAAGCTGCGTGCCTTGAGGATCTTGTCGACCAGCTCCTGCGGCATCGCCTCGCCGGTCTTGTAGTGCTTGGCGTAGTTGGCGAACACCTTCGGGTCCAGCGCCCAGTGCTCGTTGAACTGCGACGGGAACTCGACGAAGTCGCGCGAGGTCGCGGTGCCGGCGATCGACGGGTACTTCACGTTCGAGAACATGCCGTGCAGCGCATGGCCGAACTCATGGAACATGGTGGTGACGTCGTCGAAGCTGATCAGCGCAGGCTGGCCGGCGGCCGGCTTGGTGAAGTTGCAGACGTTGTAGACCACCGGCTTGGCACCGGTCAGGCCGTCCTGTTCGACGAACACGTCCATCCAGGCGCCACCGGACTTGCTGTCACGCTTGAAGTAGTCGGTGTAGAACAGCGCCAGCGAGGTGCCGTCCTTGTCGAACACTTCGTACACCTTCATGTCCGGGTTGTAGGTCGGAATGTCGGTGCGCGGCTTGAAGGTGATGCCGTACAGCTGGGTGGCGGCGTAGAAGACGCCGTTCTGCAGCACGTTGTCCAGTTCGAAGTACGGCTTGATCTGCGACTCGTCCAGATCGTACTTGGCCTTGCGCACCTGCTCGGCGTAGAAGTCCCAGTCCGAAGCGGCCACCTGGAATCCGCCCTTCTGCGCGTCGATCACCTTCTGGATCTCGCCGGCTTCGGCACGCGCCTTGGCAGTGGCGGCCGGCACGGTGTCGGTCAGCAGCTTGAGCGCGGCGGCCGGGGTCTTGGCCATCTGGTCGCCCAGCTGGTAGTCGGCGAAGGTGTCAAAGCCGAGCAGCTTGGCCTTCTGCGCACGCAGCTGGGCCAGGCGCTGCACGGTCTGCCGGGTGTCGTTGGCATCGCCGCGCTCGGCGCGGGTTTCCGAGGCCTTCAGCACTGCGGCGCGCTGGTCGCGGTCGCTCAGCGAGCCGAGCACCGGCTGCTGGGTGGTGTTCTGCAGCGGCAGCAGGAACTTGCCATCCAGCTTGCGGTCCTTGGCGGCGGCGGCAGCGTTGTTGATAGCGCCCTCGTCCAGGCCGACCAGCTTGGCCTTGTCGTCAACGACAACGGCCGCAGCGGCGGTGGCGGCCACCAGGCGGGTATGGAACTGGGTGGAGAGGGTGGTCTCTTCCACGTTGAGCTTGCGCAGGGTCGCCTTGTCAGCGTCGGACAGCTGCGCACCGGCGCGCACCAGGCCATCGTAGTAGTGCTCGACCAGGCGCTTCTGCACCGGGTCCAGCTCCAGCGTGTCACGCTGGTCGTACAGCGACTTCACGCGTGCGAACAGCTTCGGGTCGAGGTTGATCTCGTCCTGGTGCGCGGCCAGCTTCGGCGCCACTTCTTCCTGGATCTTCTGGCGCGCATCGTTGGTATCGGCCTGGACCAGGCCGAAGAAGATGCGCGACACGCGGGTCAGGGTCTCGCCGCTGCGCTCCATCGCCACGATGGTGTTGTCGAAGGTGGCCGGCTCGCTGCTGTCGGCGATCCTGCGCACGTCGGCCAGGTGCTGGCGCATGCCCTCTTCGAAGGCCGGCAGGTAGTCGCTGTCCTTGATCTTGTCGAACGGCGGGGCCTGGAACGGCAGCGTGCTGGCACTCAGCAGCGGATTGGTGGAGGCTTCGGCCGGCTGCTGGGCCGGGGTCTTCTGGGCATCGGACACGGGGGTGGACTCCTTGCCGGAACAGGCCGCCAGCGCCAGGCTGATGGCGGCGGCCAGGACTACGGTACGCGACATGTAAAACGCTCCTTGGGCAGACGGTATGGATACCAGCCCTCCACCCTACTCCTGTCGCGCTCGCCCGGCATGTGCCGGACGTGGCGTCTATGCGGCGGCCTGCAACCGGCTCAGACCGTGCCGCGGGTCTTGCCGATCCAGGGCCGGTAGAACTCGCGGATGGCAGCCATGTCGGCCACATCGTCGCCGCTCGGGGTGAACAGCGGACCGATGCCGATGGTCTTTTCCGGATAGTGGAAATACGCGGTCAGGATCGGTACGTCAGCCATCCGGGCAATCTTCAGGAAGCCGGCCTTCCAGTCCTTCACGGCCTTGCGGGTGCCCTCGGGCGTGATGGCGAACCACATCTTCTCGTTGTTGCGCAGCAGGTCCACGGCCTGGCCGACGGTGCCCTGCGGCGAGCTGCGATCGAGCGGGATCACGCCCAGCTTGTGCAGCAGCGGGCCCAGCGGCCACCAGAACAGCGAGGCCTTGCCCAGCACCTTCACCTTCATGCCCAGCGCGATCTTGGCCGCCATGCCCCACAGCCCGTCCCAGTTGGACGAATGCGGGGCGATGATGAAGACCAGCCTGGGGATGTCCGGCAGGGTGCCGGTCACCTTCCAGCCGCCCATGCGAAGGGTGCAGCGCGCCAGCCAGCGCAGGAAGGCGTTGGGTTTGACCTGTGGCATCTGCGGCGGCACGGCCGGCAGCAACGAAGTCGGGTTGTTCAAGCAATCACTCCCAGTCACGTGATGAGCGCCCGCGCTTGATCTGCGCGCGCCCGCGTTTGGCGTCCAGACGACGCAGTTTCGACCCGAGGGTCGGCTTGGTGGCCTTGCGCGGTTTGGGCACGCTCAGCCCGGCCTGGATGAAGGCCGCCAGCCGCTCGCGCGCATCCTCGCGATTGCGATCCTGGGTGCGGAATCGTTGCGCGTCGATGACCAGCACGCCTTCGCCGGTCATGCGCCGGTCACGCCGCGCCAGCAGGCGCGCGCGCAACGGTTCGGGCAACGAGGGCGAGTTGGCCACGTCGAAACGCAGTTCCACCGCGGTGGACACCTTGTTGACGTTCTGGCCGCCGGCGCCACTGGCGCGCACGAACCGCTCGACGATCTCGCCGTCGGGGATTTCAAGCTGCGCGCTGATGGTGACCGGTCCACTGCCCATCCGCGCATTGTAGCGGCAGGCACGTGGTGAAGTACGCCATCGCGCGCCGTATGCCGCCGATCAGGCACCGAACACGCCGCCTTCGCCTGGGCTGCGGGTATGCTGGCGGTCCCATGTACCGCAGGAAGCCCCGCATGACCCGCTCCACACCCGCCCTGCCGTCCCTGCTGCGCCGCGCCGCCCTGCTGCTGGCGCTGGCCGTGGCCAGCGTTCCGGCCCTGGCCGCCCCGCCGACCGACGGCGACATCAACCGCCTGCTGTCGGCCTCGCGCGCGCAGAGCATGATCGACACCATGGTGCCTCAGATCGAAGCCATGCAGCAGCAGCAGTTCCAGCAGGTGGCCGCGCAGCGCCAGCTCACCGCCCAGCAGCAGGAACAGCTGAAGCGGATCCAGGCCCGGACCAGCCAGACCCTGCGCCAGGCGATGTCGTGGCAACAGCTGCGGCCCATGTACGTGGACCTGTACAAGAAGACCTTCAGCAAGGAAGACGTGCTGGCAATGGCCGAGTTCTACGAGAGCGCGGCCGGCCAGAGCCTGCTGGACAAGACCCCGGCGCTGATGCAGAACGTGATGGTGGCGATCCAGGCGCGCATGCAGCCGCTGTTCGCGGATCTGCAGAAGGACCTGGAAGCGATCGTCAACGAGCCGGAAAAGAAATAACGGGGTGCGCCGGGCCACGCCCGGCCGCTGGCTGTAGAGCCGAGCCCACGCTCGGCTTACCGCAGCAGCATCAGGCGTCGTCCACCTGCCAGCCGAACAGGTCCAGCGCCTTCTGGAACTCGCGATCCAGCGGCGCACTGACATCCACGCTGCCACCGTCCGGGTGCGGGAAGCGCAGGCGCTCGGCGTGCAGCAGCATGCGGTGCACGCCCTGCATGCGGAAGATGCGGTTGTGGCGGCCATCGCCGTGGCTGGTGTCGCCGATCATGTGGTGCGACAGGTGCTTGAGGTGCCGGCGGATCTGCCGGAAGCGCCCGGTCTGCGGCTGGCAGCGCAGCAGCGCGTAGCGCGAACTGCTGAACTCACCCACCGGCACCGACAGCTCGCCGGTGGCCAGGCGCTGGAAGTCGGTGACCGCCGGCTTCTTCACCGGCTTGCCCGGCCCGCCGTCCAGGTCATGGTCCACCCGCCAGGACAGCTCGGCCGGCCAGCCCCGGCAGACCGTCAGGTAGTCCTTGGCCACTTCACCCCCCATCAACGCCTTGCCCAGCGCACTGGCGGTCTCGCGGTCGAAGGCCAGCAGCAGGCAGCCGCTGGTGGCCCGGTCCAGGCGGTGCACGAGGAAGATCGGGCGGCCCAGCTGCTCGCGCAGGCGGTCGGCCAGGAAATCATCTTCGCCACGGGCCAGCTTGCTGTCGTGGACCATCAGCCCGGCGGGCTTGTTGACCACGGCCAGGCGCTCGTCCAGGTGCAGCAGCTGCAGGGGCGCGGTTTCGGTCTCGACCGCGGCGAGGGTGTCAGGTTCGGTGCTCACCGCAGGATTATACGGGCGCCCTGATCGGGGTCAGATCCCTTTTCCTGCGGAAAGGGATCTGACCCCGGGTTGGTGGCGCGGCGGTCAAGCGTTGCGCACGGCCAGAAGCTCGCCGTTGCCCACCGGCACCAGGCTGGTGCCGAAGTCCGGATCGGCATCCAGCAACGCGCGCAACGGTTCCATCTGCGCGGCGTGCGAGGTGGCGTTGTCCACCACCAGCAGGCCGCCCCGCCGCAGCACACGGCGCAGCTGCGGCCACCAGCCGGCGTACTGTTCGCGGTCCGAATCGAGGAACAGCAGGTCAATGCTGGCATCGGCGGCCTGTGCCAGCCACTGCCCGGCATCGCCGTGGACCAGCGTGATGCGATCGGCAAGGCCACTGCGCGCGAAGGTGTCACGCGCCATCGCCACCTTGTCCGCGGCGTATTCCAGTGTGGTCACGTGGCCGTCGATGGCGGCTGCGGCTTCGGCAATCCACAGCGTGGAATAACCGTTGGAGGTGCCGATCTCCAGCACCCGGCGCGCATTGCCGAAACGCACCAGCACCGACAGGAATTCACCGGTGTCCGGCGTGATGTTGAGCATGCGCCGGGCGCGCTCGGTTTCATGCGCGTCGTTTTCAGCACCGAAGCGTGCCAGTTCGTTCTTCAATTCCGAAAGCTGCATCGTCATTGCTTCTTTCATTTGCCACAGCAAGGGTGAACATTGTGGCCTGTCCGGCCACATTTCGTACTTGTCTTAAGCCTGTACTCCGATGGGGTTGCGATAGTTCCCGCCTTCTTCACGCGGGATGGTCCACCGGCCCGCGGCCCTCATTGGTTTCCGCAAGGACACGGCCATGGTTCTCGACATTCTGGCAATCGGCGCCCACCCCGACGACATCGAACTCGGTTGCGGCGGCAGCCTGGCCAAGCTGGCCCGCGACGGTGCACGCATCCATGCGCTGGTGCTCAGCCGTGGTGGCCGTGGCTGCCATGCCGGCATCGACCGCAGCGACGAATCCCACCGCGCGTTGCGCCGCCTGGGTGTGACCGAGGTGATCCAGCAGGATTTCCCGGATACGCGCTTTCCTGCCTGCCGCAACGACATCGTCGCGGTGATCGAGCAGGCCTGCGCGCAGATCGCACCGCATCGCGTCTACACGATGTGCGGCGAAGACCACCATCAGGACCATCGCACCGTCCATGAAGCGTCAATCATCGCCTGCCGCAGCATCCCGCAGATCCTCTGCTACGAGAGCCCCAGCACCCTGCCGCAGTTCGCACCGCAGGTGTTCGAGGACATCAGCGCACAACTGGACCTGAAGATCCACGCATTGCGCGAGCATGCCAGCCAGGGCGATCGCCACTACATGCAGGAGGACCACCTGCGCTGCCACGCGCAGTTCCGCGGCCAGCAGATCGGCATCGGCCCCAGTGAGGGCTTCGTGCCCTACCGGCTGGTGCTGTGATGAAAACGCTGCTGTTCCTGGCCATGTGTGCCTTCATCCTGGTGCGTGTGTGCGTGCAGGCCTCGCGTCGCCCCAGCACGCGCCTGTACAGCATCGATGCGATCGTGCCGGCCTACAACGAAGCGCCGTGCCTGGAGCGCTCGTTGACCGGCCTGCTGCAGAACCCCTACGTGGCACGGGTGATCTGCGTGAACGACGGTTCGACCGACAACACCGCCCAGGTACTTGATGCGCTGCAGGCGCGCTGGCCCGGGCGCCTCGTGGCCGTGCACCAGGCCAACACCGGCAAGGGCGGCGCGCTGATGCATGGCCTGCGGCACGCCACCGCCGAGCAGGTGTTCCTGACCGACGCCGACACCCACATCGATCCGCGCGGCCATGGCCTGGGCCACCTGCTGGACGAGATCGAGCGCGGTGCCGATGCGGTCGGTGGCGTACCCTCGTCCAGCCTGCAGGGTGCCGGCTTCCTGCCGCATGTGCGCGCCAGCCTGAAGCTGCCGATGATCGTCATCAAGCGCAGCTTCCAGCAGTGGCTGGGCGGCGCACCGTTCATCGTCTCCGGCTCGTGTGGCCTGTTCCGCACCTCGGTGCTGCGCAAGGTCGGCTTCTCCGACCGCACCCGCGTCGAAGACCTGGACATGTCCTGGTCGCTGGTCGCGCAGGGCTACCGTGTCCGCCAGAGCGTGCGCTGCGTGGTCTACCCGCAGGAATGCAACACGCTGGTGGAGGAATGGCGGCGCTGGCGACGCTGGATCGTCGGCTATGCGGTATGCATGCGCCTGCATCGCGGCCTGCTGCTGACCCGCTTCGGCGTGTTCAGCATCCTGCCGATGATGCTGCTTGCCCTTGCCGGCATCGTGCTGACGCTGCAGGTCTGGTTCGGTGCGGCCCAGCTGCATGGGCCGGGTGGCCTCGCCCTGTCGGTGATGCCGTTGTTCTGGATCGGCATCGTCATGTTGCTGGCGGTGATCAGTGCGATCCACCACCGCCGCGCGTCGCTGGTCCCTGCCGCCGCGTTCTCGATGCTGTATGTGCTGCTCGCCTATGCGATCTGGCTGATGCATGGCGTGGCCGGGCTGTTTACCGGCCGCGAGCCGGCACGCGACAAGCCGACCAGGTATCCGCATGTGGTGGAATGACCTCGCCGCCATGGCCGACGCGCTATCGACGCTGCCACCCCACGTCGATTCCAGCGCCCAGGTTTCGCCGCGTGCGATCGTGCGGGGCGAGGTACGGATCGGCGCTGGCAGCCGCATCTGCGACGGCGCCCAGCTGCACGGGCCGGTATCGATCGGCCGCGACTGCCTGATCGGCAACAACGCACTGCTGCGCGGTCCGCTGCACATCGGTGACGGTGTGCGCATCGGCTTTGCCAGTGAACTGAAGAACGCACTGATCGGCGACGGCGCCTGCATCGGCCCGCAGTGCTTCATCGCCGACAGCCGCGTCGACGCCCGTGCCTACCTGGGCGCGCTGGTGCGTACCAGCAACCATCGCCTGGATGGCGCAACGGTCACCGTCCACATCGGCGACACCGTCATCGACAGCCAGCGCGACAAGCTCGGCGCCTGGATCGGCGAAGGTGCCGCGCTGGGCGTCGGCGTGATCATCCTGCCCGGTCGCATCGTCGCCCCGGGCAGCCAGTTCGGCCCGCGCATCACCGTGGAACGAAACCTGCCGCCCGGTCGCTACCGGCTGCTGCAGTCGCTGCATTCCCAACCCCTGGAGTAACCCCATGCGATTGATCATCCGTGGCGCACTGCCGTGCGTCCTGCTGCTGGCTGTGTCCAGCGCCCATGCCGGCATCGACCGGGTCTCGGTGCAGCTGGATCATGCCGACTACACCGATGGCTTTGGCAAGCGCGACGTACAGACCGTGGATGTGGCCGGTCGCAGCGGTGACAGCCGCTGGCATCTGGGCCTGGCCCATGGTGAACGCGACTACGGCAGCAAGCGCTTCAGCGGCAATCGGGTGCAGGGCTCCCTGCACCAGCGCTGGAGTCAACGCTTTTCGACCCGCACCGCCTTCACCGCCTCCAACGATGACCCGGTATTCGTCAACCGCCAGCTCAACCAGGACTTCCAGTGGAAGGTGGCACCGCAGACCGTGCTGAGCGTGGGCGGCAAGTACGCCCAGTACCATGCCGGCGCATACGTGAGTGGCTGGTCGGTAGGTGCCTCGCACTACTTCCCGCGCGTGACCACCTCACTGCGCCACGAGCGGCATCGCCAGTCCAATGGGCCCGACGGCCATGGCACCACGCTGTCACTGCGCCTGAAGGATGCGCAGGGCGGTGGTTCGACCCAGCTGTGGCTGGGCAGCGGTACGTCCGGCTACACCGCCGATTCCGATCCGCTGCTGCTGCGCGAACACGATGCACGTCGTGCCTTCCTGCGCCGCAGCCAGCCGCTGGGGGAGCATCTGGTGCTGGACATGGGCATTGGCAAGACCTGGCACAGGACGCGCCTGGACCGCTTCCAGAGCGTGCAGTCGCACCTGGGCCTGGGCTACCACTGGTAGAGCCGTGGCTGGTCGGCGGCGCGTGACGCCGCCGACCCTCGATCAACAGGCTTCAGCGCCACCACGCGCGCGCCAGCGCCAGCGCGCCGACGGCACCGGACACCCAGCTCCACATCGGCAGGTCGCCCCAGTACCAGCCTGGCGGCTGCAGCACGTACACCAGTGCGGCGATGGCCAGCAGACCGACGCCGGTGATCGCACCGACCGCGCGTTTCTGCAGGCGCTGCACGCTGGCATCGAGCGCGACCAGATCGCGCGAGCGCATCGCCAGCTCATGGCGGCCCTCCACCTGCTGGGTCAGCCAGGCGTGCACCAGGCGCGGCATGTCCGGCGCGTGGGTCATGATTTCCGGCAAGCGCTTGCCGATCTCGCGCACGACCCGACGCGGGCTGTAGCGCTCGCGCAGGATCTTCGCCAGCACCGGCTTGGCCACCGCCCAGATGTCGATCTGCGGATCCAGCTGGCGCCCGACACCTTCGATGTTCAGCAGGGTCTTCTGCAGCAGGATCAGCTGCGGCTGCAGGGTCAGCTGGTAGCGCTGCGCCACGCGGAACAGCTTCATCAGCACTTCGGCCAGCGAGATCTGCGACAGCGGGCGGGTGAAGTACGGCTCGCACACCGAACGCACGGCCGCTTCCAGATCATCGATGCGCACGTTGTCCGGCATCCAGCGCGCCTGCACGTGCAGTTCGGCGATGCGGCGATAATCGCGGTTGAAGATGGCCATGAAGTTCTCGGCCAGGTAGTACTGATCTTCCTGCGACAGCTGGCCCATGATGCCGAAGTCCAGCGCGATGAAGCGCGGGTTGGCGCGACGCGACGGATCGGTATCGACCCAGATGTTGCCGGCGTGCGCATCGGCATGGAAGAAGTTGTCGCGGAACACCTGGGTGTAGAACACCCGCACGCCCTTGGCGGCCAGCGCCTTGCGGTCGATGCCGGCCTTGTCCAGTGCAGCGATGTCATCGGACGGAATGCCCCACACGCGCTCCAGGGTCAGCGCGCGCTCGGCGGTGTGGCTCCAGATCACTTCCGGCACGTACAGGTCGTCGCTGTTTTCCCAGAAGCGGCGCAGCACGCTGGCATTGGCGCCTTCGCGCTGCAGGTCCAGCTCAGCGGCCAGGGTGTTCTCGACTTCGGCCACCACTTCGCGCGGACGGATCTTGTCGGCACGCGGATGGGTACGCTCGACCAGGGCGGCCAGCGAGTTGAGCAGGGCGATGTCGGCGTCGATCTGCTTCTCGATGCCCGGGCGCAGCACCTTGACCACCACCTGGCGGCCATCGGCCAGCGTGGCCGCATGCACCTGTGCGATCGAGGCCGAGGCCAGCGGTTCGGTATCGAAGCTGGCGAATGCCTCGCTGACCGGCAGGCCGAGTGCTTCCTCGACGATGCGGCGCGCGGTATCGCCGTCGAACGGCTTGACCCGGTCCTGCAGCAGGGTCAGTTCGTTGGCCACGTCCGGCGGCACCAGGTCGCGGCGGGTGGACAGGATCTGGCCGAACTTGACGAAGATCGGGCCGAGATCCTGCAGCGCCAGGCGCAGGCGCGCACCGCGCGACTGTACAGCGATGTCGGCCGAAGCACGCGGCACGAACGGTTTGGCCAGGCGCAGCCAGCGCTCAGCCGGCGTGCCGTGCAGCAGGTCGTCCAGGCGGTAGCGCAGGATCACCCGGCCGATGCGGCTTGCCCGCAGCACGGCCTTCATGCGGCACCCCGCAGGCGCTGGACGCGCGCGCCAAGGCGCTCGACGTCATCACGCAGTACGTCCACATCATCGTGGAAGGCATCCAGTTCGGCGCGCGGTACCACGTCGCGCGATTCCTCGGTGATGAACTCGGCAGCGCTGTGGGCCAGATCGATCGCACCCTGGCGCGCGTGCTGCAGGGCGCTGCGCAGGGTGTTGGCCACCTGCACGCCCAGTACCTCGCCGAACACGCTGACGAACGGCTGCTGCCAGTCCGGGTCGAAGCCCTTGGCCAGCTGCTGCAGGCGGCGCGCCAGTTCGGCGTCACCGGCCACGCGTACACGGCCCTTGTTGTTGGACTCGCCGCGCCGTGCGTTGGCCAGCAGCGGCAGCTGCGCCAGCACACCGGCCAGGCTGCTGCGCACGGCCAGGTCGGCTTCCTGCGCATCCACCGGGCCGACCCGCAGCTGGTCGCCGTCGACGCTGATGCGCATCGCCAGCGACGGCGCTTCCAGGGTCAGGTCGATGTGCCGGCCATCGAGGCTGGCCAGTGCATGGCGGGTATCCGGATCCAGCGCCAGCGCGCGGTTCAGGGCGATCTGCAGGGCGCGGCCAGCGACCGGCTTGAGGGACTTGAGCAGGGAAAGAGCCATGTGCGCATTCTACCTGCGTGGGTGGGGGGCTTGCGCCGGGCTGCCGCCCGGCACCCGCAGAGGCACCGGCCTCTGGCCGGCAAGATCAACATCAAAAGCTGGCTATCCGTGGGATGGCGGGGTGGGTCCGATTGCGGGGGACGCTGCAAGTACGTCCATGTAAGCTCGGTCGCCGCATCCATGCGGCTCACGCCCCCGCAACCGGACCCACCCCGCCTTCGACAGTTTGCTGCGATCTGTCGGACTATCCGGGGTCGGATCCCGTTGCTCCGCAACGGGCTCTGACCCCAATGCTGATGGGATCTCGCGTTGGTAGATGCCGACCTTGGTCGGCGCTGGATGTCAGGGGGCCAACCATGGTTGGCCGCTACCCGAGCCGGCAGCCCGGTGATTCATCTGTGCCTCACCTGGGTGGCTATGGAAGGTTCATGCTGTACGGCCACGCAACGCACAGGACATCGCATTCCCATGGCACGGACCCGGGTCGGCATCATCTTCGGGGGCAAATCCTCCGAGCACGAGGTTTCACTGCAGTCGGCGAAGAACATCCTCGATGCGCTTGATCGCGAGCGCTTCGAGCCGGTGCTGGTCGGCATCGACAAGCAGGGCCAGTGGCATCTGAACCAGCCGGACACCTTCCTGATCAACGCCGATGATCCGTCGCGCATCGCGCTGCATCGCTCGGGCCAGTCGCTGGCGGTGCGCCCGGGTGCGGAACAGGCACAGCTGCAGCCGTCCGATCCGGCCAGCGCGCTGGGCCAGATCGATGTGGTGCTGCCGATCGTGCATGGGCCGCTGGGCGAAGACGGTGCGCTGCAGGGCCTGCTGCGCATGGCCAACCTGCCCTTCGTCGGCTCGCCGGTACTGGGTTCGGCAGTGGCGATGGACAAGGACGTGACCAAGCGCCTGCTGCGCGACGCTGGCCTGCAGGTGGCACCGTGGCTGTGCATCCGTCGCCACCAGGCGGCAACGGTCGATGTCGATGCGGTGATCGCGCAGCTCGGCCTGCCGCTGTTCGTGAAGCCGGCCAACCAGGGTTCGTCGGTGGGCGTGAGCAAGGTCAAGGACGCAGCGGGCTTCGCCGAGGCACTGGCATTGGCGCTGCGCTACGACCACAAGGTGCTGGTGGAATCGGCGGTGGTCGGCCGCGAGATCGAGTGCGCGGTACTGGGCAACGCGCACCCGCACGCCAGCCTGTGCGGCGAGGTGGTGGTGCACGACGAGTTCTACGCCTACGACACCAAGTACATCAACGAAACTGGCGCCGAGGTGGTGGTACCTGCGGATATCGATGCCGCAACCCAGGCGCGCATCCGGCAGATCGCACTGCAGGCCTACCAGGCGCTGGAGTGTGCCGGCATGGCGCGCGTGGACGTATTCCTTACTGCCGGCGGCGGGATCGTCATCAACGAGGTCAACACGCTGCCGGGCTTCACCCGCATCAGCATGTACCCGAAATTGTGGGGTGCCAGCGGAGTCGATTACACGACGTTGATTACGCGCCTGATCGAACTGGCACTGGAGCGTCACGAAGCCGATCGCGGATTGCACAGCGCCGCGTAGCGTTGTGATCGCCCGCAGAGTCGAGCATGGCTCGACTCTGCGGAAAGCGATGCCGGCCAGCGGCCGGCACTACCGGCTAGCCGCGCTTGCGGAACATCGAGATCACCGCAAGGATCAGGAACACCACGAACAGGATCCAGGCGATGTTCGTTGCGGCGCCGGCAATGCCGGAAAAGCCCAGAACGGCGGCGATGATGGCGATGACAAAGAAAATGATGGCGTAATGCAGCATGGCGCTCCTCGCGGGTGGTCGAGCCTTGGATGGCGTGGGTCCATCCTCCCGATCCTGCGGTGTGCAACCAGTGACGGCGATCTATGCAGCAGATGAAGCCTTCAGCCTGCGCAGCCCTTCTTCGATGCTGACCTGCGGCACATAGCCGAAATCCCGGCGGGCCGGCTCCATGCTGTACCAGTGCGGCGTGCACAGCTGCTCGGCCAGGAAGCGGGTCAGCGGCGGCTCGCCACGCAGGCGCAGCAGCGGCCACAGCCGTTCGCAGACCGCGCCGATGCGATAGGCGGTCTTGAAACTGATCGCCTTGTCCACCGTCGGCGCGCCAACAGCGGCCAGCAGCCGGTTGACCAGTTCGCGCATGGGCAGCGGTTCGCCGTTGGAAATGAAGTAGGCCTTGCCCGCACACGCGGCACCCGGCGCCAATGCCTCGAAAGCGAGGAAATGCGCGAGCGCGGCGTTGTCGATGTAGGTGGTATCGACCTTGTTGTTGCCGTCGCCGACCAAGCGCAGGCGGCCCTGACGTGCACGCTCGGCCAGGCGTGGCACCAGCTGCTGGTCACCCGGGCCCCAGATCAGGCGCGGGCGCAGTGCCACCGTCGCCAGCGATACATCGTTGGCGGCCAGCACGCGCTGTTCGGCGATCGCCTTGGTCGCCGCATACGGTGCCTGGAAGTCCTCACCGTACGGCACCTCGTCAGCCCCCAGGCCTTCCACCGGATGCGTGGCGCGGTGGGTCACGCTGGGCGTTGAGGTGTAGACCAGCCGGTTGATGCCGTGCGCGCGGCATGCCGCAATGACATTGTCGGTGCCGACCACGTTGGCCTGGTGGTAGCTGTCATAGCTGCCCCAGGCGCCGGCCTTGGCGCCGTTGTGGAACACCGCATCGACGCCGGCCACCGCGTGCAGCACTGCCTGCGCATCGGCCAGATCGCCGCGGATCTGGCCCACGCCCATGGCCTGCAGTTCCGGGTAGTGGCTGCGGTTGAACGCCAGCACCTGGTGGCCACGTTCGACCAGCCCGCGGCACAGCGCCTGGCCAAGGAAACCACCACCACCGGTGACCAGGATCTTCATGCGCGCTTCTCCAGTTCGGCGCTGGCCCAGACGGCGAGCTTCTCGCGGCCGATCTTGGCGTTGTGACGGATATCGACGGGGAACGCGGGATGCATCAGGAAGTGCTGCAGGCCGGCCTCAGGGGTGCGCGCTGCGGCATGCGCACGCAGCGCTTCCTGCAACGCCGGGCTGTCGCTCTGGCCACGCTGCAGTTCCACGCACAGCACCGGTACCTGCGCACCCGCCGGGCCAACGCCGACCAGTGCCGTGCGTGCCACGCCGGGCACGGTATTGAACACCGGCTCGACCTGTTCGGTGTACAGCGGCCCTTGTGCGGTTTCCACGCGATGGGTCTTGCGCCCGCAGAACCACAGCCGGCCCTGCGCATCGAAGTAGCCCACGTCACCCATGCGATGGACGATGCGGGTGCTGCCATCGGCCAGCGTCTCGCGGATCTTCGCTGCGGCCGTGGCCTGCGGGCGGTTGAAGTAGCTGTCGGTGGCGGTCGGGCCAGCCACCGTGATTTCTCCCACTTCGCCAACCGCCAGCACGCGCGCCTGCGACCAGTCGGCCAGCGGCGCGTCATCGATGGCGATGATGCGCACTTCGTTCGGGGCCACCACGCTGCCCACGCAGGTGCCGGCGCCGGCCTCGGTGGCCGCGCGGGTACGCTCCAGCTCACGCCCCTCGACCACCGCCACCGGCAGGCACTCGGTGGCGCCGTACGGGGTCCAGAACTGCGCATCGGCGGGCAGCAGGCTGCGGATGGTGGCGACCACGTCCGGCGGCACCGGCGCACCGGCCGAGGTCACCCGGGTCACCGTCGGCAACGGCCGGCCATGCCGGGCCAGCACCCGCATCAATGCCGGCGAGCCGAACAGCTGGGTCACGCCGAAGCGCTGGATGGCATCGTGCAGGCGTGCCGGATCGGCCTGCGCCGGCCGGGTCGGGTCCATGTCCGGGATCACCGAGGTCAGGCCCAGCGCCGGGTCGAACAAGGCAAAGGGCGGGAAGGTCGGCAGGTCCACGCCGCCCGCTTCCATGCCGAACGCGCTGCCCAGCAGCTGGATCTGGCCCACGAAGTGGCGGTGGCGGTAGACCACGCCCTTGGGCACACCGGTGGAGCCGCTGGTGAACAGGATCGCCGCCATGTCCTCGCCATCGGTATCGGCCAGCATCGCCCCGCCCTTGGCGCCGGCGCGCTCCAGCGCGGCCAGGCTGGTACCGCCCCAGCCGAGGCGGCGGCCAACGGTGACCAGGCGGGTTGCCGACGGCGCCCAGCGCAGCGCCAGCCGCGCCACGTGCGCCAACGGAATGCCGATGAAGGCCTGCGGCTGCGCCTCGTCCAGGCACTGTTTCAGCGCGCGCTTGTCGATGCCCGGATCGACCAGCACCGGCACCGCGCCCAGCTTGAACAACGCGAACATCAGCAGGAAGAACTCCGGCGACGGCCGCACCATCACCACCGTGCGCACTCCACGGCCGATCCCATAGCCGGCCAGGCCGGCGGCCATGGCATCACTGCGGGCGTCCAACTGGCGGTAATCCAGGGTGACATCGTAGGCGGCCATGCCGTTGCCGGCGCCCCGGCGGCCCGGGCAGCGGATGGCGATCTGGTCAGGGCGTTCACGCGCCAGTTCAGGCAGGCGCGCGGCAATGTTGCAGGGTCGGTTCATCCGTTCATTGTCGCCGCTTACGGAATTTCTTGCGCGGCGGCCCACTTCGTGGAAAATCCGCACCCTCGTTCCTGATTCCGACTGCCGCCCGAGGCGGCTTGCCCATGCAACATCCCTGCATGACCTGCGGCGCCTGCTGCACCCAATACCGCGTGGCCTTCCACTGGATGGAATCGGACGAGGTCACCCCCGGCGGCGTACCGCACCAGCTGACCGAGGTGCTGGACCCGCACCGCCTGTGCATGCGCGGCACCCACTCCAAGCCGGTGCGCTGCGTGGCGCTGGACGCGCAGATCGGCGTGTACTCACGCTGCACCATCCACCCCAACCGGCCCAGCGTGTGCCGTGAGGTGGATGCATCGTGGGAGTACGGCAAGGCCAGCCCGCAGTGCGACAAGGCACGCATCGCCTACGGCCTGGACCCGCTGACGCTGGCCGACTGGCGCTGGCGCGATGACGCCGACAATGACGACGATCACCCGGACGACAACGGCAACAGCCCGTCCTCACCGCCGCAGGCACCGGTCGCGGCGTAGTAGTGCCGGCCGCTGGCCGGCAACCTCATGAACCCTTCGGGTGTGCCGACCAACGGTCGGCACCCACCGGAAGAGGAAGGGGTGGGTGCCGACCGTTGGTCGGCACACCGATCAGATCGGGTTCTTGTCCAGAAAAGCGCGGATCTCCGGCACCAGCACTTCGTGCTTGTCTTCCAGCACGTAGTGCCCGGCGTCCTCGAAGGCATGCACCTGGGCCTGCGGCAACGCGGCCTGGAAGCCCTTCAGGAAGTGGTGGTCGAACACGAAGTCGCGCAGGCCCCAGCCGAGGAAGGCCGGTCGGTCGGCGAACGACGGCAGCGCCTTGCCGGCCCGCTCCAGCAGCGACCAGGCCTTGTCGGCCGGCGACAGCGGGATGTCCTGCATGAAACGGATGGTGCTGATGCGGTTGGCCCAGCTGTTGTACGGCGACACGTAGGCGCGGCGCACGTCGGCCGGCATCTTCCGCTCCACGCCCAGCCACGAGGCACCGGACGAGAACGCATTGAAGCTGCGGATGATCCACTCGCCGATCTTCCAGTGGCGGCCCAGCGCGATCTGCCACGGCATCGTCTTCGCCGCCGGCATCGGGAACGCGGCGGTATTGAGCACCACCAGGCGCTTGACCTGGTCGTGGTGCGACAGCGCCCAGCCGAAACCGATCATGCCGCCCCAGTCGTGCACCGCCAGGGTCACCGGGCCGGTGATGCCCAGGTGCTTCAGCAGCGCATCGAGGTCGTCAACGCGCGACTGCAGCGTGTACTCGTAGCGGCTGTCATCGGGCTTGTCCGACAGGCCCATGCCGATGTGGTCCGGCACGATGCAGCGGTATGTGTCCGACAGGCCGGCCACCAGCGTGCGCCAGTAATAGCTCCACGACGGGTTGCCATGCACCATCACCACCACTTCGCCATCGCGCGGGCCTTCGTCGAGATAGTTCATCGACAGGCCGGGGCGAACCTCGAAGCGCTGCGGGTGGGCGGGGTAACCGGGAAGATCGCGCATGCGGAGCACCTAGGGAGAGTCGCGGCGCAATGTGGAGCCGAACCGATGCTCGGCTGCTCTCCGGTCCGCTGCGGAAGAGCCGCGCTGCGCGCGTGAGCCGAGCATGGCTCGGCTCTACAGGAGGTCGGGCAGGGGGCTGCTTACCAGACCACTTCGGCCATCGAGCAGTTCAGGCCGGAACCAATGCCCAGAAGTGCAATGCGATCGCCCTTCTTCAGCTTGCCCAGCTGCTTGAGCTTGCTCAGCACGATCGGCACCGAGGCCGGGCCGATGTTGCCGTGCTCGCCGAAGATGGTCATGACCTTCTTCGGGTCGATGCCGAAGTTCTTGATGAACGCAGCGGTGTGCGGCTGGCTGACCTGGTGGATCACGAACTGGTCCAGCTCTTCCACGGCCCAGCCCAAGGCGATCTTGGCGGCGGTGAAGGTCTTCTGGGCCAGCTTGATGCCTTCGATCAGCAGCAGGCGGGTATCGGTGACCATGCGGTCCAGATTGCCCAGGCACAGCTGGTTCCACTCGGTGGCCGAACGGGTCACGCCACCCTTGTAGCGGGGTGCATCCGGCACCAGTTCCGAGCGCGCCATCACCATCGCGGCGGCGCCCGAACCGGTGGTCAGGGCGGCCAGCTCGTTGCGGAAGTCGTCGGCGGTGACGTCCGGGGCGGTCATGCGCTCCAGGGTCTTCTCGTACACCAGGTTGGCGGTCTCGCCATCCACCACCAGCGCGTAGTCGATGTCGCCACGCTCGATCATGCGCGCCGCGATATCCATGCCGTTGATGAAGGCCAGGCAGGCATTGGCGACGTCGAAGGTCATGCACTCGTCGCTGACGCCGAGGTTGCCCGACACGATCGAGGCGGTGGACGGCTCCAGGTAGTCGCGGCTGACCGAGGTGTTGACCAGCAGGCCGACCTGCGTCGCATCGATGCCTGCGTCTTCCAGCGCCTTGCGGCCGGCCATGGTGGCGGCATCGGACGCCAGCACGCCGTTGTCCCACAGGCGGCGGGCATGGATGCCGGCGATATCGCCGAGCACGTCGGTGCGGATACCGAGGCGATCCAACGTCGGCTGCAGCCGCTCGTTGATTTCCTTGGTCGTCAGCGTATGCGGCGCATCAACGTGTGCCAGGCCGGCGATCGAGACATTCTTGAAGAGCATCGAGGTTAGCGCCAAGGCTCAGGCAAAAGGGGGCGCTATTCTATAACCCCCGGGGCCTTCACCGCATCTTTACGAATTCAGGCTTGGCCGTATGGTGAAGCGTTCAGCGCGGCGGGCACTGGAACGCGGCGAACCGCTGGCTGCCATCGGCGGGCGCGGCAGCGGCCTGTACGGCGTTGGCGCCGGCACTCGGGGCCTCGTTGCGGGCCAGGGTTTCCAGCTCTTCCTGCACGCGCAGCGGGTTGCGGTTGTAGAAGCCGACCTTGCTCTTCACGGTGACCACCACCTCGCCCTTGGCGATGCAGCCGGCCGGAACCGGACCTGCCGGCAACACGCGGGTCGCCTTGCCGGCCGGTTCGATCGGCACCCAGGTACAGGCAGTGACGGTGAGCAGCAGAGAGGAAAGCAGCAGAACGCGCATGGGCAGATCCTGGAAGGGTATGGGGCGATTCTGCCTGAACAGCCTGAATCGGGGGTAGCCGGGCCGGGGGCAGGGCCCCCTGCGGGGGATCCGACCCCAGGTCGGCAGAGGGGTCCGGATCCCCCGCAGGGGGCTCCGACCCCTTAAGGGTTTGCCGGCCAGCGGCCGGCACTACCGGGGGAGCCGGCCCGCCACAGGCGGGCCGGGTCGTGCCTTATTTCTTGACCGGGTTGCCCTCGGCGTCGATCACCGTCACCTCGCCCAGGTTCAGCGCGCGCACGGCCGCTTCGGTCTGCTTGAGATCGCCCACCACCACCCAGGTCAGGGCCTGCGGCTTGATCTCGGCAGCGGCCTGCTGCACCTGCGCCGGGGTCATCGCTTCGATCTCGGCCTTGCGACGCAGCACATAGTCGTCCGGGCGCTTGAACTGCACGATCGAACCGATGGTCGCGGCCACGGCACTGGCGGTCTCGTAGGCACCGGGCAGGCTGAGGGTCTGGATGTTGCGGATGCGGTTGACTTCGGCAGCGGTGGCCGGCTTGCTGCCGTCGGCGAATGCGGCGATCTCCTTGCGCATTTCCGCCAGTGCCGGGCCGGTCTTGTCGATCTGCACCGGCGCACTGGCCATCCACGGGCGCTGGCCCACCGAACTGGTCGCGCTGCTGCGCGCGCCGTACGACCAGTGCTTGTCCTCGCGCAGGTTCATGTTCAGGCGCGAGGTGAAGTCGCCGCCGATCACGCCGTTGGCAATGTCGAAGCGGGTCGAACTGGCGGCGCTGGACGGCGCCACCACCTGGCCGGCGAACAGGTTGGCCTGCACCGCACCCGGCTGGTCGATCAGGAACACGCGCGGGCCCTTCGGCAGCGCGACATCGGTGGCCGCCTTCACCTGCGGCGCCTCGCCGGTCGCCTTCCAGTCACCCAGCTGCTTGTCCAGCAGCGGCACGATCTCGGCCAGGGTGGTGTCACCGACCACGATCAGGGTGCCATTCTGCGGGCGCAGCCAGTCGTGGTGGAAATCAACCAGATCTTCGCGGGTGAGGCCGTTGATCGCCGCCTCGTCGCCGCTGCCGGTGAACGGGATGGCGTACGGGTGGCCCTTGCCGTACAGCAGCGGCGGCAGCACGCGCATGGCCACCGCACCCGGGTTCACCTTCTCCTGCTGGATGCCGGCGATCCAGGTCGCCTTGACCCGGTCGATCTCGCCCTGCTCGAAACGCGGTTCGCGCAGCAGGTCGCGGTACAGCGCCAGCGACGGTGCCAGGTTTTCCTTCAGCGCCGACAGGTCCACGCTCATCGAGTCCAGGCCGGCCGAGGCATCCAGGCTGGCGCCCAGTGCGTCGGCGGCGTCGGCGAAGGCCAGCGAACCGAGCTTGCCGGCGCCTTCGGTCATCAGGCTCATGGTGAAGTTGGCGGTGCCGGGCTTGCGACCCTGGTCGGCGCTGAAGCCGCCCGGGAACTGGTAGCTGAACTGCACCACCGGAATCTCGTGGCGTTCGGCCAGGATCACCTGGGTGCCGTTCTTCAGCGTGGCGCGCTGCAGTGCCGGGAACTTCAGCTGCGGGAACTCGCGGGTCTGCGGCACGCCGGCCTTGCGGTCCACCTGTTCCGGCAGGGTGCTGTACTTCGGGTCCACCGCCGGCACGGTGAACGGCTTCGGCGTCTGGCTCGGTTCTTCCTTCAGCGCCACGCGCTCACCCGGTGCGATCACCAGGGTGTGGCTGCCCTTGTCCAGCCACTGTGCGCCCAGGCGGCTCAGATCGGCGGCACTGGCCTTCTCGATGTTGGCCAGCGAGGTGCGGAAGCAACCCGGGTCGCCGGTGAACACCGCGCACTCGGCCAGCGCATCGGCCTTGCCGCCGAAGCCACCGATGCGCTCGATGCCACGGATGAAGCCGGCACGGGCGCCGGTCTTGGCGCGCTCCAGCTCGGCCGCGGTCGGGCCCTGCTTGATCAGGCGGTCCAGTTCCTCGTCGATGATCTTCTCGACCTTGGCCGGGTCCTGGCCCTGCTTGACGGTCGCCACGATCACGAAGTTGGAGCCCAGCTGCGACGTCGACAGGCCCGAGCCGATGCTGTCCACCAGCTTGTCCTGGTGCTGCAGGCGCTGGCTCAGGCGTGAGGACTTGGCGCCGCCCAGCACTTCGGAGAACAGCTGCAACTGGTCGATGTCGGCGGTGCCGACCTGCGGCACGTTCCAGGCGCGGTAGATGCGCGCCTGCGGCACCTTGTCGGTCATCGTCTCGCGGGTATCGGCACTGCGCTTGGCCACGTTCACCGCCGGCTGCGCCATGGTCGGGCCAGCGGGGATGCTGCCGAAGTACCTGGCGACCTTCTCCTTGGCGGTGGCCAGATCGATGTCGCCGGCCAGCACCAGCACCGCGTTGTTCGGGCCATACCAGGTGCGGAACCAGGTCTTCACGTCATCCAGCGAGGCCGCGTTGAGATCGTTCATCGAGCCGATCACGCCGTGGTGGTACGGGTGGCCAACCGGATACAGCGCCTTGTTGATCTGGTCCCAGGCCTGGCCGTAGGGCTGGTTCTCGCCCTGGCGCTTCTCGTTCTGCACCACGCCGCGCTGCTCGTCCAGCGCAGCCTGGTCGATCGCACCGACCAGATGGCCCATGCGGTCCGACTCCATCCACAGCGCCATGTCCAGCGCGGTGGTCGGCACGTTCTCGAAGTAGTTGGTGCGATCGGTGTTGGTGGTGCCGTTCTGGTTGGTGGCACCGACCTGCTTGAACGGTTCGAAGAATTCGCCGTCGTGGTTCTCGCTGCCCTGGAACATCAGGTGCTCGAACAGGTGCGCGAAGCCGGTGCGGCCGGCCGGCTCATCCTTGCTGCCCACGTGGTACCAGACGTTGACCGCGACGATCGGCGCCTTGCGATCGGTATGCACGATCACGCGCAGGCCGTTGGGCAGGGTGAACTGCTCGTACGGGATATCGACCTTGGCCGGTGCCGCCGGCCTGGCGGCAAGCGCGGAGGTGGGCGCAAGCGTGCCCAGGGCGGTGCTGAGGGCGACGGCCAGCAATGCGGCGCGCGGGCGAAGGGCGAGAGACATATCCGGATCCTTGGTCACATAGGTGAATCCCGATCCTAGCCTGCGCAGGCAACGGCAGGAATCGGTCGCCAGTCACTGGGGGTGTTTGCCCTGAAGGCCATCCGGCCCGGCCCCAGCCGGGGGGCGTGAACCGTCACATGTGCCGGCTGAAGGCGTCCGGACAGTGTCCGCGGCACATCGAATGGACAGGTGTCCGCCCACCGGACACTTTTCGATTGATAAAAAACCCTTGTAAATCAATGAATAAAAGTTGGCACGGGGATTGCTTGGCACTTCCTGCGCCAGGAAAGGCTTCAGACTCAAGCTGACTGAAGACTGAACAAATGCAGGAAATCGAAAATTCTTCTTGCGTCCCCAGAATTGGTGTACTACCTTACTACCACACCACTGATCACCAACACTAAACAGGCCCCGTCATGAACGCCAAGACCATTGCCATCGCCATCGCCCTGATCGCCGGCACCGCGGTTGTTTCGTCGGTGCAGGCCTCCGAATCCATCAAGACCCTGGCCACCGTGCAGGTTCGCCCGGCCGCCGACCAGCTGGCCCAGCAGGCCTGGGAACAGGCCAGCGGCATCCCGACCCTGGCCACCGTGGAAGTGCGCCCGAGCGCCGACCAGCTGGCCGAGCGCAACGGCTACGTCGCCGCCCCGGTCGCCGCCGCGATGCCGATCACCACCCTGGCTTCGGTGGAAGTGCGCCCGAGCCTGGAACAGCGCGTCGCCCTGGCCGCCGAACTGGAAGCCCAGCGCTACGCCGCGACCCTGGCTGCCGCTGCCACCAGCGTCGCCAACCAGGTGATCGTCAACCTGCCGGCCCTGCAGGTGCGTCCGAGCGCTGCAGACCTGCAGGCCCTGGCCACCGAAACCGCCCAGGTCCTGCTGCGCCCGTAAGCGGTGCCGCCCTGCCCAGCGCAGGGCGTGCGCCGTAGAGGCGGCCGCCGTCGCAGGTACACTGCGCCGATGAATGCCGCGCCCCAGTTCCACGTAATCCTGTTCCAACCGGAAATCCCGCCCAACACGGGCAATGTGATCCGGCTCTGCGCCAACACCGGCGCGCAGCTGCACCTGGTCGAGCCGCTCGGCTTCGCACTGGAAGACAAGCAGCTCAAGCGCGCCGGCCTGGACTACCACGAGTACTCGCGCCTGCAGGTGCACCCCGACCTGGACACCGCGCTGGCGCGGATCGCACCGAAGCGGTTGTTCGCCCTGAGTACGCGTGCCAGCGTCCGCTACGACAGCGTGGCGTTCGAAGATGGCGATGCCTTCCTGTTCGGCCCGGAAAGCCGTGGCCTGCCGCAGGACGTGCTCGATGCGCTGCCGGATGGCCGCCGCCTGCGCCTGCCGATGCGGCCGGGCAACCGCAGCCTCAATCTTTCCAACACCGTTGCCGTGGTGATGTACGAGGCGTGGCGGCAGCATGGGTTTGCCGGCGGCGCGTGAGGCCATGCTTCTCCCTTGCGCCCGACTGCTGAAGCGCGCGCATGCGTTCATGGGCGTTACTTTTCTTTCCGCGCGGAAAGAAAAGTAACCAAAAGAAACGCGCCGCCATCCGCGAGCCGGTGCTGCGCACCGGTACCCTGCGCTCCTCGGCCCGCCGGGGGACGGCGCGGAACTCGCTGCGCTCAGACACCCGCGCCTCTTCGCCCCCACCGGACCTGCGGTGCTCGGCTCGCTTCAAGGCGGACCCAACAGCTGCGCAGTAGATCCACGCCATGCGTGGATGCCTTCCGCCTGGATCAATCAGGAGTGGGCGCCCTTGCGTTGCCCGGGGCGCGTGCGATTGCCGACAGAAGAAAACTCCAGACCATCAATATCGGCATGCGCACCGCACATGCCCAAGCCCGTCACCGTCGGGTCGATCCCGCCGGATGAGACTCTCAGCGCACCTGCATGTTTCTCGATAGCCACTGTGCCCAGTTCGGACTGATGAATCAGTTTTCCGCCTTCTGGCTTCATATGCAGCACGAAGGAGCAGACGTGCTGCATCGACTGGGTACTGTGCAGCTCAACCCTATAGCCCAGTGATTCTTCGACAATCGACAGGCTGTCCCTCAACCCATCGCGGCAACTGCGTCCGCTGCCCGGTTCGGTACACAGATCGCTCGCCTGCGAATAGCTGCCTGCCCATGCCGCATCGTCCCTGTTGCCTGCCCACGCCATCTGCAGCACGGAGGCTTGGAAGAGCAGCGGGAGGCACAGCAGTCTTACAGTGGAATTGTTCTTCATTCAGTTTGCATCTCCGGATAGGCGTCCGTTGCCGCCCACCGTACTCGGCAATGCCGGCCAGCGGCCGGCACTACCGGTGCACTCAGAACGCGTTGATGCCGGTCAGTTCGCGGCCGATCACCAGCTGGTGCACGGTCTCGGTGCCTTCATAGGTGATCACCGATTCGAGGTTCAGCGCGTGCCGGATCGCCACGTGTTCGGTGGTGATGCCGGCCCCACCCAGCAGATCGCGACATTCGCGGGCGATGTCGATCGCCATGCGGCAGTTGTTCCATTTGGCCAGGCTGACCTGCTGCGGCTGCAGCTGCCCGGCTTCCTTCAGGCGGCCCAGCTGCAGCGCCAGCAGCTGCGCGGTGGTGATGCGGCGGGCCATTTCGGCCAGCTTGATCTGCGCGCTCTGGGTGGCCGCCAGCGGGCGGCCGAACAGCACGCGCTCCTTGGCATAGCCCAGCGCTTCATCCAGGCAGGCAATGGCCGCGCCGATCGGGCCCCAGCTGATGCCGTAACGGGCCTGGGTCAGGCAGCCCAGCGGCCCCTTCAGGCCCTTCACGTTCGGCAGGCGATGGCTGTCGGGCACGCGCACGTCATCGAAGAACAGCGCGCCGGTCAGCGACGCGCGCAGGCTCATCTTGTGCTTGATCTCCTGCGTGGTGAAGCCGGCCATGCCCTTCTCCAGCACGAAGCCCTGGATGCCGTCCTCGGTCTGCGCCCAGACGATGGCCAGGTCGGCCACCGCGCCGCTGGTGATCCACATCTTGCTGCCGCTGATGCGCCAGTCGCTGCCGTCGCGCACCGCGCGGGTCTTCATGCTGGCCGGATCGGAACCGCCGTGCGCCTCGGTCAGGCCGAAACAGCCGATCAGTTCGCCGCGTGCCATCGCCGGCAGCCACTGTTGGCGCTGTTCTTCGCTGCCGTAAGCGTAGATCGGGTACATGCACAGCGAGCTCTGCACCGAGACGAAGCTGCGCAGGCCCGAATCGCCGCGCTCCAGCTCCTGGCAGATCAAGCCATAGCTGACCGCACCCAGATCACCGCCGCCGTATTCGGCCGGCAGGGTGGCGCCCAGCAGGCCCAGCGAGGCGATCTCCGGCACCAGTTCAGAGGGGAAACGGGCCTGGTCGAAGGCATCGCCGATGATCGGCAGCACGCGCTCGTTGGTGAAGCGGGCGACGCTCTCCTGCACCGCGCGCTCTTCCTCATTGAGCAGGGAACGGACATCGAACAGATCGTACGGATGCAAAGCCATGGCACTCACGCGCAGTCAGGACCCGGCCATTGTCGGTCATCCGGGCAGAGCGTGCCGACCAGGGTCGGCACCCACCCGGGCCGCAGCCTTACGCTGCACCGCAGCAATCGTGACGTGAACATCGGCGATCTAGCTCGATCACGCGCGGCCCGGTACCCTGACACATTCAAACAACCGTTTCGCTCGTGGCTGCACGCGCGATTCCCAGGCACCGCCGGTGGCCCCGATGCCGGCCCTACCCACGAGTCATGCAATCGATGAGCGCTGAAGCCAACGCCCTGCCCCCGCGTGAAGTAATGGAATTCGACGTGGTGATCGTCGGCGCCGGCCCCGCCGGCCTGGCCACCGCGATCCGCCTGCGCCAGCGCGCGATCGAAGCCGGCCGCGAGTTGTCGGTGTGCGTGCTGGAGAAGGGGTCCGAACCAGGCGCGCACGTGCTGTCTGGTGCGGTGATGGATCCGCGCGCGCTGACCGAGCTGTTCCCGGACTGGGCCGAGCGCGGCGCACCGCTGAAGCAGAAGGTCACCCGTGACGAATTCCTGTTCCTCAGCGAAACCGGCGCGCGCAGCACGCCCAACGCGCTGCTGCCGGAGTGCTTCCACAACGAAGGCAACTACATCATCAGCCTGGGCGAAGTGACCCGCTGGCTGGCGCAGCAGGCCGAGGCGCTGGAAGTGGCGATCTTCCCCGGCTTCGCCGCAGCCGAGGTGCTGTACGGCGACAACGGTGAAGTGATCGGCGTGGCCACCGGCGACATGGGTATCGAGAAGGATGGCAGCATCGGCCCGGCGTTCGAGCGCGGCATGGCGCTGCAGGCGAAATACACGATCTTCGCCGAAGGCGCGCGCGGCCATCTCGGCCGCCAGTTGATCGCGCGTTACACGCTGGACGAAGGCAAGGACCCGCAGGCCTACGGCATCGGCATCAAGGAGCTGTGGCAGATCGACCCGTCCCGGCATGAGCCGGGTCTGGTGGTTCACGCCGCCGGCTGGCCGCTGGACAGCGACACCTACGGCGGCGCGTTCCTGTACCACGCCGACGGCGGCAAGGTCGCCATCGGCTACGTGGTCGGCCTGGACTACAGGAACCCGTGGCTGAGCCCATTCGAAGAGTTCCAGCGCTTCAAGACCCATCCGTCCATCCGCAAGCATCTGGAAGGCGGTACCCGCATCGGTTACGGCGCGCGTGCGATCACCGCCGGTGGCCTGCTGTCGCTGCCGAAGACGGTGTTCCCGGGCGGTGCACTGGTCGGCTGCGAGGCCGGCTACCTCAACGCCAGCCGCATCAAGGGCAGCCATGCCGCGATCAAGACCGGCATGCTGTGCGCCGACGCCGCGTTCGACGCGCTGGCCGCCGACCGCCAGCACGATGAACTGAGCGCCTACCCGAAGGCGTTCGAAGCCAGCTGGCTGTTCACCGAACTGCAGCAGGCCAAGAACTTCAAGCAGTGGTTCAAGAAGGGCCAGACCGTGGCCACGCTGATGACCGGCGTCGAGCAGTGGCTGCTGCCGAAGCTGGGCGTGCGCAACCCGCCGTGGACCCTGCACCGCACGCAGCCGGATCATGCCTGCCTGGAACCGGCCGCCAAGCACACCCGCATCGCCTACCCGAAGCCGGATGGGGTGCTGACCTTCGACCGCCTCAGCTCGGTGTTCCTGAGCAGCACCAACCACGACGAGAACCAGCCCAGCCACCTGACGCTGAAGGACCCCAGCATTCCGGTGAAGGTGAACCTGGCCGAGTACGCAGGCCCGGAAGCCCGCTATTGCCCGGCCGGTGTGTACGAGTTCGTTGGCGAAGCCGACAATGCGCGCCTGCAGATCAACGCGCAGAACTGCGTGCACTGCAAGACCTGCGACATCAAGGATCCGACCCAGAACATCGTCTGGGTGACCCCGCAGGGCGGCGGCGGCCCGAACTACTCGGGCATGTGATCGCCCCGGGCTGCGACCGTGTGTCGCAGCCCGACCGCTCCACCGCACCGCTATCCTGCCCACCCATGCGTGCCTGCCGCCTGCTCACCGCCGTTGCCGTGGCCCTGCTTGCCACGGCCTGCCAGCGCCCGCCCGCGGTGCCGGCCACGCCCGAACAGGCCCGGCAGCAGGCCATGCAGCGCGCGTTCGAACTGTGTGCCGGCTGCCACACCGTGCAGCCCGGTGGCATCCACCGCTTCGGACCCAACCTGCACGGCGTGATCGGCCGCCGCGCCGGCAGCCTGCCCGACTATGGGTATTCCGACGGCATGCGCCGCGCCGACATCACCTGGACCGCACAGACGCTGGATACCTTCCTGCAGTCACCCACGCACCTGGTGCCGGGCACCCGCATGTACAACGCCTTCCCCAGCGCAGAACGCCGCGCCCTGGTGATCGCCTACCTGCAGCAGCAGTCGGCTCAGTGAGCCAGGCGCTGCAGCTGTTGCTGCAGCCGCGCCACGAACGTCGTTACGGTGGCGAACAACGGCGCCGTATCGGCCTCTGCCGCATCCTGCAGGCGCTCGACCAGGGCATTGGCCTGCTGGGCCAGTGCCGTGGCCCCGATCGCCCCGAGCCCGCCGGCCTGGCGATGCAGGTGCAGCGCCGCAGCCTGGCGGTCGCCAGCCTGCACGGCACGCTGCACGGCGGCCAGGTCACCCTCGCTGGCCTGCAACAGGCTGTCGCGCAGCTGCTCGGCCACCACGCGCGAGCCGAAGCGCTGCTGCAGGGTGGCCAAATCAGGCAATGCTTCACCGTCGTCGGCGGCAACCTCCGGCACCGGCAGCTCGAACGACTGGCCCTGGGCCTGCGGCAGCCAGCGCAGCAGCGCCGCACGCAGCGTGGCCAGCGACAGCGGCTTGGCCAGTACCTCGTCCATGCCGGCCTCGCGGCAGCGGCGCGCATCGTCGTCCAGCACGCTGGCGGTCAGCGCCAGCACCGTCAGCCGCGGCTGGCCGGTACGGCCCTCGCGTTCGCGCAGCAGGCGGGTGAAGCCAAATCCATCGAGTACCGGCATGCGGCAGTCGGTGATCACCAGGTCGAAGCTCTCCGACGACAGGCGATCCAGCGCCTGCTGGCCATCGCCCAGCAGCACATGGGGCACGCCCAGCTGCTGCAGCCGCCACGCCATCATCGCCTGGTTGGTCGGGTGGTCCTCGATCACCAGCACCCGCGCCTGGCGCAGCGCGGCGGGCAGCAGCGCGGACTGGTCCTGCTCGGCCAGCAGTGCCGCCGCGTCCTCGCTGCCGGCCTCCACCAGCGATACCCGCACTTCGGCGCGGGTTCCTTCGCCCAGCGTGCTGTGCAGGGTCAATTCGCCCTGCATCATCTGCACCAGTCGCTGGCAGATGCTCAAGCCCAGGCCAGTGCCGCCGTGGTCACGCTGGATGTAGGCACCGGCCTGCGTAAAGGGCGCGAACAGGTGCTGCAGTTGTTCTGGTGCGATGCCGATGCCGGTGTCGGTAACGCTCAGGCACAGCGGTTGCACGCCGTCTTCGCTGGTCGGCCCCAGCACCTCCAGCTGCAGGCGCACCTCGCCCTGTGCGGTGAACTTGATGGCATTGCTGAGCAGGTTGAACACGATCTGACGCAGCCGCACGCCGTCCACTTCGTGGGCCGGCGCCAGCTCGGGATCGATCTGCACGTGCAGCGCCAGGCCACGCGCGCTGGCCTGGGCCGACAGCAGGCGGCACACGCTCTCCAGCAGGGGCCGCAGCGGTTGCGGCACCGGTTCCAGGCGCAACGCCCCTGCTTCCAGCCGCGAGTAATCGAGGATGTCATCGAGGATCTGCCGCAGCATCTGGGCCGAATCCTCGATAACGCCGAGGATGCGCTGCTGTTCGCTGTCCAGCGGTGAGTGCGCCAGCACCTCCAGCATCCCCAGCACGCCACTCATCGGCGTGCGGATCTCATGGCTCATCGTGGCCAGGAAGCGCGATTTGGCCTCGGCGGCCTGCTCGGCGTCCGCCTTCGCCGCCGCCAGGGCATCGGCCTGCATCCGCGCTTCGCTCACGTCCACCCAGTAACCGCTCCAGATCACCGCGCCCTCTTCGGCGGCATAGGGGTGGGCCTGGCTGCGCACCCAGCGCACGCCCTCCCCATCGCTGCGCAGGCGGAACTCCAGGATCAATGGGGCGAACTGGCGCGCGGCCTGCTCGATGGAGTGCAGGATGTGCGCGCGGTCCTCTTCCTCGATGCGTTCCAGCAACACCCTCGCATCCTGTTCGGCCTGCTGCCGTGTAATGCCGAACAACGCAGGCAGGTCACCGGCGATGAACGGGAAGCTGAGCGCGCCATCGGCGCCGCGACGCGCCTGATAGACCACTGCAGGCAGGTTGTCGGTCACCTCGGCCAGACGCTGCTCCAGCTGGCGACGTCCTGCCACCTCGCGGCGCAGCCGCCAATGGCCGACGCCATGTACCAGCAGCGCGGTCAGCAGCACCAGCAGCACCGGCACGCCCCACCGCAGCACCTTGTTCCAGTCGACACCGTTGCGGTACTCCACCCCCAGCCAGGCATTGCGCAGGGCCTCGCGCTTGCGTGGGGTCATCTGCAGCAGCAGGCGATCGAAGGTGGTAGCCAGTGCCGCGTGGCGGCGGTCCACAGCCAGCACCAGCTGGTCGTTGAAGCCGGCCGGTGCCGCCACCTGCAGCCGCCCCGGGAAACGGCTGCGCAGCAGGTGATCGACCACGGCAAGGTTGCCAATGTACGCATCGGCGTCGCCAGCGAGCAGGCGCTGCAGCGACTGTTCGGCGCTGCGTGCAGCGATGATCCGCGCCTGCGGTGCCTGCTGCAGCACGTAGCCGCGCACACGCTCCGGGTCGGACAGCAGCACGCGCTTGCCCTGCAGGTCAGCCAGGCCCAGCAGCGACTCGCCATCGCTCCTGACCACAATCACGTTCGGCACGCTGATGAAGGGCTGGCTGAACACCCAGTCCGGGCCCAGGTACCGTGAATCGACAGGAATGCCCATCACCGCCTGCAGCTCACCGCGGCGGGCCTTCTCGCGCACCTCGTACCAGTCGTGGCTGTCCTCGACCTGCAGGTTGGCACCGGCCTGCATCAGGCGCTGCAGGTATTCGCTGGCCAGCCCGCTGGGCCGGCCATCCTCGCCGGTGAACGACAGTGGCGCGGCATTCGGGGCGAAACCGATCTTCAACGGCCGCTCCAGCACGCGCTTCTCGGCCTGGCTCAGCGCCAGCTGCGCCGATGCCGACCAGTGCGGCGGTGGCAGCCATCGTTGTGCGAGGGCATCACGCTGGGCCTGGCTGGTGGCCGCCAGCGCCAGGTCCAGGGCTTCAGCCAGGGGTTGCTTGCTGTTGGGAATGCCGAAGTGCAGCCGTTCAGGGGGCAGGTCGCTGGGCCGCAACAGCGCCACGCCCTGCAGGCGCCGGCTCGCAATCAGCTCGGTGGCGACAAAGGCATTGCCGATGTAGACGTCGGCCTTGTCGTCTCTGACCATCTGCAATGCGCTCAACGTGTCGTTTACGACAAGCTGGCGGGCACGCGGGAATCGGGCGCGCACCTGCGGACCGGTCAGGAAATCCTGCTCGATCACCACCCGCAGACCCTCCAGGTCGGGCATGTCGGAGGCACGCAGGTCGTCCGGCCGGCCCACCAGGGCCAGCGGCGCTTCGCTGTAGGCCGCGGTATAGACCATGCAGCGGGTGCGGTCGGCACTGAGGCCGACATTCATCACCACGTCGATCTCGCCACGACATGCCGCATCCAGCACGGATGTCCAGTCCGGATAGCGGCGCGCCTCGACCTTCATGCCGAGCTGGCGTGCAAGATGCGACAGGTAGTCCGGTCCCAGACCGACCTGCTGGCCGTCACGGAGGGACTCGAAGGGCGGCCAACCGCTGTCATACTGCCCGACAACGATGGTCGGATGCGCCACCAGGTATTCGCGCTGCAACGGGCTGAGCGGCAGCAGCCCAGGGGCCGGCTGTGCCTGGGCCACGGGCAGGGCCAGCACCGCCAGCAGCAGGAGCAGCCCGCGAACAGCCCACCTACGCATCTGCGTCGATCTCCTAGAATCCTGCCAGGGACCGCGATGGTCGCGGCCCGGCGTGCCCGATGGCCATACTAGAGCATGAGCTTGCGCATCATCATCGCAGACGATCACCCGGTGGTCCGCATCGGTACCCGCGCCGTCATCGAGTCGAGCGGCGTGGGCCGCGTAGTCGGCGAGGCCGACAGCGCGCAGGCGCTGATGACCCTGCTCGCCAACCAGCCCTGTGACCTGCTGGTCACCGACTACTCCATGCCGGGCAGCCCGCAGGCCGATGGCTTCGCCATGATCGGCATGATCCGCCGCCGGCATCCGGACCTGCCGGTGCTGATGCTCAGCGTCTCCAGCAACCTGGCGATCCTGCGCATGGTGCTCGACAGTGGCGTGCTCGGTCTGGTCGACAAGAGTTCGTCAATGGACGAGCTGCCGCAGGCCATCCAGTCGGTGTACCGCGGCCAGCCCTACATCAGCCGCAGCCTGCGCGAGCGGGTGGACGCGGCCGGCAGCTGGCGCATGCGCGAGGGCGACGGCAAGCCGTTGTCACCACGCGAAGTGGAGGTGCTGCGACTGCTCGGCACCGGCATGACGGTGAAGGAGATTTCGCTGCAGCTGCACAAGAGCGTCAGCACCATCAGCCGGCAGAAGGGCGACGCCATGCTCAAGCTGGGGCTGAAGGGCGACGCCGAATTGTTCGACTACCTGCGTGACGGCAAGATCTGAGAACGTGTTCAAAGTCTCGCCCTCTTGATGTGAGAAGCTCGCTGGGTGAGAAAAGGCTACCCCAGCGACATCAAGCGCGAGCAGTTCGAGGTGATCCGGCCATTGCTGGAGAGTGCGCGCAGAAAGACTGCCCCACGCAAAGTGGAGCTGTACGAGGTGTTCTGCGCCGTGCTGTACCTGCTGCGCACGGGCTGTCAGTGGCGGGCACTGCCCAGCGACTTTCCCAAATGGCGCACCGTGCACTCGTACTTTGCCATCTGGAGCGAGCCACGCGAGGGTGGCAGCCTGCTGGAGCAGGCATTAAAAAAATCAGGTTGGCGCGGCCCGCGAGAAACTGGGGCGCAACGCCTGCAGCACGCTCTTGATCGTGGACGCGCAGAGCGTGAAGAACACGGACACGGCGGGCTTGAAGGGCTATGACGCAGGCAAGAAGGTCTCGGGCATCAAGCGCCACATCGCGGTGGACACCCAGGGATTGCCGCATGCGATAGCGGTGACCACGGCCGAGGTGACGGACCGCAAAGGCGCACTGCAGGCGCTACAGCGCTGCAAGCCCCGGTTGAGCCGGCTACAAAGCCTGCTGTGCGATGCAGGCTACATCGGTCGGCCGTTCGCGCAAGGCGTGCAGCAGATTCTGGGAGGGCATGTGACGGTGCAGATCGCCAAGAGAAGCGAGCTTCACACTTTCAAAGTGATGCCCAAGCGCTGGGTCGTGGAACGCAGCTTTGCCTGGCTGGACAAGAACAGGAGGCTGTGGAAGAACTGCGAGCGATGGCTCAACACCAGCCTGCAGTTCGTCCACTTGGCATTCTTGGTGCTCTTGCTCAAAAGACTTTGAACACGCTCTGAGACGCACTTCACATCACAGACCCGGCTGCCGCCCCCCCTCTTTGACGGCCTGCGGATCTGTGCCAAGATGGACAGGCATGAGTTCTCAATGCGAGGTCGAAGGAATCGACCGGCTCATGTCCTCGCTCCCGTCCGTGGTGGATGGGGTGCGGCTTCCTGCCGGCCGTCTGGCCCGGCAACGCTGACCATGGAGAGGCGCATGCAGTCCCCCCCCGAGCTACGTTGGACCCTGCCGTTGCGGCCCCTGCGCGCATTCGCGGCATGCCTGCTCGTCTCTCTTTCCGCTGCCGCCTGCAGCGCCGCCGATCCGGCCCCCTCGTCCTCCCAGCCTGCGCCTGCGCAGGCTGCCAAAGCGCCCCGACAGGATGTTGCCCCGATGCAGAACCCCTCCCCCGATGCCGCCGTCACCCCGCCCGACGCGCCGACCGTGATGTATTTCATCTACCAGGTGGATGGCGACGGTGCGACGTCCTATGAGGTCCAGAACGGCAGCGTGGCGACCTTCTGGTTCGGCCACCGCTTCACCCTGGACGGCACCACCTACTACACCGGCTTTTCCTGGGATACCCGCGAGCATTACGGCAAGCCGGGCGAACAGCAGCCGGCCGGCCCCGACGACCGCGCCAATCTGGCCGAGGCCACCTTCGTACTGGCCGGCGGCGACGCGAAGAAGCCGTGGAAGTTCCGCGGCCAGGAATGGACCATCGGTGCGCTCGGCGCCTACGACAAGGCCGACGACGTCGATACCCGGCGCAAGCCGATCGAACACCGCACCGCCGACGGCCGCCTGCTGCTGGCGGTGCCGACCAGCAGCTTCGACCGCGGCATCAGCAGCAGCGGCTACGCCCTGCTGCTGTTCAACCCCAAGCGCAGCGAGGACGACCTGGACAGCAAGGTCTGGCGCTACGTCGGCTCGGTGCGCACCGGCGAAGACAACAGCGCGGCCTGCGACGACGGCAACGTGATGCCGTGCACCGACAGCGATGGCGAACTGGCCTTCGTGGCCGATGGCAACGGCCTGCCGCAGCTGACCGTGACCTTCAAGGGCACCACCATCGAAGCCCCGGGCAAGACCCGCGCGCTGGGTGCCGGCGACACCGTGCACTACCGCTTCGACAGCAAGGCCCAGCAGTACATCGCGCCCTGATTTCCATCCGCCGCAGGCGGGTTACCTGTTGACCGACATGTTCTTGACTCACGGATGAGTCCGGTTGGCGATTCGCGGCATCGGCCGCTCCATCAACCCCGAGGAAAACGTCATGGCACAGCATGACTACAGCAAAAAGGAAGTCCTGGACATCGTCGAGCAGGTCGCCCGGCAGAAGGGCATCCCGGTCGATGACTTCATGCGCTTCGCGCACATCGAGACCGGCGGCACCTTCAACGAGCGCGCCCACAACACCTCGACCGGCGCCAAAGGCCTGTTCCAGTTCGTGCCCGGCTCGGCCCGCCAATACCACCTGACCGGCCACGAATTCGACCCGACCCGCAACACCGAAGCCGCCGCGCAGATGTACCAGGACAACCTGGGCTCGATGGCGCGCCGCAATGAGCGCACCGGCCACCCGTACCTGTCCGGCGGCGACACGCCGACCGGCCTGGACCTGTACCTGGCCCACCAGCAGGGCAGCGCCGGCTATGGCTCGGTGCAGACCGCGATCGCCACCGGCACCTTCGGCGTGGTCCGCAACGGCCATGGCGAAGAGATCAACATGCGCCGCAACGTGCTCAACCAGATCGGGTCCGATGCCAAGGCGCTGACCGGCCACACCCTGGCCGAAATGCGTGGCATGAACGACGGCGACCTGGCGCGGACCTTCTCCAGCTACTACATCCACAAGTACGCAGCGATCAGCATCCCGGAAAAGCACATCACGCCGCAGACCGTGGCACCGGGCCAGGCCCAGGCTCCAGGCACACCTGCGCAGACCGCCGCAGTGGGTGCCGCTGCGGCCACGCTGGCGGCGACCGCAACGGCTCCTGCTGCGCCGAAGCCGGGCATCGAACTGCACGCCGCGTACGACGCTGGCGTGAAGTACGACGATGTGAAGTACGCCATCAACATCCCGGGCCACGCGCTGTACGTGCCGGGCAAGACCGGCAAGAACGTGGACCAGGGCTACATCGATTGCTCCGGCTGGGTCGGCACCCTGCAGAACCGGACCATGGACGAGATCAACCAGAAGGCCGGGCACGCTGTCTTCAGCAAGGCCGACCGCATCGACCTGGGCAACCTCGGTTCCGGCGGCATCGTGCACAAGGCCGTCGAACAGTCCGGCGTGCTGCTCGAGCGCGACGCCATCCTCAAGCCCGGTGCGCTGAAGGAAGGCATGGTCATCGGCCTGGATACGGCCAGGACCCGCCACGAGCACTGGAATGGCATCGACCACATCGTGATGGTGGTGCGCGACCCGAACACCGACAAGCTGCTGATCAGCCAGTCCACCGGCAGCAAGGGCGTGCACACCATGCCGGTGGAGGATTACCTCAAGCAGGTGAAGGACCACCCGCACTGGAAGCTGTTCGCGTCGGACCCGTTGTCCAAGGCGCGCGACCTGCTGGAAAGCCGCACCCAATCGCATGAGCAGACCCAGGGCAAGCCTGCGGCCGAACACAAGGCCGCTGCCGCCCCGCACGCCGAGCTGTACAAGCCGGGCGCGCACGGCGAGGGCGTGCGCAAGGTGCAGGAGCAGCTGGGCCACCTCGGCTATGCCGGGGCCGACGGCAAGCCGCTGGCCGAGGACGGCCGCTTCGGCCGCAATACCGAAGCGGCGGTACGCCAGCTGCAGAAGGACAACGGGCTGGTTGCCGACGGCATCGTCGGTGCGAAGACGCTGGATGCGATCAAGGAGGCCCGCGAGCGCCCGCTGCTGAACGACGAGCGGCACCCGCGCAATCCGATGTACCTGCAGGCCACCGAAGGCCTGGAACGGATGCCGGCGGGCACCTTCAAGGACCGTCACGCGCTGGAAAGCGCCGCAGCGGCCCTGACCAGGGAGGCGCATGCCGCCGGCCTGCAGCGCATCGACGCGGTGGTGCCCAGCCCGAACGGTGAGCGCCTGTTCGCCGTGCAGGGCACGGTCGGTGACCCGGCGGCCAGCCGCGTTGCGGTGGAAACCCGCACCGCCAGCGAGCAGAGCATGGCGCTCAGCAGCGGCGCGGTGCAGGGCGCGCCGAACGTGCTGCACCAGCAGCAGGACGCGCAGCAGGAACAGACCCGCCAGGCGCAGAAGGCCATGGGCGTCTGAGCCCGCAGCGCCTTGCAGACCGGGAGGGGCCGCGCCATGCGCGGCCCTTTCCCTTTCTGCCAGCTGAGCGGTAAAAGCCACTTTCAGCCTTGCTTCATGCCGCCTGACGCTAGATGAATGCGCAAGCCGCCCGGTAGGCCAGGCAATGTTCCGGCAATGTTGGAACGCCAGCGTGGTCTCCACGGCAGCCGGGGCGCCCCGCGCCCTCCCTGCCCAGCGTGGCATGCACCTCACAGGAGAACCGAACATGCTCAGTACTTCCACACTCAGCTTCCGTGGTCTGGCGATGGCCCTGGCACTGGTTGCCGGTGTCGCCGTGGTCAGCGATGCCAGCGCGATGTCGAGGAAGGACAAGCGCACCCTGGTCGGCGCCGTGGTCGGTGGCGTGGCCGGCAACCTGCTGTCCAACGGCGACCCTGCGGCCACCGTCGGCGGTGCCGTGGCCGGCGGCGCGATCGGCAACCTGACCACCTCCGACCGCCGCGACCGCCGTTACTACGACAATCGCCGTTACGACGACCGCTACGATCGCCGTTACGACCGTGGCTACTACCGCAGTGGCTACTACGACCGTGGCGATGACCGCCGCTGGCAGCGTGAGCGCTACTACGACAACCGCTACTACCACGACCGCGGCCGCCATCGCGGCTGGTAAGCAGCGCCGACATACCGATGACGCGGAGACGGGCGGGTCGATGACCCGCCCGTTTGCGTTGGCCACGCGCATGGCGTTGAATGCGCAGCCTTGGATGTGACTTTCCCGATCGGACTGTGGCATGACGTCTTCCTCCCACCGCGTGCAGGGCCTCAACAACGACGAGGTCGCTGCCGACTGGCCACCGATCAGCGCGGCGGACATCGCGTGGCTGAGTACGCGTTACCCGCAGCTGGGCGGGCACAGCCAACCGCGCTGGCACAGCCCGCGGCCGCTGTCTGCCGCCGCCATCGTCGACGACACGCGCGGCGCGGTGTTCATCAAGCGCCACCACCACAGCGTGCGCAGCGCGGCCTGTCTTGAAGAAGAACACCACTTCATCGCCCATCTCGCCGCCGCCGGCGTGCCAGTGGTGCAGGTGCTGCCGGCCACCGATGGCCACACTGCGGTCGAACACGGCGAATGGACGTTTGAACTGCACGATGTCGGCGTGGGCGACGACCTGTATCGCGACGCGGTGTCGTGGTCGCTGTTGACCGATGTCGCGCAGGCCCGCGAAGCAGGGCGCACGCTCGCACAGCTGCACCGTGCCGCCGCCAGCTACCACGCGCCCCAGCGCAGCACCCATCTGCTGGTGGCGCGCGACGACCTGATCCGTGCCGACGATCCGATCGCCGCCATCAAGGCAGGACTGGATGAACGTCCCGGGCTGGCACGCTATCTCGCGCGCATTCCATGGGAAGCACAGCTGCAGCGCGACGTGCTGCCGTGGCACGCCGGCCTGGCCGAGCGCCTGCGCGCCGAGCCCCGGCTGTGGGCGCACAACGACTGGCATGTCTCCAACCTGCTGTGGCGCAACGGCGAGGTCAGCACCGTGCTGGATTTCGGCCTGGCGTCGCCCACCAGCGCGCTGTTCGACCTCGCCACCGCGATCGAGCGCAACGCAGTGGCGTGGCTGGAACTGGAGCGCGGCAGGGAGGCAGTGCGCATCGATATCGCGCTGGCCCTGCTCGACGGCTACCGCGAGGTGCTGCCGTTGTCGGCGGCACGCGTGCACCTGCTGGCCGACCTGCTGCCAATGGTCCATTTCGACTTCGCACTGTCCGAAGTGGAGTACTTCGAAGGTGTCACCCGCTCAACCGCGAATGCCGACGTGGCCTGGCAGCCCTTCATGCTGGGCCATCCGGCGTGGTTCCACAGCGCGCCGGGACGGGCACTGCTGCAGGCCCTGCACGCCGTCGCGTGATCCGGTTGACGCAGCGTTGCGGTCAGATCCCTTTCCGCAGGAAAGGGATCTGACCCCGGCTGGCGCTCGCAAATCCGTACCATTTGTAGTGAAATGGTCACCTGAAGCGGGGGTGCCTGGATCTGCCAGGCTGAGAGAGTCCCTTGGAACCTGATCCGGTTTGCACCGGCGTAGGGAGCTTTGAGCCGCAGCCACACCCCCATCATGGGCCGGTGCACCTGCGCGCCGTCGCTTCGTCTCCCTTGTTGTCCGAAGACGAACCGAATGAACCGCTGCCTGCGCCCCACCCTGCTCTCACTCGCCCTCTGCGCCGCGCTGCCGCTGCATGCCAGCGAGGCCGAGGCCACCACCGATGCGGCTGCCACTGGTGCCGAACGCTCGCCGACCGAACTGGCGGCGGTGCGCGTGGAGGCCGGCAAGCCGAAGGCCGATACCTCGCGCGTGAATGCCTTCGGCGGCGGTTCGTGGAAGGACACGCCGGCTTCGGTGAACGTGCTCGAGCGCGACTATCTCGAACGTCGCCAGGTACGTTCGCTGTCCGAGCTGGCCAGCAACGATGCCTCGCTGGGTGATGCGTATGCACCTGTGGGCTACTACCAGAACATCGCCATCCGCGGCTTCGCGCTGGACGCCGCCACCGGCTACCGCTTCAACGGGCTGTCCATCGCCGGCGAGCAACGCTTGGCGCTGGAGAACGTGCAGTCGGTCGAGATCCTCAAGGGTGAAGCCGGCCTGGCGGCAGGGGTGATGGCGCCGGGCGGGATCATCAACTACATCGGCAAGCGCCCGGCTGAAGTACGCACCGCCACGCTCGGCACCGATTCGGAAGGCTCACGCTACGTCGCCGTCGATGTCGGCCACTGGATCACCCCGCGTTTCGGCCTGCGCCTGAATGCCGCATGGGACTCCAGCAATTCCTACGTCGCGCACGCCGATGGCCGCCGCAACTTCTACTCGCTGGCCGCCGACTGGCTGATCGGCGAGCGCGGCAAGCTGGAAGTGGATGCCAACTACCAGACCAGCTCGCAGCGCTCGGTGTCCGGCTACCAGCTGCTGGGCGCGCGTGACCTGCCGCGCGGTGTCGACCGCGAGCACCTGCTCGGCTACCAGCCGTGGCAGCGCCCGGTGGATATCGCCAGCACCAACATCACCGCGCTGCATACCTACGACTTCAACGATGCCTGGCAGTCGCGCGTCTCGGTCGGCCACAGCCGCTCGGTGATCGATGACAACGTCGCCTTCGCCTACGGCTGCTACTACGCCGTGCAGTGCGCCGATGGCAGCGTGCCAGGCAACTACTTCGCGCCCAACGGCGACTACGATGTCTACGACTACCGCAGCCCGGACGACACCCGCCGCAACCAGCAGGCCCGTGCCGAGCTGCGTGGCCACTTCGAGACCGGCAGCGTCGGCCATCAGCTGACCCTCGGTGCCGACTACTTCCGCCGCACCGTGGACAAGCGCCCGAGCGTCAACGAGTACGTCGGCACCAGCAACATCCACGACCCGCAGGTGCCCGTGTTCGAGCCGTCGCCGAAGATGCCCGGCCCCTCCGCACGACGCCTGGACAGCCGCCAGACCGCGTTCTTCGCGCTGGACCGGATGAGCTTTGGCGATGACTGGCAGTGGTTGGCCGGTGGCCGCTTCGTGCGCCTGGACGAGCGTGCCTACGACAAGCGTGGCGTTCCGCAGCGGCACAGCCGCCTGTCGCGGTTCCTACCGCAGACCGCGGTGGTGTGGAAGGCCACCGATCAGCTCAACGCCTATGCCAGCTACGTGCGCGGCATTTCGCTGGGCCAGGAAGCGCCGTTCTGGACCAGCAATGCCGACACTTTCCTGCCGTCGGTGCAGTCACGGCAGCTGGAAGCAGGCGTGAAGTACGTGCCGGTCGAGGCGCTGACGCTGGGTGCAGCGGTGTTCCGCATCTCGCAGCCGTACCAGTACGCCAAGCCCGACAGCAGCGACGTCGGCTACACCTTCGTCGAGGAAGGCACGCAGACCCACACCGGCCTGGAGCTGACCGCCAACGGCCAGCTGACCGACACACTGCAGATCGTGGCCAGCGCCAGCGTGCTGCAGGCGCGCGCGCGCGACACCGGCACGCCGGCCTATGAAGGCCATCAGCTGGTGAACGTGCCGAAGGTACGCGCCAGCGTGCACATGGCCTACGCGCTGCCGTTCGTGCAGGGCCTGGACGTGACCGGTGGCTGGCGCTATGCCGGTGCCAACGTGGCACGCGCCGACGGTGGCGTGCGCGCGCCGGACTACTCGGTGTTCGATGCCGGCCTGCGTTTCCAGCACCGCCTGCGCGAGCGCGCGGTGACCTGGAACCTGTCGGTGGACAACCTGTTCAACCGCTTCTACTGGCGCGATACCGGCAGCAGCGGTGGTGACTACTACCTGTTCCCCGGCGCACCGCGACAGGCCCGCCTGTCGGTGACGTTCGCGCTGTGAGCGGCGTGATGCTGGAGTGGACCGCCGCACTGTGCAGCATCCTCGGCGTCTGGCTGATGGCCCGGCGCCGGCTGGCGGCGTGGCCGGTGGGCCTGCTGTCGGTGGCGCTGTACGGGCTGGTGTTCGCCGAGGCCAAGCTGTACTCGGATACCCTGCTGCAGGTCGCCTTCGGTGGCTTCCTGGTCTACGGCTGGCTCAACTGGCGGCAGCACGCCGCCGATGAGGGCAGCATCCGCATCGTGCCACTGGCACGCGGCACGCTGCTGCGCGACCTGGCCTTCGGCCTGTGCGGTGGCGTGGCGCTGGGTGCGGCCATGCACACCTTCACCGATGCCGCGCTGCCCTGGCTGGACGCGATGCTGACCGCGCTGAGCCTGGTCGGCCAGTGGTGGCAGGCACGCCGCCACGTGGCCTGCTGGTGGGTGTGGATCGCGGTGGACGTGGTCTATGTGGGTGCGTACCTGTTCAAGTCGCTGCACGTGACCGCGGCACTGTACGTGTTCTTCCTCGGCCTGGCCGTGTTCGGCCTGCGCGCATGGAGCGCCGCCGCGCGCGAGCCACAGGTGGCAACGCGGTAGCGCCACGCCATGCGCGGCCGGGCTACCGGTAGTCGCCAACCTGGGTTGTTGCGCGCCTGCCGACCAAGGTCGGCATCTACCCACCACATCCACGCATGGCATGGATCTACTTCGGCTCCAGCAACAGGCCCAATCGCATCGGTTGGCGCATGTCGGCCGGCGGTGCCGCCTGCAACGGCGCGGCCTGCAGCGTCGCGCGCAGGTCGGCGTCGACCTGGGCATCGCCCAGGCTGTCGAATTCCAGTTTCGAAATACGGCCATCCGCCGCGATCCACACGCTCACCGGCAGCGGCGTCGGCGTGTCAGCGTGTGCCTGCAGCCATTCCAGCACGCGCTGCGCCTGCGGGTCCTGTTCCTGCTGCAGGCGCTGCTGCAGCTGGCCACCCACGGCGGCGGCGTAGGCCATCCAGTGCGCAGGGGCTTCCTGCGCGGAAACGCTGGCACTCCCCAGTGCCAACGCGCCGAACACCGCAGCCAGACGCCGCCACCAGCGGCGTAGGCCGGTCCTGTTTGCTGACACCATCGCCTGCCTCCTGCACTCCCATCCAGCGCGCCATGGTCGGCGCCATAGATGACAGGCGGATGGCGGCCGGTGATGGCCCGGCGCTTCGAGCTTGCCCGATTGCGAGGGATTGCCTTCGATCAGTCCAGGCAGGCCTTCAGATCATCACGTGTCCAGCCGGTGAGGCCTGCACCCTTCCAGTAGCGTGCAGACGTACCAGTCGGGACAGGGGCAAGCTCGACAATGGCAATCACCCCATGGTTCACAGGGTTGTCGATGACAATGCGCTGCCCGGATTCGGTGGGCAGCACGCGCACGACCTTGTTGCGTTGTGTCCATGTCTGGGACAGGCAAACGGTGACCTGCTGTACCGATTTCGAAGAAGCAAATGACTCGGGCGTTTGTTCAAGCAGACCAGGTGCTGTCGAGCAGCCGGCGATGCCCATGAACAATGCCGCCAGGAATGGGGCTCTCAAGACAGACATACGTCCTCCAGATGCATACGCGTGCGTTGATCACTCGCCCAGGTCGGCCAGCACCTTGCGCGAAGGTGCGAAGAAGGTCACGCCGGTGGTGGCGGTGGAGAAATCAAGGATGCGGTCATGCAGCGGTGCGGGATTGCCGATGAACATGCGCTCGAGCATCTTCTCGATCACCCACAGGCGGCGGGTGTAACCGATGAAGTAGGTACCGTACTCGCCACGCCCCGGGTTGGCGAACGGCATGTTGTCGCGCAGGATCTCGTGCTCTCCGTCGGCATCCTCGATGGTGCACAGGGTCTTGTGCGATTTCTGCGCATCGGCCGGCGCGTCGTCCAGCTCGATGTTGTCGTGCTTGGTGCGGCCGATGATCGCCTCCTGCGCCTCGGTCTTCTGCGCGCGCCACGCATCGAGGTTGTGCAGGTACTTCTGCACCACCACGTAACTGCCGCCGGCATGCTCCGGGTCCTCGTCACCCACGATCGTGGCTTCAGGCAGCGACAGCCCTTCTGGATTGGCCGTGCCATCGACGAAGTCGAGCAGGTCGCGGCCATCGAAGTAGCGGAAACCGGCGACATCATCGACCGTTTCCACCGCATCGCCGAACGCCATCAGCAGGTTGCGCTCGAAGGCCACGATCAGGTCCATGGTGCGTGCGCGGATGTGGTACAGCAGGTCACCGGGCGTGGACACGGCGGTGTGGGTCGCGCCCTTGATCTCGCGGAACGGCTTCAGCTCGCGTGGCGGCGTGGAGCCTACCAGCGGCTGCCACACGCGATGGCCGATGGCCACGTTGCAGGTGAAGGTGCGCTCGATCTCGCGGATGGCGGTGTTCTTGATCAGATCGTCGGTACTGGCCAGCACCTCGCGCGCCTTGGCGATCGACGCCTCGTCATCCTTCACCTTCAGCACCAGGAACGCCGCCGAATGGGTGAGCGGCGCAGTGATCTGCTGCGGCTCGTTGTCGAGCGTGTGGTTGACGGCGGTGATCGGTGCGGGCTGGGAGTTCACGGCGGTTCCTGCTGGCTTGAGGCGGACGCATCGCGTGTGGCGATGTGCGGGCGATCATAGCGGAACCGCCTGACCGGGGACGGAGCGGTTCTCGTTCCGTCCACCGGCGAAGGTACGAAGACCTCAGTCCACATCACTCCAGACCGCCAGCTCGTAGCCGTCCAGATCGCGGAAGTGGAAGCGGCGGCCGCCGGGGAAGGGGAACACCGCCTGCACCACCTCGCCACCGGCGGCGACCACGCGCTGCTGTGCGTCGGCCAGGTCCGCGCAGTACAGGATCACCAGCGGACCGCCGTGCGCATGCACCGCTGCGTCGGCCACGAAGCCACCTTTCAGGCGGCCGTCGTCGAACTCGGTATAGGCCGGACCATAGTCGGTGAAGCGCCAGCCAAACACCTCGCCGTAGAAGCGCTTGCTGCGTGCGATGCTGGCGACGGCGAATTCGATGTTGTCGATGCGGCGGTCGGCATCGTGGGTAGCTTCGTGGCTCATGAGGTGTCTCCGTGATTGGAACCCCAGCTTCGGTCAGCGCGGCGCTGCGATCTTGAACGAAACGGCCATCAGTGGCCCCACTCCAGGCGCAGCTCGCGTGCGGTCATGCCAGCCAGTTCACGCGCCTCACGGCTGAGATGGGCTTGGTCGGCATAGCCGGCCTCGGCGGCCAGCATCGCCAACGAGTGCTGCGGCAGCGCGCGGCTGTGGCGCAGGAAGCGTTGCAGGCGCAGGATCCTCTCAAGTGTCTTGGCCCCATAGCCGAACTGCAGCTGGCTGAAGCGCCGCAGGCTGCGCGGGCTCAAGCTCAGGCGTGCCGCAAGCTCATCCAGCGTGGCATTCCCCCTGGCAAGCGCCTGGAACAGGACGTGCGCCCGCTGTGACCGGCTGTCGAGCGCCGCGCCCCCAAGGTGCGGCTGCAGGCAGTGCGCCATCCGCAGCAGGCGCTGCGCAGGTGCGGTGTCGCCGATGGAGGCCGCGGCCTCTACCGCCCATCGCCCCTTCAGATCAGCCAACGGCACGGCCTGGCCGATGATCTCGGCCAACGGCAGGCCCAGCGCGGCCAGCGCCTGCCCAGGCCGTAAGCGCGCGCCCAGCACCTGCGCGCCCGGTGCCAACATCGGATGTGCGGCTACCCGGTCAGGGCCAACGACGAACAGCGCACCATCGCGCCAGAGGATGTCCACGCAGCCATCGGGCAGCACGGTGATGTGCCCATCAGCATCGTCAGGAAGCTGGCTCTGCCACAGCTGGCCGAAGTGGCCACGCAGTGAGTCGGGGGCCAGATGCTCCTGGTAGGCCGTGCCAGTACCTGCGAGAGAGGAAGAAGGGTCGCCCATGCCGCATTGTGGCGCCACGCGGCCCATAAAAGTGAAGCCCGGCGCGAGGCCGGGCTTCGGTTGGCGTGTGGGAGAGAGAGAGAGAGTCACACGCCAGCACAACACGCACTAACGACAGGCGTTTGTTACCAGGTGAAGCGCGGGCCCACGAACCACTCGCGGTCGCCGGCCTTGGCCAGCTTCACTTCGCCGCTCAGGCCCCAGTTCTGGTTGAACTTGGCGGTGGCGCCGACACGGCCGTAGAACTCGCCGTCCGGGTTGATGCCGTGCTTCTTGGTGTAGTCCTCGTAGCCGGCCATCACGTAGCCTTCCACGTACGGGTTGAACGCGGTGCGCACGCCGACTTCGGTCGAGTAGCCGTTGAAGTCCAGGCCATGCTTCATGTCGAACTTCTGGTACGCAACGCGGGCCACCAGGTCGGTGTTCGGTGCGATGCCGTAGTTGTAGCCGGCACCGATGCGCCACTGGTCGACGTCATTCTTGAACTTGTCGGTCTCCTGCGCGCTGTAGTCGCCGAAGATGTGGAAGTTCGGGTGCACCGCCACGGAACCCTTCACCTTCCAGCCATCGGCGTCGCCGCCCTTGGCATCGGTGTTCACGTAGCCGCCTTCAACGTAGTTGTACGACAGGCCGTCGGTTGCCGATGCAGCGAACGGCAGGGCAGCCAGGAGACCCAGGGCGAGCAGCGAATTCTTGTTCATCGGGACACACCTTTAATTATTTTGGTTTCGTCGGCCGCCTCCCGGGAGGGGGAGAGAGAGGAGGCGGTCGACAGGTGTGAATTATCCGTTAGGGGGTCTAATCGACCCTGAATATTGAACTGACTGGTGTATAAATAAGGCTGGCGTTCAGGGAACTCCACATGCAGCACGTAGCCACGTGCCCATAGTTGGGCACTTGAACGCCAACTATGGGAACACATCGGCGTCCCAACTATGGGAACACTCTCGGGCACCGACTAGGGGTACGCCCCGAGTAGCCTGGGCGAGCGGCACTGAGACCAAGAAGATCTAGGCGTGAATAGCCCTGAGGCTCACTCAGACCTTCCGCTCAGATCGCCGGCAAGGCCGCCGACGCGCAGCGAGCCAGCAGGCCCACCCGACAAAGAAGACGGCAAAAGAAGCGATAAACAAGCCGACGATCAGGATATCTCGATCAATTGCGTTCATGTCCTCGCCACCGTTTGAGGTGATTTTCTTGACTATCTGATGATATCGAAATTGGTTTGGCTCTGCGAACGACCTCAAGCACATCGGCCCATTGCTTTTGAGAGATGGCGGCGATGCAGACGAATCCGTCAACCAAATCAATCAATGTGCTGCCCTCAACACTGCGCAGCATGCAAGGATCTCTCTTCGTCTGCCCGATAGAGCGCCGCCAACTAGAATCTGGCAATCGTGGTGGAACATTGGACACAATTCTAGCCAGCTACCCCTGCTGCGCAGTTGTCCTACTCCGTCAGACTGAAGGGAGCGCATCTTCTCTCCAGCTCCTAGGTCACTCCAATTCCATTCCGCCTCCTGCTACGGTAGCGGGTACGGAGAATTCGCCGAACGAAATCGGCTGAGCATTGACTTCGTCGCAAATGGAAATGAAAAATTTCTAGGGGGGATACATGCATATAAAGAAGATCACGCTACATCGCTTTAAGCAGTTTCGGGACACAGAGATAGAGATTGATCAAGGCCTTTCGCTTGTTGTTGGAGGAAACAACTCCGGCAAGTCCTCGATTCTGCAAGCTCTCGCTATCTGGCAGTTCTGCAAGACTATGCTAGAGATCGAGAAAGGGCGATCCAGCTGGCTGCAAACCAAGAACAAAACTGGCCTGGGCATGGGTATTGCGGATTTCACGCCGATGCAAATTCCATCGCTCAGCCATCTCTGGACCAATCTGAAGACTAGCAAGGACGACGAGCCCGACGGCTATACACTGAAGATTGGCGTCTATTGGGACCTGCCCGACAAACAGGAGCGGCACTTGGAGATAGGTCTGTCACAGGCCAATGATCGTCTCTTTGTGCGAACCACTTCAACGAATCTGGTAGCTGCTGAGATCGTCAACGCAAAGGGCGAGCCGATCGATGGCAACGTCCCGCGAGTGGGATATCTACCGCCATTCGCTGGCATCACTGATCGTGAAGGCAGACTGACTCCTGCCATGAGAGAACGTCTGATAGGCCAAGGCCTATCGGGTGGAGTCATTCGCAACGTCCTATTCGATCTGCACGAACACAACAGGAGGGAACGTGAACGCCTGCGTGGAAACAGCAGAAAGTTGAAGGATTCCTCGCTGAAATGGCTGCGCTCGAACGACCCTTGGGAGATCCTGCTACGCACGATGCAGTCCATCTTTGCCACTGATTTGAGGGTCGTTCCTTTCAACGAGAGATTTCACAGCTACCTTCGTGTAGAGAGCGCCAAGGGTGAACTGAAGGGTGACACATTCAAGCGACACCCCAAATACACTCCAAGAGACCTTATGGTGGAGGGAAGTGGCTTCCTCCAATGGCTGAGCGTGTACGCCCTCGCACTCTCACCCGATGTCGACGTCGTTCTTCTCGATGAGCCGGATGCACATCTGAACGCGACCCTGCAGAGGGAGCTGCTTATGTCCCTCGGGCACGTTGCAAGCCTCCGCAACAAGCAAGTACTGATGGCCACACACTCTCCTGAACTGATTCGCTTTTACGATCATGGGAAAATTCTGGCTGTCGCAGAAAGAAAGGCAAAGTACCTCCAAGAGGAAGTGGGCAAAGTCAAGGTTCTTGGCGGGATTGGGACGATCCAGACCCCTACCCTGCACTCCTTGATGGAGCACAGACGTATGCTGATCTTGGAAGCCGAGAGCGATTGGCGCTTCCTCCAGCTAATCGCTAAACAAGCAAACTTTGCGTGGCCCAAGAACGTTGTCCCTTGGTACTGGACGGGATCTGCCGGCGAGAGGCAGCAACTCTACCTCCAGCTGTTGGCGGAGATTCCTGGTCTTCGGGCAATCAGCATTCGGGATCGCGACGATGAGCCACATGCGACGGTCGGTAATGATCTTATCGACAAGTCTTTCACTTCCAAACAACCCCATTTCAAAGCCATGAAATGGCGGCGTAGGCACATTGAGAACCATCTCCTCTGCACGAGCGCCATAGCTCGCGCAGCTGGATCACCTCAAGGCGATGTCACCGCCTTCTTCGCCGAGCACGCTCTTGTTATCCCTGCTGATCCAACAGCTAGCGATATCGCACTACCAATCCGTGATGCGCATGGGAAAGAAATATTCATAAGCGGAAACTCCGTTCTTAAAAAATTCCGCGTAAGCAGAGAAGACGTCGCCAGGAATCTAACCTATGGAGAGGTACCCCAAGATATGCATACCTTCTTTGCCGAATTGAGTCAGCTTGCACAGCCCTGAATCCACGCGTCAGCTCAACGTATGCATATAGGTTAGAAGGGGAAGGATGGTCCGGCCCCTCACAATCCGGACCATCCTTTGCAGCCTACTACTTCTTCTTGGCTGCAGACTGCGCCTGAGCGTCGCACCTGTCCTTCAGCGCCTTGGTCTGAGGATCGGCAAGATCCACCTTGAACTTCGTCCGGTCAGCCAGCTGTTCACACGTAGCAGGCTTTGCCTTAGGCGCCTCCTTCACTTCCGACTCGGCATGAAGCGCCGGATCATGTGCGAAGGCCGATGCGGACGCTGCAATGGAAGCGAAAAGGACGCTGATGAGGGCAAAACGATTCTTCATGTTGCTTCTCCTAGGTTGATTTCGGCGTTATGCCGGGTGTCACGGCTGGTAGAGGTCGGCTTGGTAGCCGGTAATTTGCACCTCGATGATCACGGGGGTGCTGCCGCGGTTCTGCCAGTACCACCCATGGGTACCTTCAAAGGGAGCAATGAACGTTCCCTCAGCCTGACGCTGGGCGCCTTCAACGGCGTAGCTGGTCCAGGGGCCCTTCACGTCGGGACGCTCGCCGTGCATGTCCACGGCAACATCAGACGTGGCCTTCCAGCTGAAAACCATCCCAGCGCCCTGAGCCATATGGGCCTTCACCTCCTGGCCCTTACCAGGGGCAAGCTCGATCGTCAGTGAGTCCTGCCGTAAAGGAGTGCTGGCGAGAGAGACAGCGGCGGGTTCGAAGGTCTGCTTGCCATTGCTCCCGAAGGCAACCTTGGCCTTCTCGAACAGCGCCGAGACGGCTTCGGCGCTGCCAGCAGATGCCGGAACTGGGGGAGCTACGGCCTCTACCTGGTCAGTGGAGGCTAGGGCGTCCAGACCCAGAACCTTGCCTACGCCCGTAGGGTCGATTCCGTACTCCGCGGGAAGCACGGTGGTGAGCAGAATCACCCCTGCAACGGCAGCGGCCAGGGCGGTGGATTTCAGCAGCTTGCGAGTGCTGGGCAGCTGATTGGAAAGCGTGATGGACATGAGTACCTCTGTAGATTCAGGAAACGAAGTAGCCGGTGAGCTGCATGCCAACAAGCACGAAGCCGGCGCACATAAGGGCGGTGTTGATGCTGTACGCCTGTCGATGGAATGACGGCAAGCGGCGCCAGAAGCCCATCACGATCAAGATGCCTGCGAGCGCGAGCAGCTGTCCGATCTCGACCCCCACGTTGAAGGCGAGCATGTTTGGGACAAGCCCGTCAGGTGAGAGCGAGAAATCCTGCAGCTTTGTCGCTAGACCAAAGCCATGGAAGAAGCCAAAGATCAGCACGGCGGCTTTGGTGTTGGGCTGTACCCCAAACCAGCGCTTGAACGCGCCCATGTTGTCCAGCGCCTTGTAGACAACCGACAGGCCAATGATTGCGTCGACCAGGTACGCATTCACATGCAATCCGCCCAGGACACCTAGCAACAAGGTGGTGCTGTGGCCGATCGCGAACAACGTCACGTAGATGCTGACATCACGCATCCGGTACAAGAAGAAGATCACCCCGAACAGAAACAGGAGGTGGTCGTATCCAGTCACCATGTGCTTGGCGCCGAGGTACGTGAACGCGATGAGCTGCAGGCCGGTACTGTCTTCCAGGAAGGCCTGGTCGCCTTCACTGACGCCATGCGCCCAAGCAACGCAAGGCAGAAGGATGGCTGCAAGCAGGTAGAGCCACGCTTGGGTTCGTTTGGAAATGGTCAACTGCATGTTCCTGGGAGGGGTTGAGATGGACGGGTTCACGCTGCGTCCTCCTTCCGCTCATCCCCTTCGCGGTGGATGAGGCGATAGAGCGCCGGCAACACCAGCAAGGTCAGCAGCGTGGAGGAGATGATTCCGCCGATAACGACCGTCGCCAGCGGGCGCTGAACTTCCGCGCCAGCCCCAACGTTTAGGGCCATTGGCAGGAAGCCCAGGCTGGCAACCAGGGCCGTCATCAGCACGGGGCGCAGCCGGGTCAGTGCACCTTCGGTTACCGCTTGGTGCAGGGGAGTGCCCTGTTCCCTAAGGCTCTTGATGAAGCTGATCATGACCAGGCCGTTGAGCACGGCGACGCCCGACAGCGCGATGAACCCCACGCCTGCAGAAATGGACAGGGGTATGTCACGCATCCACAGAGCCACCACGCCACCGGTCAACGCAAGTGGAACGCCGCTGAACACGATGGCAGCATCCTTGCCCGAGCCGAACGCCATGAAGAGCAAGCCGAAGATCATCACCAGGACGACCGGCACGACCACGGACAGCCGCTTGCTGGCAGAGATGAGCTGCTCGAAGGTACCGCCATACTCAATCCAGTAGCCTTCCGGCAACTGCACCTCCTGACCAACCTTCTCTCGCAGCTCCTCTACGAACGAACCAAGGTCGCGACCACGTACATTGCTGGTGATGACGACGCGACGCTTGCCGTTCTCGCGACTGACCTGGTTTGGGCCTGGCGCAACTTCAACTTTAGCCAGCTGCCCCAGCGGAACGAACGCTCTCTGTTCGCCGGAACTGGCCCCGAGGGCGACGGCTACCGGTAGCGATGCGAGCGTCCGGGTGTCCTGACGCAGGTTCTCGGGCAGACGAACGACGATGTCGAAGCGACGATCACCCTCAAAGACCTGACCGACCGCCTCACCGCCCAGCGCAACAGAGATGGTCTTCTGGACCTCGTCGATCGAAACGCCATAGCGGGCCAAAGCATCCAGGTCAGGCGTGATGGTCATAAGAGGCAGACCACTGATCTGCTCTAACTTCACGTCTGCGGCGCCTGGGATGGAACCTGCGGCGTCCTCGATCTGGCTGCCGATCTGCGCCAGCTGATCCAGGTCGTCACCGTACAACTTCACCGCCACCTCGGCGCGTACACCGGCAATCAGCTCGTTCATGCGCATCTGCACGGGCTGGGTGAACTCGTAGTTGTTGCCGGGAATTGCTCGGACAGCCTTCTCCAGCTCAGCAATGAGCTGCGCCTTTGGCTTGCGGGGATCAGGCCATTGGTCGCGATCCTTGAGCATGATGAAGGTGTCTGCGACCGACGGTGGCATGGGGTCGGTCGCTACCTCTGCTGTGCCGATCTTTGCGACAACCTCATCGACCTCGGGGAACTTCTTGATGGTCGCTTCAAGCTGGCGCTGCATGCCGATGGCTTGCGTCAGACTAGTGCCGGGAATGCGCAGCGCGTGAAGCGCAATATCACCTTCGTCCAGATTCGGAATGAACTCAGTGCCCATGCGACTGGCCAGAAGACCCGCCAGTACGGTGAGAACGGCTGCACCACCCACAACCAGTTTGCGAGCACTGACTGCCCGTTCCAGCATCGGGCCATACAGCTTGGTCACGCCCCGCATAGCCTTGGTTTCCTTCTCCGAGACCTTGCCCGTGACAAACTGAGCAACCGCAGCGGGAACGAACGTGAGGGACAATGCCATCGCACCAGTCAGCGCGATAACGACGGTCAGGGCCATCGGGTGGAACATCTTTCCTTCCACGCCGGAGAGCGCAAAGATCGGGATGTAGACGGCGGCAATGATGAACAAGCCGAACAAGCTGGGCTTGATCACCTCGGCACTGGCGCTGGCGGCCAAAGCAAAGCGCTCATCCCGGGTCAACAGACGCCCCAGGGCGTGCTGACGCTCGCCGAAGCGGCGCAGACAGTTCTCAACAATGATGACCGCGCCGTCGACGATCAGACCGAAGTCCAGCGCACCCAAGCTCATCAGATTTGCTGAGACACGGTTCTGGACCATGCCGGAGATGGTCAGCAGCATGGTCAAAGGAATGACCGCGGCCGTGATCAGTGCGGCGCGAAGATTTCCGAGCAGAAGGAACAGCACCGCAATGACCAGCAGGGCACCTTCCAGCAGGTTCTTCTTGACGGTTTCAATGGTGCGGTCGACCAGCTCCGTACGGTCATAGACCGCATGCGCGCGGACACCTTCTGGAAGCGTCTCGTCGATCTCCTTCAGCTTGGCAGCGGTTCGCTGAGCGACTTCGCGGCTGTTCTCACCAATGAGCATGAATGCAGTACCAAGTACCACTTCCTTGCCATCTTTGGTCGCTGCCCCCGTTCGAAGTTCGGTGCCCTCGTGAACGTCTGCGAGGTCACCGACGCGAAGCGGCAGCCCCTCGCGATTGGCGACCACGATCTTGCGCAGGCCGTCCATGTCCGCCACTTGGCCAGGAACGCGTACAAGGTACTGTTCACCACTCTTTTCAATGTAGCCGGCACCCACGTTCGCATTGCTGCGCGCCACGGCCTCCATCACATCCTGCATGGTCAGCTCGTACGCCTGAAGCTTGCGCGGGTCAGGCGTGATGTGGAACTGCCGCACATAGCCACCGACGGTGTTGACCTCTGTCACACCTTTCAGATGTCGCATCTGGGGGCGTACCACCCAATCCTGGAGGGTACGAAGCGCCATCGGCGTCCAGGTCTCTTCAGCACCCTTCTCGGCTTCCACGGTGTACATGAAGATCTCACCGAGACCGGTGGCGACCGGGCCCAGCGTTGGCTTCAGCCCAGTTGGGAGCTGGGATGCGGCTTGCTGCAAGCGCTCGGCCACCTGCTGCCGCGCGAAGTAGATGTCGGTACCGTCTTCGAATACAACGGTGACCTGGGAGAGACCATAACGCGAGATGGACCGCGTGTACTCCAGCTTGGCCAAGCCGGCCAAGGCTGTCTCGACGGGGAACGTTACCCGCTGCTCTGCCTCCAGTGGAGAGTAGCCTGGTGCTTCGGTGTTGATCTGGACCTGGACATTGGTGATGTCAGGGACGGCGTCGATTGGCAGCTTGCTGTAGTTCCAGATGCCCAAGCCTGACAGCGCCAGGACCAGAAGCAGCACAAGCCATCTATGCGCGATGGACGCGCGAATGATTCGCTCTAGCATGATGGATCCTTAGTGGTCGTGGCTGGCGCCAGACTTCTCGATGTCTGCACGGATCAGATAGCTCTGCTCGGCGACGTACCGCGTTCCGGGCTTCAGTCCGCCAAGAACCTCTGCCCACTCGCCATCACGCTTTCCAAGCTCAAGCATGCGCACCTCATAGGTATCGCCCACCTGCGCAAATACGACGGTAAAGTCGCGAAATCGCTGGAGCCCTGACTCTTTGACGGCCAGTGGAACAGGTGTCTCGGCAATGATGACCTCGGCCGAGACAGCCATTCCTGGACGCCACTTGCCGTCACCATTGGGGATACTCACGCGCGCAACCACGCTTTGGCCGCTGCTTGCCAGCGGAAGCAGGCTTTGGAGCCTACCTTCAGTCTCCAAGGCACCCGTGGCGGAACGGATCCGCACTGCTTGACCTGGAGCGAGACGCTCGGCGTCAGTGCCCAGAGCTCGTAGATCGACCCAGACCTCTGACAGATCGGCAACGTCGAACAGTGTGTTGTCGCCGGCCACATCACCAACACTGGTGTTGCGCGCAAGAACGATGCCGCTGAAGGGAGCAATCACCGCGTAGGTGCGCATGCTGTCATTGCCTTCAACCGTCGCCAGCGTCTGCCCTGCCGAAACGCGTTGGCCCATCTCGACCGACACGCTGCGGACAATACCTGGGAATCGTGCTTTGACGGCGGCCTGGCGGCCAGTGTTGACCGCGATGTTTCCCATCAGCGTGACCGTATCGCGGATAGTGCCAGCGGTAGCCTCTTCCACCACCACACCCGCATCCTTGGCAGCGCTTGGCTCGATGGTGGTACGGCCTTCATAGGACTGATAGGACCAGGTGTGTGTCTTTCCTCCTACCACTGCGTCTGCCTTCACGTCGAAAGAATGAGGTTCCACGACCTCGCCGTTCCCTACGAGATAGTCGTTTTCGGCGGTGAAAGTGAAATCATTGACCTCACCGTCGAGGCGCTTCAACTGCATTGTTGCCTTCACCTCATTCGGTGAGATCGGCTTGTCATTTCGATAGGCGTAGAGGCGGAACTGAGGAGGCGTGTTGGTTTCATAGACGGTGACTTCAAGTGCGAAATCACCATCGCGGAGCATGCGACCGCGGTTGGGGCCGCGCTCGTAGTCGCCGGCCGCGGCGGCGGATTCTGCGGCTTCTTTCTCAACCGGCTTTTCACCGCCACAGGCGGCCAGTGCCAGCGGAAGCAACATAAGAAGGGCGTAACGATTCATGGGCGGATATCCTGGGCGGAGGCGGTGAGGCGATCTGCCTCGACCAGCAATCGGAGATAGAGTGCGGCGGACTCGACTTCGCGCTCACGAAGGTCGAACAGCGTCTTCTGCGCCTGGCTCAATGCGAGATAGGAGAATCGACCCTCCTCGAAGCCACGACGGCTCTGATTCATCGCCTGCTCCGCCTTGGGGAGCTGCCGCTCACGAACGGAGGTGACCTCCAACTGCGCTTGGCGCAGCTGTTGATAGACTCCGAACAGCTCCTGGTTGAGCTCCAACATTTGTGCTTCACGGCGTGACTTGAGCGCACTCAGTTCGTAGTCGACTTCGGATACCAAGTAGGCTGATCGACGCCGGGTTCCCAAGGGAACCGAGATCGACATGACCAAGCCACTGTCCTTCGTTGCTTCAAGACGGCGAAGTCCAAATCCAACACTCACGTCAGGCTTCGCGCTGGAAACGGCGACATCGCGGCGCGCGGCAAGAACTCTGGACTGGGCATCGAAGGCACGTTGCTGTGGCGCGTTCTGAAGGCGTTCGGACAGCGTCTGGTAGTCATCCAGCGGAGGGAGGATGTTTGTATCGCCGGCGACGGTGTCGAAGTCAGCGGTGAAAGAGCCCCAGGAAGACGCAAGCGCCATGCGCGAGGCCTCCAACCGCTGGACTGCTTGATCACGCTTGAGCTCTGCATCGGCCAGGGCAATTTCAGCGGCCCTCAGGTCTGAATCCGGGTTCCGTGCCGCAGAGACCCAGCGGGCCACCTCTCGCTGAAGCGCGCGGGCCATACGAATCCGCTCTTCCGCATGCTCGACATGCTCCTGCGCCGCAAGCACGTCGATGAATCGACCAGCGGTGCGTGTGGCGATGGCCACCCGGGTCACATCAGCCTCTCGCAGGGCTGCATCCACCTCGGCGCCGCCAAGCGCTTGGCGGGCCGCCCGCTTGCCACCCAGTTCCAGAATCTTGGATACCCGGAACGTTGCCTCGGCAGCGTCCATACCTCGCACGCTGCCACTACCGGCCACGTTCTCCAGTTCTCCGCCGAGCACCAACGGGGCTGCTAAGCCCTCTCGCGCCGCACGGTTCTTTGTCGCCTCTATTTGTGCGGCATCTGCCTGCACGCTTGGGTGAGTGCCCAGAGCGCGGGCGACCGCATCCTCCAGGCGCAGCACTTCGGCGGCGTAGCCAGGAACGGCCACACCGCAGGCGCCGGCAACAGCCAGCGCCCACACACTACGGAATTTCACGGAAGCCTCCGGAAAGAAAGTCAGAACGACGCGCCGCCTTCCGCTACACGGGAGGCGCGCTCAGGCTGCTAGAGCGCAGCTAGGGTCGTCAGACGATCGGAGGTCGGAAGGGTGACGCCGGGTGCCCTGCAGGCACCCTCAGAAGTCGCAGAGCATGGACTTCACCGGCCAGCGGTAGTGAAGCCAGGTAGACGTGGGGCGTGAACAGGCTTCCAGCGAAACTCGCATCTGCCTGATGCAGTACCGCATGAGCGCCAGTGGCGTGATCCGGGTCCAGATTGTCGCCCGCACCGCCGGCATGTGAATGGCCATGATCCACCGCTGCTGCGATGTCATGTTCCAATCCGTGCAGTTCGCTGAGCTGGATCACCATCGGCCGCGCAACGACACTCAACAGCATCAGCGCAAAGAAGCTGATCCTGAGGGCAAGGCCGTGGCGGGCGGAAAGACGCATATAGGTTAGCTTAAGCGGGGCTGGCTGGGGTTGTCGAGGGGGCCGAAACTGGGCGCAGCCCATCGGAAATACCGCACATAGGGCGGTGGCCGGGCCTTAAGCGCACCCGGCCACCGCTAACCGCTGCGGTTTACATCTTCTTGATCAACTCGTACTCCCCTCCGGTGCGGAGCAGAAGCGTTACGGGCTCCTCGCCCCTGTTGCGCCAGAACCATCCGTGGTTGCCGTCGAAGGCAGCCAGGAGCACCCCCTGCTTGGTGGCTTCCCCTCGACCCTTCTCATAGCTGATCGCTCGACCGCCGCCGTCTCCGTGGGCGTCGAAGTTCACGACGCCGCCTTCAACAGACCACTGGTAGCTGGCGCGCTCGCCCGCCTTCATGACGAGCTTGATCTCGGTGCCTTGGCCCGGCGCCAGGACAACCTGTTCTTCGTCCCGCCATTCAGCAGCGGTGGCCGCATTGCTCGCGGCAGGCTTCTGAGCAACTTCAACGGTCTTACGGTTCTGCGTGGACACCTGCGTCAGCAGGGCGGCTGCCTCGTCTTCGGCGGCCTTTGCGTCCATCGCAGCGTCAGCTGCCGCTTCCTCGGCAAGCTGTTCCTTGATCTCCCCCATTTCCTTCAAGCCCAGTACCCGACCAACACCAGTGGGATCGATTCCGTACTCAGATGGCATCACCACTCCAACCAGGAGGACAATGGCGATGCCGGCGGCAATTGCGGTGGTGCGTCCCAACTGGCGGCTGGTGGGGAGGTCGCCTTCGGCGGGCTTACTGTTGTACATGATGTAGTTCTCTTGAAAGTCAGGAAACGAAGTAGCCAGTGAGCTGCATGCCGATCAGAATGAATCCGGCGCAGAGCATGGCGGCATTGGCGGTGTAGGCGTGCTTGAAGAAGCTGGGCGTGCGGCGCCAGTAGCCCATTGCGATCAGAATCGCGCCAAGCGAGAGGATCTGGCCGATCTCCACGCCGACGTTGAACGCGAGCAGGTTGGGCAACAGACCATCGGGTGAGATGTCGTACTCGATGATCTTGGTTGACAGACCAAAGCCGTGGAACAGGCCGAAGATCAACGTCGCAACCTTTGTGTTTGGCTGGAAGCCGAACCAACGCTGGTAGGCGCCCAGATTGTCCAGGGCCTTGTAGACCACAGACAGACCAATGATCGCGTCGATCAGGTAGCTGTTGATGCCCACGTTGAACAGCACACCCAGCAGCATCGTTGTGGAGTGCCCGATCGCGAACAGCGTCACATACAGCGCGACATGCTTCATCCGGTACAGGAAGAACACCACGCCCAGGAGGAACAGGATGTGGTCATAGCCGGTGGCCATGTGTTTTGCGCCCAGATAGGCGAATGCGATCAGATTTACTCCAGATATTTCCTGGATGTAGCCCTTGTCGCCTTCGGCGATCGCGTGAGCCAACGCCCCGTCAGCTGTGAGTAGCAGCATGAACAGGGAAAGCAGTGCGAGTAGAGTTCGCGGCCAGTGCGACCGTAGTGGGGGTTGGAGAAGGACGCGCGAGAGCGCCCCGGATTCAGAACTGGGGATCATGATGAGGATCTACGAATGCGGTCAGCGGACCTCCGCCAAAGCTATCCGCTACGACACTGGGAACCGGCGCAACGTGCTACGAGTGCGCAGAGGGCGCGCACGGCACGTCACACGGATCACTGCGTGTAAGCGGGGTCCGGGCGGGGAACGAATGAATAATTTCTTGCAGCGACGAACGTCCAGTAAGGATTGACTGGACGGGCGCTGCCAAGCCTCTGCTCAGTGCGAGCACGAGGCCTGGGTCTCAGGCGATAGGAGGCCTGAACAGGGATGAGCGATGATGCTGAAGCTCTGCCGCTGGCTGGTGCCAGGGATGGATATCGCTCAGATCAACTCGAGCGGGTCCAGCAAGGCTGGCCAAGATGCCTACAGAAGCCGTCAGATCGGCCTGGTGCAACAGGCTGTGCAATCCAACCGCGTGTTCAAGATCACGGTCTGCGGCATCACTCACCCCAACATGGGGGTGACCATGTTCCACCGCAGCCTGCACGATGTGCTGCAAGCCGTGCAGCTCACCCAGATGATTCAGGACGGGTCGCACGAACAGACTCGCCACCAGCATCATGAAGATGCAGCTGCGCAACAGCACGCTGGTTGGTAGACGAAGGGATCGCACGGGCAAAGACTAGAGGCTTGTTCTGGCAAAGTCGATATGACAACGTCGGGCGCGAGCGGTGAAAGTGCCCTCTCGCGCCCCTTGTTCAAGTTTCCGTCATCCAGGCCAACGAGGGTGCACGTCGTCGATGACATACCGATGTGAGTGCTTGCCGTTGGAAGAAGCGTGTTCCGCCCAGTGGGGATGGTCCGCAGCCAGATCGTCGTGACCGTGGGAGATCTCGTCCGGGTCATGGGCGGGCCAGATTCTCCAGGCGAACACGAATCCGGCGATGCCGACTACTGCCAGTGCCATGATCGCCACTGGCATTCCAAACTTCGCACCCACGGCTCCCGCCAGAGGGTAGGCAATCAGCCAACACACGTGGGAGAGAGAGAACTGCGCTGCGAACAGGAATGGCAGATCGGTGGATTCCGCTGATCGCCGCAGCAGTCTGCCGCCAGGAGTCACCAGCCCCGCATAGCTCATCCCCAACAATGCCCAGCCGGCGAGCACGATGGGCCAACCTATGGAGGAGGGCGAGAGCAGCCAGGTAAGCCCGAGGGTCACAAGTACGATGCACATTGCAAGGGCTGAGGAGAGCATCACGCGCCTGTCAGCCACCCGATCGAGAACCTTGGGGAGGACAAGCGCCGTCAGCATCGAGCCGCCACCGAAAGCTGCCAGCGCCCATGCCACCTGTGACTCTGCTCCGCCGAGAACGTTGCGCACCACAACGACGGTGTTCACGAACACCATGGCGCCGCCGGCGGCCGCACACAGATTAAGGGCAAGCAACCCTTTCAGCCTGGGCGTCTTCAGGTAGATCCGCATTCCTCGAATCGCGCGGGCGTAGGGACCGTCCTTTCTTAGGGACGGAGCAACGAAGGGGAATGCAGTTGAGAACACCAAGATGGCGGATATCACGAAGCCTACGGACGTACCAGCGAACAGGCCGTGGAAGCTGATCAGCGTCAGCAGAGCAGCGGCCAACGCGGGACTCAGCAGGCTCTCCAGGTCATAGGCCAGGCGCGACAGGGACAGTGCTCGGGTGTAGTCGCGTTCCTCCTTCAGGATTTCCGGGATCGTCGACTGGAACAGAGGGGTGAAGCACGCCGAGGCCGACTGCAGCAAGGCAATGAGCAGGTACACCTGCCAGATCTGGTTGACGAACGGCAGACAAAGCGCCGCGCCCGCCCGCACCAGGTCGAGGGCAATAAGCACCGGTTTGCGTAGATTTGCCGGGACGATCGCTCCGGACAGAGGGGCCAACAGCACGTAGACAATCATCTTGATTGCCAGAGCCGTACCTAGCACAGCGCCCGCCTCAGCCCCCGCCAAGTCATAGGCCAAAAGAGAGAGCGCCACGGTAGCCAAGCCCGTGCCGATCAGCGCGATAACCTGCGCAGCGAACAGGTTCCTGAATGTTGGAAAGCGTAGGACCTCGATCATGGCTCACCTCTAGATGGAACAGTGGAAAGCGCCGCTGCCCTGCGGATCGTAATCCGATCCGCAGGGCAGGACGTGAAGCCGTGGAAGGGGCTTGCGCTCAATCGACTTCGGGTACCGGCAAGGGGTCTTCAATGCCCGCGGCCTTCCTGCGCGCAGTTCTTCGGAGTACCAGCCCGCACAGCGCAGGCAGCACGAACAGCGTCAGTACGGTTGCCGTGGCAAGACCCCCGATAACCACTGTAGCCAGTGGCTTCTGCACTTCGGCGCCCGTACCTGTTGCAATCGCCATCGGGACGAAGCCCAGGGAGGCAACCAGCGCGGTCATAAGAACCGGTCTAACGCGCTCCATTGCACCCAGTTCGACCGCCTCATCTGGCGGAAGCCCCTCGTGCAGGCGTTTCTTGATCGCGGAGATCAGAACCAGGCCGTTGAGCACCGCGACACCAGATACCGCGATGAAGCCCACAGCAGCTGAGATCGAGAAGGGGATTCCTCTCAACGCCAATGCGAAGAATCCACCGGCCAGAGCAAGTGGCACCGCAGTCAGTACCGTACCTGTCAGCAAACCGTTGCCAATCGCCATGTAGAGGACGGCTGCAATGAGAATGAAGCAGAGAGGCACAATAATCGCCAGTCGCTTCGTTGCTGCCTGCAGATTCTGGAACTGCCCGCCCCATTCGATCCAGGAACCCGTGGGCAACTGCACCTGCTGGGCAATAGCCGCCTTGGCGTCGTCAACGAAGCTACCCAGGTCACGCCCGACCACATTCGCTTCCACATAGATTCGACGTTTGCCATTGTCGCGGCTCACTTCGTTCAGACCCTGTGTGAAGCGGAAACTGACCAATTCACGAAGCGGAACAGACTGACGGCCTTCCTGACTGCCTGGCGGCAGCATAACCGGAACGGCTCCTAGTACATCGAGATCGCTGCGGTCCACACGGGGCAGACGAACCACCACGTCGAAGCGCCGATCACCTTCGAAGATCTGGCCCGCCATGCGACCTGCCAGAGCAGCAGACACTGTGTCGGCCACTTCCTTGACGGTGAGTCCGTAACGGGCGATCGCGGCCCGGTCGAACGCCATGTCAAAGGTCGGGAAGCCTCCCGTCTGCGCCACACGGACATCCGATGCGCCCGGAATCTTCTTGAGGACGGCCGCAATCTTGTCAGCGCTGCCGGCAAGCGCCGTCAGGTCTTCGCCATAGATCTTGACTGCAACGTCGCTACGAACGCCGCCGATCAGCTCATTGAAGCGCATCTCGATGGGCTGGGTGGCGTCATAGTTGTTACCAACAAGAAAGGCTGTCTTTTCTCGAATCCTCTCGATCACCTGCTCTTTGGTCTTCACTCCATCCGGCCATTGGTCCTTGGGCTTGAGGATCACGTAGTTGTCGGACGCATTGGGCGGCATGGGATCTGCGGCCAGGCTTGCGGTACCGGCCTTGGAGTACACCGTCTGTACCTCCGGCAACGTCATCAGTGCCTTCTCAAGAGGAAGGTCGATGGCGACGGACTGCTCGATCGATGTGGACGGGATGCGAACGGAGGACAGGTTGAGATTCTGCTCATCCAATGTGGGCATGAACTCCCGACCCACAAAGCCAAAGGCCACAACGCCGGCCACCAGGACGCCAAGACCACCGGCCAGGTAGGGCATGGGTTGGCGGATTGCGCTGCGAAGCATCGGCTGATAGCGGCTCTTGGTAGCAGCTACTACCCGTACTTCCTTCTCGGAAATGTGGCCCTTGAGCATGACCGCCACCATCGCCGGAACGAAAGTGAGGGAGAGCACGAATGCAGAGGCCAGCGCCAGCATCAGGGTAATGACCATCGGAGAGAACATCTTCCCCTCGACGCCCTGGAAGGTCAGGCAGGGCACGAAGACCAGGAAGATGACCGCCTGCCCATATACGGTCGGGCGGACCATCTCCTTGGACGAGGCGATCGTTTCATGCAGGCGCTCCGATAGATTGAGCGGGCGCCCAAGTGCATGCTGTCGCTCTGCCAGGCGGCGCAGTGCGTTCTCGACGATGATGACCGCGCCGTCGATGATCAGGCCAAAGTCGAGCGCACCCAGGCTCATCAGGTTGCCAGAGATCCCGAGCTTGTTCATGCCGATCGCGGTGATCAGCAGGGACAACGGAATCACCAATGCAGCAATGACAGCAGCTCGCCAGTTTCCGAGCAATGCACACAGGATGACCACGACTAGAAGAGCGCCTTCGGCCAGGTTCTTGGCGACGGTCTTGATCGTTGCGACAACCAGCTGGGATCGGTCCAAGGTGGGAACAATCGTCACGCCCGGCGGCATGGTCTTGCCGATCTCCTGCAGCTTGTCACCCACCGCCGCCGCCACAGTTCGGCTGTTGGCGCCAACCAGCATGAGTGCACTGCCGACGACAGTCTCGTATCCATTGCGGCTGGCAGCACCGCGGCGGAGCTCACCGTCAACGACCACACGTGCGACGTCACCCACCGTTACGGGAACTCCGTTGCGATTGCCCACAACGGCACGGGCAATCTCGTCCACGGAGCGGATGCGGGCGTCTGCGCGCACCAGATAGGACTCGCCCGACCTCTGGATGTAGTCTGCTCCGACCGACAGATTGGCATCCTGCAACGCGTCGGCCAGGTCGGTATAGGAGAACCCGTACTCCGCGAGCTTGCTCGCATTGGGCTCAACGACATACTCCTTGACGTAGCCGCCGAGGCTGTCGACGTCTGCTACGCCTGGCGTCGTGCGCAGCTGAGGCCGCACAATCCAGTCCTGGACTGTGCGCAAGTAGGCCAGACGTGCCATGTTGTCCGTCAGCCGTTCCCCTTGATCAGTCAGGAACGAACCGTCGCTTTGCCAGCCAGGCTTACCATCATTTCGCGGGGCATCTTTGCCATCTGGGTGGGTGAATTCAACGCTGTAGTGGAATACTTCGCCCAACCCGGTCGAAACCGGGCCCATCAGTGGTTCGGCACCCTCCGGCAACTGGGGCCGAGCCTGAGTCAGACGCTCGGTGACCTGTTGGCGCATGAAGTAGAGGTCTGCGCTCTCATCGAAGATCACCGTGACCTGGCTGAAGCCGTTGCGCGAGAACGACCGGGTGTTCGCGACGCCCCGAAGTCCTGCCATCGCGGTCTCGATCGGGTAGGTAACGCGCTTCTCGACCTCCACTGGACTCAGCGTCGGGATGACGGTGTTGATCTGGACCTGCTTGTTCGTGATATCCGGAGTCACGTCGATCGGTAGCAGGTTCAGTTGCCACCCGCCGATCACCGCAATCACCAGTGTGATCAACAGAACCAGCCAGCGGTGCCGTACGGCACCCGTGAGTACTTGCTCGATCATTACTCGTCTCCGCCCGACTTTTTCATCTCGGCTTTCACCAGAAACGCATTACGGGTAGCAACCGGGGTTCCCGCAGTGACGCCAGAAAGGATCTGCGCCATACCACCGCTACGGAGGCCAATGAAGACCGGCTGTGCAGTGAACCCCTTACTGGTTCTGACGAAGAGGACGTCTTTTCCGTCGATGTTCTGGACCGCCTCTTCCGAGACAGACAGCCCCTCACCCGATCCGGAAGCGGTGACCAGCCGGACCTGCACACCGTCACCCACAACCAATCCGTTCGCCTCTGCGCTCGGGGTGATTACGACTGTGGCAGCCCTTGTCAGCCCACCTACGGCGGCAGCAACTGAACGGACCTTTCCTGAGGTGACGCTTCCGTCGGAGCGGGTAATGGACACGCTGTCGCCGGCCTTGATCCGACCGGTGTCACCCGCACGAACGGAGGCCTGAATCTCCACGCCATTGGAACCTGTGACCCTATAAAGGGAGGCCTGCGGCTCGACGAAAGCGCCCAGAGTCACTTGCGAGCTGCTGATGGTTCCATCGATAGGGCTGATGACGTTGACGCTACCTCCTCCATCCACATTGGCGGTGCGTGCCACCAGGGCAGCGCGTTGTGCTTCTGCTTGCGCTGTGAGATAGGCGGCGCGACTCGCCTCAGCCTCTTGTCGTGCCAGCACGCCCTGTGCGAGCAACGACTCATCGCGCTTGACGTTCTTTTCGGCGAGGGAGAGGCTGGCGCTGGCCACACGAAGGTCAGCCGCAATACGGGCCCCATCAGGGCTGGCTACGCGTGCCAGCACTTCGCCCTTCTTCACCTTGTCGCCCACCTGCCGGATGACATCGGTGACGTTACCGGCCGCACGTGCCACCACGACGGCCTCACCACCGGGGATTGCCACGACCGAACCCGATGCGGTGATATTCGCCGCTACCTGAGCGGAAGTGACGGGCTCCACCGAGATCCCGGCAGCGGCAAGATACTCCTTGGGAATCGCGACTTCCTGAGCTGCCTCCGCCTCCGCCGGCGCACTGGCGCTGGCTTCGTCTTTCGCGGGGTCGACCACCGTCTCTGAAGGGGCGGATAAGCGTGCAATGCCAAATCCCGCGCCAAGCGCCAAGGTAGCCACGCCGATCATCGTCAGGGTGTTAACAGCCGGAATACTTCTCTTCATCTACATGTCTCCAAAGGCAATCTGACCGCTGGCCACGGCGAGCGATGCGTAGGCGGCAACGCGTGCGAGTCGTGCATCCACCACGCTCAGCCTCGCGTCCGTCAGCGTGCGACGGCTAAGCAGCAGCTCAACCAGTGGGGTTCTACCGGCCTCGTATCCCAAGCGCGCCATTCGGTAGGCTTCCGTGGCTGCTTCCTCTCCCTTGGAGGCAGCGATCAGTCCTCGCTTGGCGGCGTCAACACGCGCAAGCGCAGTCGCACGGTCCGCCTGGCTCTGGAGGCGTGCTGCATCCAATCGAGCACGGGCGGCGTCGCTCCGTGCTCGAGCCGCGCTGATCCCGCCGCTGTTCCGGTCAAACAATGGGATGCTCAGAGACACGCCGACGACCAATGCGTCCCCACCGGCGGCGAAGTTGCGACGGCCTGCGGTGAGGTTAAGGTCCGGTGCCCGCTTGAAGCGTTCAGTGCGCAGAACCGCATCGCTCGCATCGACGTCTGCCTTCGCAGACAGGACAGATGCCGAATCGACGTTCGCAATTGCGGGCGCAACCCACTCGCGCACCAGGAGTGACTCGGACGTGCCTGAGTAGGGTTCAGCTCTTCCCGCCAGTACTGACAGTTGCTCGAGAGCTGCAGCCGCCTCTGCCTCTCTTGAGGCGGCAATCGCTTCTGCTGAGCTCAAGCCGGCCTGGGCTTGTGCTACGCGCAGGCTGGCCTCCTTTCCTGCGTCAACCAGCGCCTGAGCTGCCTTCAGGTCGCCTCTGGCGCGATCAACATCTTCGGCAGCAATGTTTCGCCGTATCAGCCCAGCCTCGGAAGACGCGTAGGCAACAGCCAAGGCTGCGGCGAATTCGACTTGTGCCTGGTGCTGGCGAGCTTCGGCCGCCTGCAGCCCTTTCTCTCCCGCCTGGATTCGAGCCCCACGTTGGCCAAAGATCTCGAGTGGCTGGCTGATGGTGTAGGTCGTCTGCCGCTGGCTCGCGCCATTGCTGGGGGGAGCGTTGAGATTCTCTGCGAGGGCATCAATGGTGGGGTTACGTAGCGCTCGCGCTTGGCGGGCTTCGCCCGCAGCGGCAGCTGTGTCGAACCCCTTTTCCTGAAGGAAGGGGGATTGGGCCCTGCTCTGCTCGAGCAACGCGCTGAAGTTCGGGGCGTCCGAGGCATAGGCCGCAGAGATACTGGTCAGGGCCAGCATCACCGTCAGGGCAAGCAATGATGGTTTCATGAGGATCCGGTGCAGTGGGGCCGCAATCTCGGCCGTCTTTCTGCACTACGCGGCCTGCGCGGCCTTCCCCTCGAATCCGGCGAAAATTTATTTCCCGCGGCTCAGTGCATCTGTCAGCTTGGCCCGTGCTCTCAGTACGCGACCCTCTATTGTTTTGAGACTGATACCCAGGGCGGAAGCTGCTTCAACCTGGGAAAGGCCGACGAAGGCAGTCAGAACCAGGGCTTCACGCAGGCTCGGGTCGATCGTGTTGAGAACCCTTCTTACTTCTGCGAGCTCAAGCTGAGAGCCGGCAACCTGCTCTGGCCCGGCCTGCTCGGAATGCAGGGCGCGTCCTTCCTCGTCATCCAAAGGCTTGGCCCGGAACAGGAAATGGCGGACGCGTCGAAACCGTTGCGTATCACGAACCTTGTTGATTCCAATACGCATCAGCCAGGGAAGTACCGAGCGCGTCGGATCGTACTCTGACAGGCCTCGCCAAGCGGCAACGAATGTCTCCTGCACGACATCATCGACGTCGGTTTCGGGCAGGCCCATGCCTCGAACCATCTGCTTGATTGCTGGCGAGTGACGGCGGACCAGGCGAGCGAAGGCCTCAGCATTACCTGCCGCAGCTTCAACTGCCCAGTTGTTGTCGTCCTCGATGGTCACAACGTTTGTGTGGCTCAGGGAGAGTCGGTGCGAAGTGCTTCAAGGAGTGCCTTGTCGTAGGCCGGCCGGTGCTCGGGTTTCAAGCCCTCGCGCATCTCGAACACATGCTCGAGCGTGATGCGCTGGAGATCGCCCGCAGCCCGCTCCACCTCACGACTTGCACGTTCCACCTGGGGGTTCCATTTGGGGTCAGCCGCGATGGCGTCCGCCAGCTGGCGGTTGGCAATCCGCAGGCGCGCTTCGATCTCACCTCGCCTTGTTGCGAACAGCTGTTCCTTGGCCTGGAGGATCTGCTTCTCCGAGTCGTCCAGAGGCACCACGGCGTGAAGGCGTTCATGGAGATCGCTGTGCCCAGGATTGAGCGAGTGCCAGGTCCAGCCGATAGCCAGCGCGCACACGACGCCAATGATGGCGCCAGCGATTGTTGCCAGCGGCAGCCTCATGAGGGGTCCGATTGCCATCAGCGTTCCACCAGTAGAGCGTATGGGGACATGGAAGCTGGGGCCGCGACCCATGTCGGGCGCGAGGGTGCCTGGGTGACAAAGAAGGCGGAGCCTACTCCTCCGCAGGTAAGCACCGCCGCGAGCGCGGCGCATGCGAGTGCCCGGCGGAACTCTCGCTTACCGGCCCATTGCGAAGGGGAAGCTTCTTGGGACAAGCGCTGAACTAGCACATCAGTGGCCTGCTCATTGCCGCAGGGCCGAGTGGCAGCCGAGGCCCTTGTCAGCCATTCATCTACGTCACTCATTTGAAGTTCTCCTCATCTGCCCTTCTTTATACGCACGCCAATCCCCCTTCCCCTCAAAGCTGCACATCAGTTCCCTCCAGCATTCGTGCTTGAGTTCCCCAAGTCCCGCCCTGAAGTTCCCCAAGTCCCGCCCTGAACCGTCCAGAAAGCCCTGCTCTGGGCTGGGAGGCAATGCCACCTCAGATCGAGGTCCTGTTCCCCTAATCACCGACCTTGCCGCCCCGCGCCTCAATTTGCTGAGTCAACACCGAGAGCAGCTGCTGGAAGGCCGCGTTGAAAATCCACCCGCCCTCCGGCCCGTGAGCCTCAGTGATCCCAGGAAGAATCGAGGCCCAGGCTCTCGATAACAAGTCTGGATACGGATGCGTGATGATTAGCGTCCGCACCCCGTACTCCAGGGCCTTCAAGTAGCCACGGTGCGCCGCAAGATCTGTCTCGCACGCCTCTAAGCGAGCCTTTAAGTCAGAAATCTCAAAATTCATTCCAATGTGCTTCTAGATGGACAATCGTCACAATCCGCATGATATTGCCGCAAGCCAGTGGAGCGCGCGCACTTGAGTATCCTGAACGTCCTGCTTAGCCCTGAACGGATGCTGGTTGCAGTTGACACTCTCGCCGAGGATGCACTCACCGGCGCCAAATCGTCCGGCGCGAAGTTCTTATTGATTCCACAACACAACGTGGTGCTTGCCTGCCGCGGTAGCACTCAATTCTTCCTTCGGATCTACGCACTTATGCTGCAGGCCAGCTTTCGGGCGGACTTCACAATGGAGCAGCTAGCCAAGGAACTGACATTGGTGATCGACCAGCTTTGGCCTGAGTACGAGAAGGCAGCCCTTGAAGCAGGCCTGTCGAGGCAAACCCTAGGCACCGAACTGGTACTTGGAGGGTGGTGCCCACGCGCCGGACGAATGATAGCCACCGCCTACGCCAAGTCCAACAGCACCGCAGCAACGGTGGTGCAACCCTTGGTCGGAGGTCTGGCGTCACCCGGCGAGCCCTTGCGGGCCATGCCTGACAGCTTTGCGGCGGATGCGGTAATTGAGGCGGGCAGGATTCAAGCGGCATGGTTAAACAGCGCCGCTGGCCGGCAGGTCGCAGGTGGTCGCCTGCTGGCAATCGACCTGCGCCAAGGGCGATCGGTCGTCCAAGATCTTGGACAGCTCTGATGCTCTGCGCATCCGTCGACGTAGCAAACAGCACTTATGCCACCCTTCGGCACTATTGCTGACACCTCGCAACCGTGGAATGCACTCGTGTTCGTCAGGCAGACGGGGCATCTAAGACCAAGAGACTTCTAAGACCACCAGGAAGGCTTCAGCTCATAGATTGGGTATACGAGCTACGCCCTTCATCCCTCCCACTGGGAGAAGAAGGCTACAGGCAAGTTCCGCGGATCGCACGATGTTCGATGCGACATCCATCTCGATGTGGATTCGTTTTGCCACGGCTTCGGATATCAGCAGCTGTCCTTGTAGCGAAAGTTTCAACTGACATGCAAGACGAAATGCTCTGTTTATCGTTCTTCGCGAAACACCGCGAATCATCATCTGTTGCCGCCTTAGCCGGACCGCATAGTGAGCGTGGTGGTGCGGTAGGCCAGACTTGAACGACCCTCGTCTTCCGCTCAGCTGCGCAAGCACCTGGAAGGATGGAAGGACGCACTGGTCATCACCAAGCAGAGCGTCAATCAATCGAGCAAACTCTCTTCGCTCATCTGCCACTCGACCGCGTCCTAGTGGGAGCTCCGGATTCGATCCAATTCCAGGCAGAAGTTCGGACGCAGATTCGATAGGCTGGAGAAGAATGTCCAAGACAGAAACGCACTGATTTGCCGATAGATTGAGTAGCTCATTGAACTCTAATCGACTCGGATCATTCCTTCTAAAGAGTCTGAAGCAATTCACTCTAGTCCAGCTCTTGTAGTCAGAATAGCTTGCAGGCAAGCGTGCAGGAGGTCGGTAATCCAACTTTCGCCCCTCGCCTCTAGCCACGACTGCCTCTATAAACACCTCCAAGTTCGAGAGTTCAAGCCTCTGATTTGGATGATTTGAGCACCAAGAGATCAGTTCCTCTATGCACTGATTGATCCAGCGCTGAGTCGGGTTCGCCGAGTCAAAGCGTGTGCGCCTGTCTAGGCGATCTCCGCAGGATGGGCACTTTCTCAATGCAATGCTCTTCAACTTCCCGAGTCCACAATTGGAACAGCTGTTCTCAATCCTGGCGTCGTGCAGCGAGCAGTGAGAATAAGCATCGAAGCTCCAAATCAGCCTCTCTGTGGCGCTCTCGTCCATATCGCTAGCTCCGATGCAAATCGGACACCAAGCGGCGTGTCGACTCCAGCTCGCTGCCCTTGAGGAGACGATCTCTGAGAGTCCATACAAAGTAGCACCGACAAGTGACTGCCCAGTCAGCTTCTCTAGTGAACGCGCACGCCGTACTGACACAGGCCCGAGCCCATCGAGTCTGCGCTGATCAATGTATCTAGACGGCACCTCCGACGAGTGGGTGTCGATAAGCTGAAGCATCTTGCACCACGAAATTCCGCTGAGCTTAGCCAAGCGATTTGCGTATCCATTGAGCGACTCTGTCCAGGGAGTACCTGCATCACGAAGCTCAAGAGGTGGAAGTACCGTCCATCTTGGTGGTTCCATCCTCACAGATCGCCTTCGCTAGGCAATGAGCCCTTGATGGTCAAGAAGTCCGCTAGGCGTAGAGAACGCTTGCCATCGGCAAGTCTATTGAACGCGTCTATCTCTCCCCAGAGCAGCCTGTGATTCCTTTCGGTTCCAGACGCTGCTCGCAGATGCCCGAGCTCGATGGTATTGGAACCATTGCGACAACGCTCTTCATTCGCCCGCATCAAGTACCGCAGAGTTGGGCCAAAAATTCCTCCTCCATTGAGAGCAATGAGCTCTAGGTTTTCCTGGAGAAGGCTACCTTTTGAAAGTGGAAATCCCTTGCCGATCGCCTTGATCAGAGAGGCGTAGGATCGCAGGTCGTCATTGTCATTCAGACCGTACGGACGCATATAGAGAACGTCAGATCTATTGAACACCTCTTGGGAATCCTCATAGAGCGTGGACGCTTCATGGGTTCCTATCATGATCGCCACACAACCAATTTCTTCAACAAGCGCCATGATGCCAAGCATGTAGTTGCGTGAACTCTGACTCTTCGGAACCCTGCAGATGTTCGCAGCCTCCTCTATGACGATGTACCTCAATCCGCGAATTCTAGACATGCGCTCAAACGAAAGACGAAGGTCTCTCTCCGCTGTTCTCGCGCGCACTTCACGCCAGAACACTGAAGAGGCTCGCCGCTCTGCGGCCACGTGCGTTTGGTCAGGATCGCCACCGGTTTCCATAGCATTAGTCCAGCTAGTGTCGGGCTCAGTTATTTCCTGATGTAGGCGCAAAGCGAAGTCTTTCGGATTGAACTTGTCGCCCTGATTCAGGATTGCCCTTACGGAGATCAGCGGCAAGTGGCCTGTTGGCCAAAGTTGGGGATTTCCTCCGAGCTCAGGCAACAGCTGCCGACGCAACTCGCTCTTTCCTGACCAGGAGGGCGCTATCAACCAAACAAAGTCTCCTGGCCGAGCTCTTGAAACTGGTTTCAGTAGGCTGTGCTGGGTAGTTAGAAAGCGCTGATGTGGTATGAAAGGGAAGCTCATCTCATCAGCTGGAAAATGGGGCAGGATGCTAGCGTCCATGCGAATCCCCTTCCACAATGAGATCGGGGAGCTCATCAAAGTTGACGACCAATCTCGCTTGAACCTTCGATCGACTCGCATTTGGCGGGGCTTGCGTTTCCTTTCCACTTGCTAGCCCCATATCATTGGCTCGCTGCCTGGCGTTGGCCATGCTCGTCCTCTCATAGTTCTTACGCTGCAGCTCCTCCTTCTTGCTCTCAACATCCGGCGTGATGAACTGCTCCCACATTGCCTCGAAGTGACGATCCTGCTCGGAGTAGTGACCAATCTCCGAGACCTTCGAGCACCATGCCTTGTAGCGTCTCTTCGTGGTCTGAATCCAAACGAATGAAATATCCTCAGGATCACGCCGAGCACTGAGGATCTTCTCTTCATGCGCGCGCGACGCGAGATCCGCGTTCGTGTAGCTTCTCCTCCAGTGTCTGATCCCCCTTGTTCTTTCATAAGAGCATGATTTCAATTTCACTGAAGTTTGAAATAGGAAGTCATCGTCTACAACCGTTGGTATTCCAGAGTTTGGAGCAGTCAACTGACTGTTCTCAAATCGCTCTCGCGCACCTGCGAAGCCATCCACGGGCATCTCGGGCATCAGGCTGTACAGAAGGTGGTGAATTTCGGATTCTACGGTCGAGAAATCTAGGCGCGCGGTCGATCTGCTTTTGAATTTTCCATCGACACTTCTACCGGCTTTATCTGGCTTTGTGCTCCCAATCAATTTGTGGCTGACCATGGAATTGATAAGCCCTTGAACCGTCTCACACTGTGAGTTGAAGCGACTCGCGCCTGTCGGCACTGTGAGTATGGAGATGCCATAGGTTCGACAGAGATCACCTAAGGCTGACTTCAGATCAGTGCCTCGATCGATCACGATTGCGTGTGGAAGCTTCGCGTGCTCGCGCACATAGTTCCTCAGCAAAATTAGTGGCCCTTCGCGCCGAGCGGGACCGAAGACAAAGGCATGGGCCATAACCTTAGACGACGCTTCGTCACGGCCGCAGTACAGTACCGGGCAGTGGTCTTGCTGCCCTTCGTCTTCTTGTGTAAAGACTCGGTTGTCAACCTTGGTTGCATCGATGTGCAGGACAGAGTGCACAGCAAGCGCTTGGCCTGATCTAACCCGAGCGTCGGAACGCGGCCTATTTGCTTGATAGTTTCGCTTACCGCCGACAGCAAGATCACGTTGCCCCCTTGAAACGGATCGAACTCTTCTGACGAGCGCCTTCCGGCCAGGCACAGGAACGCCAGCGCACTCGCACTGCAGGGCTAGCTCACGATACAGATCGGCTAGCGTCGCAACCTTACCCTTTAGCCAATGTGAGCCAATGACTCCGCTGACCTGCCCCCCGTTTTCCGGGCCAACCTGATCTTAGTAGAGTCCGTCTCACAAGAGGACGGACATGAAGAAGCGATACACCGAAGAGCAGATCATCGGCTTCCTGAAGCAGGCGGCCGCCGGCACGCCGGTCAAGGAGCTTTGCCGCAAGCACGGCTTCAGTGACGCGTCGTTCTACCTGTGGCGGCGCAAGTTCGGCGGCATGGATGTGCCCGACGCCAAGCGCCTGAAGGCACTGGAAGCGGAGAACGCGCGGCTCAAAAAGCTGTTGGCCGAGTCGATGTTGGACAACGAAGCGCTGAGGATCGTGGCGCGGGGAAAATACTGAGCCCGCCGACGCGACGGGCTGCCGTCGCGGACGTGCGGGCGAAGCTGGGCCTGTCGGAGCGGCGGGCCTGCCGGGCACTGGGCTTGTCACGCAGCGTGTTGCACTACCAGCCGCGCATGGCGAACGCGCCGTTGCAGGCCAGGCTCGTTGCGTTGGCGGGCGAACGTCGCCGGTTCGGCTACCGACGGCTGCACATCCTGCTGGAACGGGAGGGCTGGATCGCCAACCACAAGCGAATCTACCGGCTGTACCGCAACGCTGGCCTGGCGGTGCGCAAGCGCCGCAAGCGCGATCGCGTGGCCGTCGAGCGCCGTCCGCTGCAGCTGCCGTCGGGGCCCAACCACACCTGGTCGATGGACTTCGTCTTCGACGCCCTGGCCAACGGGCGCCCGATCAAGTGCCTGACGGTGGTGGACGATTGCACCAAGGAAGCGGTGGAAATCGCCGTCGGCCGGAGGATAAATGGCCAGAACGTGGCCGACATCCTGGATGCGGTATGCCGTTTCCGCGGCTACCCCGCGGCGATCAGGACCGACCAGGGACCCGAGTTTACCGGCCGGGCGCTGGACCAGTGGGCGACCGCCAACGGCGTGACGCTTGTGCTGACCCAGCCAGGGAAACCCACGCAGAACGCCTATGTGGAGAGCTTCAACGGCAAGTTCCGGGACGAATGCTTGAACGAAAACTGGTTTATCTCGCTCGAGCACGCACGGGCGGTAATCGCCATCTGGCGCAAGGACTACAACGAGGTGCGTCCGCACAGCTCACTGCCCAAATGCACGCCTGCCGAGTTCGCCGCCGCGCTGCGCAACGAAGGTGCCTTGACTGGTTCGACCGCTGATCGAAACCTGACCCACCGGAGCGGTATGCTCCCCAACCTGGACTCTACTAAGTAGCTAGTGGCCCTGAGAAAGGGGGCAGGTCAACCCCAGCGTTGAACCAAGGGATCTCTTCCATAAGAAACGCGATGCTTTTTGGCCCCATGTAAAGCTGCTTTTCCACCGCAGCAAAGCCCTCTCGGCGCACCATTGAGAGATCTTCATCCCAGTTTTGGTAGATGAACTGCAAGTTCCTATGGTATCGGCTGATGTTGCTGGGTGAGGCCCAGATCTTGTACTCGATCCCATGGGATGCTGCCCATCGCTCATACACCAGATTGCGATATTTCCCACCGTCCAGCACCCACTCTTCGGGCTTTCTCTCCACAAGAGTGCTGAGCTTGGAGATGGGCTTACATTCCACGATTTCCACGGAGGACCGTCGAACCACAAAGAAGTCTGCATGGGCGGTGCACACATGATTGCCGCGCCTTATGCCACGACAAGTGACCTGGCAAACATATGAGATGACGTCAGGATCAATTTCTAGCTCATATGCAAATGTTTGCTCGACTGTATGGCTTTCCAGCCTGCGAACATCGCGACACTTTCTTGAATAGAAGTCGACGACCACATTGTCCAGTGCATAGGCGCCAACGCTGCGCCCTGGTTCCTGGCCAAAGAGCTCGAGTGCGAAGGACCTATCTTCTACTGATAGATCTAGCGTTCTTAGATGATCCCTCAGCTGATCTGGGGTCATTGCCATCTCCCTCATGGTGGGAGATGGCTGCACGGCCCCCTCCCGCTTTGACGAGCACTTGAAAGAAGCACGGGTCGGGAGTAGATTCAGCTACGCGGAACTAAGCGCTAGCTGCGAACAAGCCCTGGCCTGCCAGCCAGGGTTTGTTGTTTCTTCTCCCCAGAGATCTTTCTTACTTAGCTCATTGCACGGGCTCCTTGATAGGTGCCTGCCGAAGGGACAAACGTCCACGGCGACCTGGAAAGTTCACCGCTTCGATGCCTAAGCGCCCCTGCACTGCAGCTCGTCTACCTGCATCTAGGCTACGGAATCCAAGTAGCTGCCTGGCATCCCCCACGCGAACACAGATCCCAGACTCATCAACGATCCTGTCTGCCAGTTCCTCTTCTGAGGACGCTTCAAGTGCCGCTCTTTGCAGGGAAAGTGCGTTCATTCCTCCAACATACGCAAACCAATGCTCGTTGCAAGCTCGTTGAGTCCCTCTGCATTTCGCAAGCCATAAATGGTTATACCTCCTTTAAAATCAATCCATTACAATCCTTGAAGCCTTAGTACGTCGAGCGTTCTCCGGACGAGTCGAATGCTAGATTGGAGCCCATTGCGCGAGTGGAACTAACAGTGGCTTTTCATTTGTGGGTCCATGCCACATTGATTAGCGACTTCTTGCATTGCGCGTTGCGTCCATCCGAGATCCGTGCTGCCTCACTAGGTTCAGCCACGTCTTCACAACCTTGCATCGGAATCCAGGTAGGTGGCAGACGCCAGCAGACTGCACGGTCTGGAGAGCGGATATTCATTCGCGTACCCATAGTTGGTTCAGCTATGAAAGAAGTCTCCAACTATGCAATCATTTCCTTCGATATCAATTAGCTACGCTACGAGCGCCCCGACTATGGGGCCAAAGTGCTAATAGTCGGTGAATGTAGAGCCTCGGCTGCACCCAACTATGAGGCCAAAACGCGCTCTAACTATGGGCACGTGGCTACACGCGTCCGTCGCATCACTGCTGTTTCCGCCCCATGCGCGCCACGCGGTGCGGGTGCTGCTCCTCGTCGCCCTGCCGATGATGCAGCTGCCAGCCAACGCGGCCGAGCGCGCCCGACCTTCTGCACGCATCGTGGTACAGACAGACGATGTCACGCGTTTCTTCAGCGTGCTGGATGCCACTGGAGGAAAACCCAGTGCCGAAGACCTGCAGCGCGGCTATCTGGACACCGGCACGGAGGCATTGCGCAGCTTCACCGACAGCCGCATCGGATCAATGGAACGTTTGGCCAGGGCCATCCAGGACAAGCCGGCGTTGTTCGCCAGGGCGCGGACCTGTGCAGCGGCATTGCCGGCGATCCGCGCGCGGGTTGCCGACGCACTCGATCGGTTGGGCACGCTGCTCCCCACTGCACGTTTTCCTCCGGTCACCGTGCTGGTCGGGCGGGGTAACAGCGGCGGCGTCACCACCGAAGATGGTGTGGTGATCGGACTGGAAGCACTGTGCAACGCCGACTGGATGCAGGCCGATGTAGGTGACCGCTTCGTGCATCTGATCGCGCATGAGTATGTGCACGTGCAACAGCCCGGTGCACGCGTGGACGTAGAGCAGCCCACCCTGCTCTATCAGACGTTGCTTGAAGGCGGCGCCGAGTACGTGGGTGAACTGATCTCGGGGCAACCGGCCAACGCGCATCTGCGTCGCTGGGCCCAGGGCCGCGAATGTGCGCTGGAGCGCGCGTTCGTACAGGACAGTGGGGGCACCGATCTTTCGAAGTGGCTGTACAACGGCCCCGGCGATGAAGCACGACGTGGAGATCTCGGATACTGGGTCGGCTACCGCATCGCGCGCAGCTATGTTTCCCGCGCGCCAGACAGGACCAGGGCCATCGCCACGCTGCTGGATGTGCGGCCCGACACCGCCGCGACCGTGTTCGAGGCGAGTGGATGGACGCCTGCCTGCACTGCTGCCAAAGGCGTGGAAACGCAAGTGCTGTGAGAGCCGCTTCATACTGATGAATTGGCGACCTTGAACAGGCACAAGGCACGCCGCCGACGTAGATCAGCTCGCCTGATCCCGCTTGTTAATGCTGGGTCAGGGGCCGGCTTCACAGTGCTTCCACGTATTCAAATTCCAGCTGAAAGCGCTTGGTAGCGGCGGGAACAAACGCCGCTATATTCCAGCTTCCCCAGACGAAGGAGGGAGTGCAATGAACCTGAACCCGCAACACATGAAGACGGCCCGCGCACTTGCTGTAGCGCTCATCGCCACCGTCAGCCTTGGCGCCTGCGCGTCATACAAGAACGAGTTTGCCACCATCAACTCGCGTCTCGATCAGCTCGACGTCAAGGTGCAGGGCGCTGCGCAGAGCGCGGAGTCCGCCAACCAGTCCGCACAGCAGGCCAATCAGCGCCTGGACCAGATCGAAGGTCGCGTGCAGCAGCTTGAAAGGGCACCTGCCGGCCGCAAGCCGCGCGGGTAATCGCTCCCTCACCTTTTGAATTGATCCACCTCTGTATCGGGTGTATCGGGGACCCAGTGGCCTTCGCCGGCCACTGGCATCCTTCCACCCACGATTGCATTGCAAGGAGCCGTCCCATTCGTACTTCCCCCTCTCCTGCACGCCGCGCCCTCCATGCCTCCCTGGCCATGGCACTGGCCGTTGCGTGCAGCGGCGTAGCCAACGCCAGGGACAAGGACGCACCTGCACCATCGGTCGCCGCCGTTGATGAACTTCCGCCCGACCAGAGCGTGTCCGAGACAGTGATCGAGCTGGCCGGCTGGGTGGTCGCCAGCAAGGACAACCAGGGCTATCCGTTTGCGGTCATGGACAAGGCGGCGGCGCAGGTTCTGGTCTTCGGCGGTGACGGCAAGCTGCGCGGCGCCGCACCGGCGCTGTTTGGGTCGGCGATCGGCGACCATTCCGCACCGGGCGTCGCCAAGCTCGCACTGAGCGCGATTCCCGGCCACGACCGCACCACGCCTGCCGGCCGCTTCATTGGCGGTTACGGCCCGTCCGACGATGCCGGACGCGTGCTGTGGGTGGACTACGATTCCGCCGTGTCGATGCACCCGCTGCCGCCGGGCAGCCCGAAGGAAAAGCGCGCCGAGCGGTTGGCATCGCCCTCGCCGGACGACAACCGCGTCACCCACGGCTGCATCAATGTCTCGCCCGCGTTCTACGAGCAGATCGTGCAGTCCACGTTCGAGAAGGGCGGTGTGTTCTACATCCTGCCGGACAAGGATTCGATCGCGAAGACGTTCCCGGAGTTCGCGCAGAGCCGTGCCGTCACAGATGGCAACCAAAAGAAGACCGCACAGCACGCTGGCGAGTAGTGCGTTTGTGCGTCCGCCCTGGGCGTTGTGGGCACATGCCGCCCGCCGGGCGGCTGCGATGCACAGTCTGCTCATGGAGAGTCGCCTGCGTGTGAGGCGTGGTGCCCCCGAGGCCCGGCACGCTGGCATACTGCGCCCGTAGACGATCCTGCGAGGCAATGTCTGCCTCGTCCATGAGGCCGCCGGTGGACCCACTCTTCCAGTTTCTGCTGAGCACGATGGGAGGCGTATTCGTCTTCCTGTTCTTCGTGGCGCGCGACTACCTGCGTGGCTTGGGGTGGCTGCTCGGTTCCTGGGATCCGAACATGGGGCACGCGACCGAAGATGCGCTCATTTCGAAGGCCAATCGCAGCGCCTTGCTGATTGCGGCGGTGCTTCTGGCGTGGGCCTTCATGGGCCCTTCTCCCTACCGCCGCAACTGGGAAATCGAAGTAATGGGCATCGGCACCGGCATGTTGCTGGCCTATGTGGTGATCATCCGCCTTGCAGCTTCAAGGGTGAAGAGGCTGCTTGGGTGAGCGTGCCTCACATCGGCACCAATGAGGATCAGGAAGCCGTAGCCTCTGCAGCCCGCGCCAATGCCGCGGCGTGCGCGTCGCCCTTCCGCTCGCTGTAACGGTCTACCAGGTAGTCCGACCGGCCCCGCGTCAGCAGCGTGAACTTCACCAGCTCTTCCATCACATCCACCACCCGATCGTAGTACGGCGAGGGCTTCATCCGGCCGTCGTCATCGAATTCCTGCCAGGCCTTGGCCACCGACGACTGGTTGGGGATGGTCAGCATGCGCATCCAACGACCAAGCACGCGCAACGCGTTGACCGTGTTGAACGACTGCGAGCCGCCGCTCACCTGCATCACCGCCAGCGTCCTGCCCTGCGTGGGCCGCACGCTGCCATCTTCCAGCGGCAACCAGTCGATCTGGTTCTTGAACACGCCGGTGACCGTGCCATGCCGCTCGGGGCTGACCCATACCTGGCCTTCCGACCACTGCGACCATTCGCGCAGTCGCTGCACTTCAGGGTGGTGCGGGTCCACGCTGTCCAGCATCGGCAGCGCATGCGGGTCGAACACCCGGGTTTCGCACCCCAGGTGGCGCAGCAGTCGCTCGGCTTCCAGCGCCAGCTTGCGGCTGAACGACCGGGGCCGCAGCGAGCCGTAGAGCAGGAGGATGCGCGGCGGCCCCAGATCTGCCGCGGCGAGCTGGTGATGATTGGGCTGGGGCAATGACGATTCCACCAGGTTGGGCAGGTCCAGGCTTGTGATTGGCTCATTCATTCGATTATTCTAGAAATATGGAAACATCGAATGCAATCTCCGCCCTGACCGCCCTCGGTCATGCCACCCGCCTGGCTGCCTTCCGCCTGCTGGTGGAGGCCGGCCCGGCAGGGCGCATGGCGGGCGACATCGCTACGGCCCTGCAGGTGCCCCCAGCCACGCTCAGCTTCCACCTGAAGGAGCTGGTGCAGGCCGGGCTGGTGGAGAGCGAGAACCAGGGCCGCAACGTCTGCTACCGCGCCAACTTCGATGCCATGAACGGCTTGATCGAGTACCTCACGCACAACTGTTGCGCGGGCTCACCCAGCAACCAGTGCGTCCCCGCCGAACCCGCCTGCAAGTGCTGATACCGCACACGACCCACCCCATCGAAGCGATTGCCACATGACCCGCAATGTCCTGTTCCTCTGCACCGGCAACAGCGCGCGCAGCGTGCTGGCTGAAGCCACCCTGCGCGCCTGGGACAGCGATCGCTTCAGGGCATTCAGTGCGGGCAGCCAGCCCACCGGCCAGGTCAATCCGTTCGCGCTGGCACAACTGCATGCCGAAGGAATGCCCGTTGAAGGGCTGCGCAGCAAATCATGGGACGAGTTCGTGGATGCAGCGCCCATGGACCTGGTCATCACCGTGTGTGATGCGGCCGCTGCCGAAGCTTGCCCAGTGGTGTTCGGTGACTTCATCCGCAGCCATTGGGGCCTGCCCGATCCGGCCGCCGTGGCAGGCAGCGATGCCGACAAGGCCGCAGCCTTCGCGCTGGCCCATGCGATCGTGAAAACCCGCCTGGGTGCGCTGCTCGCACTGCCCGAATCGGTGTGGTCCGAACGCGAAGCGCTGCAGCACGCGCTGGACCGGATCGGCCAGCTGTTGCCGACCGACGGCGCGCAGTGACGGTGCCACTGCCATGAGTCTGTTCGAGCGACACCTGACGCTGTGGGTTGTGCTGTGCATTGCGATGGGCACGCTGCTGGGCCACGTCCTGCCCGGTGCCTTCGCGGTGCTGGCGTCCGCCGAAGTGGCCAAGGTCAATCTGCCGGTTGCGGTGCTGATCTGGCTGATGATCATCCCGATGCTGCTGAAGGTCGACTTCCGCGCGATGCGCCAGCTGCAGCAGCACTGGAAGGGTATCGGGGTGACGCTGTTCATCAACTGGGCGGTCAAGCCGTTCTCGATGGCGCTGCTGGGCTGGCTGTTCCTGCGCCATGCCTTCGCCGACTGGTTGCCCGCAGCACAGATCGACAGCTACATCGCCGGGCTGATCCTGCTGGCAGCCGCACCCTGCACCGCCATGGTGTTCGTGTGGAGCAACCTGTGCCGCGGTGATGCCAACTTCACCCTGAGCCAGGTGGCGTTGAACGACGCGATCATGGTGGTTGCCTACGCGCCGGTGGTTGCACTGCTGCTCGGCCTGTCGGCGATCACCGTACCGTGGGATACGCTGTTGCTGTCCGTTGGTCTCTACATCGTGGTGCCGGTGCTGGCTGCTGCACTGCTGCGGCACTGGATCCTTTTGCGCAGCGGCGAGGCGGGCCTGCAACTCACGCTTCGAAGGTTGGGGCCGCTGTCCCTGTCCGCGCTGCTGCTGACGCTGGTGGTGCTGTTCGGGTTCCAGGGCCAGCAGATCGTGAAGCAACCGCTGGTAATCGCGCTAATTGCCGTGCCGATCCTGATCCAGGTCTATTTCACCTCGGGCCTGGCCTACTTGCTCAACCGTCGGCTGGGCGTGGCACATTGCGTGGCCGGCCCGTCAGCGCTTATTGGTGCCAGCAACTTCTTCGAACTGGCGGTGGCGACTGCGGTGGGACTGTTCGGCGTGCATTCCGGGGCGGCGCTGGCGACGGTGGTGGGCGTGCTGATCGAGGTGCCGGTCATGCTGTCCGTGGTGCGCATCGTCAACCGTACTCAGGCCTGGTACGAAAGACCCCAAGAGCGCTGACAACCAGAGTGGGGCGAGTTCGATTTACGTTCTTCGCTCCGCACTGTCGTCATCGGCTTGGTGGGGTACCCATATCCCTGTCATCAAGTTCGAACCATGTCGCATATTCCCCATGCTGCTACGGCCGTTGCGGCGCCTGCGTCTGCGACGACTTAACAGCATGCAAGAATGCTGAAAGCGTCTTTGATCGAACGCTGTTTGCAACTCGTCTGATTGGCGTTGCGCAGCGACGGCGGTACAGATGGCGTGCCACCGGAAAAAGGTGGCCGGGCCTCGAAAACCCGTGGCAATGCGTACGTTGTATGCGCCTGCCCGTCGGCGTCACCCAGTGTGGCGCCGGCGGGCAATTCGTCTGCCGACTATGGCGGGCGGAGCGTGGAGGCCTTGTGCCTGCCGGCCTTGTACGCACTGTCCCGGTTTTCGAGCCACGTCTCCGCCCGCCACCTTTGCGTGGCGGCTACCGTCTGTCCTGCACGGGGCACTGCCATGACATCACCGGACTTCCCACGCCTGCATCCGCATCGCTCATCCGCCACTGGCGGTGGGCCGCCAGAGCACGCGGCTGCGACCGATCCGAATGCCTTCATCGCCACGCTTCACCGCATCGGCAAAGGCGCGGCCGCCGACGGCCAGCCCTGGCCAGAGCGTCATCAGATGCCGGGCCGCTGCATGGCGCTGGCCGATGCGGACTGTGCACTGGCCGGCCAACGCGTGACGCTGGAGCTGCTGCTGGCGGCCGAGCGCGTGCGTCAGAACGGCACGGAGGCCGAGTACGTGGGCGACCGGGTGATGGAAGGGCTGATCCTGGCGTGCCTGGCCATGAACGCACAGGCCAGCGCGCGCATGCAGCCGGAAGGATGAGGCGGGCACCACATCACTCGCAGAGCGCGCTTTCTTCCTTCAACGCGGCATCCTGCAGTGGCTGGCGTTGTTCAATCTGCGCACGTTGTTCCGCCGTCGGCTCGCCCAGCCACCACACACGACAGCGCGCGGTAAGACGGCCGACCATCTTCGCCTCCGTCGGCGAATACAGCATCGCCAACGCGGTGCCGGGGCAGTCGTGGGCTTGGCAGGCGGTATAGAACCACCACGGCTCGCCCTGCAGCACCAGCAGCTCACCAGGACCGCTGGGCCCGCTCAACAGGCGTTCGCGCAGCGATGGAATCTCCCTGTCAGCGGATTCGGCTGCGGCTGTGTTCTTCATCAGGGCGTTGAACGCGGCCAGCACCTTCGGGTCCTTGCGGCCGCAGTCGTCCACGGTATTGCCGCCCACCAGGGTGAAGAAATGCGTCGCCAGCGGGTTGTCCGCGCAGGTGAGTTCGCCGCCGGCACTCGGGTCTTCCGGTTCGCCTTCGTTGTCCCACACCGAGGGATCCACGCCATCTTCGATGGATGGCGCCTTCTCGCCCACCGTTGCCGTGGCCGCAGGTGCTTCTGTGGCCGGTGCTGGTGCGGCTGGTGCTGCATCGGGTGCCGGTGCCTGCCCGCAGGCGGCCAGCAATGCGACCGTCAGTGCCATCCCTGTGATTCGAATCTTCATTCCCTGTCCTTGTCTGATCTGCGCTGCATCCAGCAAATCGGCAGCCGCGTGATTCTAACCAGCACCGTGCCAGGATGCGTTCGTAGCGTCCCGTCATCGCCTGGAGCCGGACGCATGCGCCGTACACGACTCGCCAAGATCTTCTGCAGTGCCCTGCTGATGGCATCGCCGGCAATTGCCCACGATGCAGAAAACGCGATGCCTGCACGGCCTCTCCCGGGCGCAGCCCTGCCCGCACCGCTGGAGCGCGTACTGCGCGATTACGAGCGGGCGTGGCGCTCGGCTGATGCCAGGGCATTGGCTGCGCTGTTTGCCGAGGATGGTTTTGTACTGCAGAGCAACCAGCCGCCGGTGCGCGGGCGTACTGCGATCAAGGCCGCGTATGCCGGCCAGGGCGGCAGTCCGTTGCGGCTGCGGGCGTTGGCTCACTCGGTGAAGGGCAACACGGGCTACATCATTGGTGCGTATCGCTACGGCAGCAACGAGGGGGACACCGGCAAGTTCACGCTGACGCTGAAGCGCGTGGGCGACGGGCCGTGGTTGATCTTCTCGGACATGGACAACACCAGCGCGCCGCCACGGGCGCGGTGATTGCCGCCGTCGGGCGCCAACCAAGGTTGGCAGCTACCAGAAGCGGGTTCGGCAGTAGATCCACGCCATGCGTGGATGGCTCGCGCACATAAAAAACCCCGGCACGTGGCCGGGGTTTTTCGATTCACTTGAACAGCGTGTCCGGGTATTCCGGTTTCTGTTCCCGCGCCAGCAGTGCGCGCAGGCCTTCTTCCGGAGTCTGCTCGCCGTGCAGCACGGCACGCACGCCGTCGGAGATCGGCAGGTCGATGCCATGGCGGCGTGCCTGTCGCATCACTTCGTCGGCGGTCTGCACCGACTCGACCACCTGGCCGATTTCGCGCACGGCATCCTGCAGCGTCTGGCCACGGCCCAGGGCCAGGCCCAGGCGACGGTTGCGCGACAGGTCGCCGGTGCAGGTCAGCACCAGATCGCCCAGGCCGGCCAGGCCCATCAGCGTTTCCGGCTTGGCGCCGATCGCCGCAGCCAGGCGCAGCATTTCATTGAGACCGCGGGTGATCAGGCCGGCACGGGCGTTGAGGCCCAGCTGCATGCCATCGGCCACGCCGGTGGCCACCGCCAGCACGTTCTTCATCGCACCGCCCAGCTCGGCACCGACCATGTCGTCGCCGGTGTAGGCGCGGAACGCCGGGCCATGCATCGCCTCGGCCACCGTCTGCGCGAACTCGGGCACGTCGCCGTGCACGGTGATCGCGGTGGGCAGGCCCTGGGTTACTTCCTTGGCGAACGATGGCCCGGTGACGACGGCCAGCGGCACGTCCTCGCCCAGCACTTCGCGCGCCACTTCATGCAGGAAACGGCCCGAACCGGGTTCGAAGCCCTTGGTGGCCCAGGCCACGCCGGCACCGGCCGGACGCAGCGGCGCCAGCGCACGCACGGTTTCACCGAAGGCATGCGACGGGGTCACCACCAGGATCCAGGCCGCGCCTTCCACCGCCGACGCCAGGTCGGTGGTGGCACGCAGGCTGTCCGGCAGCGGGATGCCCGGCAGGTAGCGCGGGTTCTCGTGGCGCTGGTCGATGGCCTCGACCACGGCAGCGTCGCGCCCCCACAGCACGGTCGGATGACCGTGCCGTGCGAGCAGGCTGGCCAGCGCGGTTCCCCAGGAACCGGCGCCCAGCACGGCGATCTTGTCAGCGGGAGTGCTCATCCGTGACGTCGCGGCAGGAATCAGGCGTTGCCAGCCGGCTCGGAGTCAGCCAGCGACGGTGCGTCGCCCTGCTCCTGGCGCTGGCGCAGGGTTTCTGCGTACAGGCCTTCGAAGTTGATCGGCTGCAGGAAGAACGGCGGGAAGCCGCCGGCCTGGATCAGGTCGCTGATCAGCTGGCGCACGTACGGGAACAGGATGTTCGGGCACTGGGTGCCAAGCAGCACGTCGATCGACTGCGGGTCCAGGCCGACTAGGCCGAACACGCCGGCCTGCTTCACTTCGGCCACGTAGGCGGTGCGCTCACCGGCCTGGCAGGTCAGGGTCACGGCCAGCACGACTTCGAAGGCGTTCTCACCCAGGCGCTGCACCTGCTGGTTCAGGTTCAGCTGCAGCTCCGGCTGCACCTGGTCATTGAAGATGGTCGGGGCGTTCGGCGACTCGAAGGAGACGTCCTTGACGTAGATCTTCTCGACGGTGAAAGCGGGGCCGGTGGCGGCATCGACCGGCGCAGCAGCGCCGTTGGTGATCTCTTCGGACATTTCCAGTAACTCCAATGAATGCAATGAAAACGATGGTCGAATTACTGCGATGGGGGCGGGATCAGGCCCATACAAGGCCGGATCCGCCACCTGCGGCAATCAGTTGCGGCCCTTGACCAGCGGCAGCTCGGCCTGCTGCCAGGCGGGAATGCCGCCGTCGAGCACGTAGACCTTCTCGAAGCCGGCCTTCTTCAGCGCCTTGGCGGCGGTTTCCGAGGCGTTGCCGCTGCGGCACACCAGCACCACCGGCGACTGCTTGGCGTTGGCCACCAGCTTGTGGTCCGGGCCGAAGGCACTGGCCTGGGCGTTGCGGCTGCCGGCAATGTGGCCCTTCTCGAAGTCACCGCTGGCCGACAGGTCGACCACCACCGTGCCGCCCGCGTTGATCAGCTGGGTCAGTTCGGCGGGCTTGATGCCCTTGAAGCCCCGGAACAGGCGGCGGATCTCGGTGACGATGATGGCCACGGTCAGGCCGACCAGGGCCGCGGACAGCATCGGGTTTCGGCCTGCAAAGGCCAGCAACTCTTCGTAATTCACTCAGGTCACGGGTCGATTAAGCGGGCGCCGATTGTCGCACAAGCCGGACGCGGCCCGTCACTGCCCCTTCCACAGGTCCGGCAGGCCGGCGGTCTGCCACCAGCGCTTGGCTTCCGGGTCCCAGCGCCAGCGCTCGACCACGACCACCGTGCGCTCGGCCTGGGTGTTCTGGTTGATCACCCCGATTTCGACCCGCCGCTCGACCAGTCCCCCGTCCAGTGAGGCACTGCTGCGCTCGCGGTAGGACGACACGCGCAGCTGCGCGTAACGGTTGAGCTCGAACTCGGTGGGCGGCTTTTCCTTGCGCAGCTTGGGGTCGAGGTAGCCGATGGCATCGTCCATGCTGCCCCAGCGGATGGTCGCCCCGTAGGCGATCTGGGTCTCTTCCAGCAGCTTGCGCTGCTTGCGGCTGAGGTCGTCGGCCGAGGCCACGGCACTGGCCAGCAGCAGGGAACAGATCAGGAACTGGATCAGGCGGCGCATCAGTGGTTTCCCCAGAACGTCAGCCTGCCATCCTACCCTTTGGCGAAGGCAACGAAGCGACCGCTGAATTCGGCGGCGGGCTTGCCATCGGCGCCGGGCTGGGTGGCGATGATGCTGATGCGGGCCTTGCGGCGCTGCCGGAAGGTGTTCAGGAAGGCATCCCAGCCGGTGGCCTCGGCCGCCTCAGCGTGGGCGTGCAGGTCTTCGTAGACCGGGGCCAGGTAGCGCAGGTTGCTGTCGGCCACGTAGACCTCGGCATCGTGGCCGGCCAGGCGCAGGCGCAGGCTGACCAGCGCCCAGCCGGACAGGGTCAGCACCGAGGCCAGGCTGCCGCCGAAGGCGTTGCCCTTGTCGTTGACGTTGGCGGCCAGCGGCGCGGTGATGCGCAGCACGCCATCGGCATAGCCGTCGAGCTGGATCTGCATGGCGCGCACCGCCGGCATGCAGTCCAGCACGTCCTGCAGGGCGGCCAACGAGGAAGTCAGGGCATCAACGGACATCGGAGCAGCGACCACGACAACGAAGGGCCCGCATAATGCAGGCAATGGCCGACCATACGATACCCACTGGCGCCACCCGTTCCGGCGCGCGCTGGACCCTGATCTCCCTGCGCCCGCGGGGCCAGAATGTGGCGCTGCGCCGCGCCGTTGCTGGGCTGGGCGGGGATGTCCTGGCCCTGGCGCCCTGGCGCCTGCAGCGCCTGCATGGCACGCCTGTGGTGCGTCAGCTGCAACGCGCGCTGAACTGCGATCGGGTGGTGTTCACCAGCCCGGCCGCCGTGACCGCGGCCGCCACCCTGCTGCCGCTGGCCGAGGCCCAGCGCAGCCCGTGGCTGACCGTCGGCGAAGGCACCGCGCGCGCATTGCGGGCACACGGCATCACCGAGGTGCACGCGCCGCAGCGGATGGACAGTGAAGGCCTGCTGGCGCTGCCGGTGCTGGCTGACGTACAGGGCCTGCGCATCGGCCTGGTGACCGCGCCCGGCGGGCGTGGCCTGATTGCCGCGCAGCTCCAGGCGGCCGGCGCCACAATCGAACGTGCCGACATCTACCAGCGTCGCCTTCTGCACCTGCCGCCCCGTGCGCTGGCCCGATTGGCGCATTCAGCGCAGCCGTGGATGCTGGCGGTGAGCAGTGGCGAAGCGCTGCAGCATTTCTGGCAGCAGCTTCCGCCGCCCTTGCAGCAGCGTCTGCAGGCGCACGCGACTGCCGTGGTGGCCAGTGATCGCCTCGGCGAACAGGCCCGGGCACTGGGCCTGCAGCATGTCGTGCGCGCGGCAGGCCCCACCAGCGCGCAGCTGGTGGCGGCCGCACACGCCACGCTCACCGTCCCGGCAGCGACCTGAACAGGGACGTGGGTCACGCTTGCCGCTGTCGTCGGCAACAGTGATGCTGTGCACAACGCGGCCTGCCGGCCCCCGACCGGCGACGTTGCCGACAAGGAAGCCCGATGAACGACACTCCGCCCGTTTCCCCGCCCCGTCGACCCGTGCGCTGGCTGCTGCCGCTGGCCGGTGTGGTCGTGCTCGGCGTGGGCGGCTATGCCGGCTGGTATGTCTGGCAACAGCAACAGAACGAACAGGCAGCGCAGGCACAGACCACGGCTGTCCAGCTGAAGGGCCTGGAGGCCACGCTGGATGCGCTGCGTCGTGACCAGCGCGCGACCAGCCAGCGCCTGCAGGACGCGGCCGCCACCAACCGCGTGCTGCGCGACGAGATGCTGGGCCTTTCCCAGCGCAGCGCATTGCTGGAAGAGAACCTGGCCAAGCTGGCCGACAGCGCCAACCAGGGCCGCCAGGCGGTACAGCGCGATGAGGCCGAACTGCTGCTGACCCAGGCCGCGCAGCGCCTGAACTACGCCGACGATGTGGAAGGCGCACGCCGGTTGTACGCCCAGGCCGCGACGGCACTGGCCGAACTGCCCGACAGTGATGGCCTGAACCTGCGTCAGGCGCTGGTGCAGGAGCGCGAGGCACTGGATGCGCTCGGCAGCGGCCCCCGCGTGCAGTCGCTGCAGCGCCTGGATGCTGTGGGCAGGGCACTGCAGGGCCTGCCTTCGCAGATCACGGGCACGACCGGCAGCAGCACCGCCAAACCCTGGTGGCAGGCAGCTCTGGCGCCGTTCGTGGACATCACCCCGAGCCGCCAGAACGGCCCGCTGACCGCCGCCGAACAGCGCAATGCCGACGACGCGCTGCAGCTGGAACTGACATTGGCACGTGCGGCAATCGAGCGCGGCGACCGCGCGGGGCGCAATACCGCATTGGACCGCGTGGAGCACTGGGCACAGCGGCGCTGGCCGGATTCACCAGCCCTGCGCGCGCAACGTGCTGAACTGAAGGCCTTGCGCGAACTGCCGCTGCAGGCCAACGACGCTGTCCTTGGCAGCACCCTGCAACAACTGCGCACCCAGACCGACCGGAGGTAAGCCCGCATGAAACCCCTGCAATCCCTGGTCGTGCTGTTGCTGGCCGTGGCCATCGGCGTGGTCGCTGCGCAATGGCTCGGCGCCGATGACCTGAACCGCTTCGGCGAAGTGACCCTGCGCTACGGCGGCTACGACTACCACAGCAACCTGCCGAAGGTGGCGCTGCTGGCAGTGATCGCGGTGCTGGTGCTATGGCTGCTGTGGAGCCTGATCGCCGCACCGTTCCGCGCCTGGGGCCGCTACCGCCGCAAACAGGGCCGGGTGCGCCTGATCGACGGCCTGCAGGCCTATGAGCACGGCCACTGGCAGCGTGCCGAGAAACTGCTGGACGGTGCCGCCAAGGATCCGGAAGTGAGCGCGGTGGCGCTGGCCAACGCCGTGCGCAGCGCGCAGGCACGTGCCGACGGCCCGGCTGGCGAGGCGCTGCTGCAGCGCCTGGGCGAAAGTGATGCCACCCTGCAGGCGCTGCTGCGCGCCGAACAGCTGCTGGCGCGCGATCTGCCGGTGGATGCGATCAACGCATTGGACGTAGCGGCGATCCAGCCGCTGCCGCCACGCGGCCTGTGGCTGCGCACCGAGGCACTGGCACAGGCCGGCCGCGCCCACGAGGCGTATGGCCAGCTGGGTGCACTGCGCCAGAGCAAGGTGCTGCCGGCCGAGGCCAATAGTGAACTGGAAGCACGCCTGGCTGCACAGGCGCTGCTGGAAGCGGCCGACGTCAACGCGCTGGCCGCGCAGTGGGAAGCCACGCCGAAGGCACTGCGACCGACTCCGGACGTGGTTGGCGCCTATGCCAGCCGCGCGGTGGCGCTGGACTGGGACGAGCCGGCGCTGCTGGCGCTGGAACAGGCCCTGGACCAGCGCTGGGATGACGAACTGGTGGCGCTGTACGGCCGACTGCCGGCCGAGCGCCTGGCTACCCGCCAGGCCAACCTCGCACGTTGGCGCAACGTGCATGACGGCTCGGCCGCGTTGCGCCTGGCGCAGGGCCGCGTGGCCCTGGCCCAGCAGCAGTGGGAGGCCGCCGATGCGTTCCTGCACGAGGCCATCGCCGCCGGCGCCGGTGCACCGGCGTGGGAAGCGCTGGGTGAACTGTTCGCCCAGCGTGGCGAACACGCGCTGGCCGCGCAGTGCCTGGCCAATGCGCTGCGCCTGCAGCGCGGCGAGGACAGCGTGGCGCTGGTGCGCGGCGGCGAGACGCCACTGCGTGCCACGGTGGAAGAACAGCCGCTCGCGGTGCAGCCGCCGGTGTATGACGCCAACGAAGAGCGCGACGAATTCGGTAATCCGCGGTTGCCGTGACCGCTGCTGAAGTGGGCCGACCAACGGTCGGCACCCACAGGAGCAAAAAACGCCGCCCAATGGGCGGCGTTTTCATCTGCGGGACCCGGTAGTCGCCAACCCTGGTTGGCGCGTGGCCTCTTCCAAGCGATGCCGTTTCACGGCCGACCAAGGTCGGCATCTACCACAGCAGATCCAGCACGCATTTCTGGTAGTCGCCAACCTTGGTTGGCGCGCGGTCGCAGCGATCAGCGTTCGACGATCGCCACCACGCCCATGCCGCCGGCGGTGCAGATCGACACCAGCGCGCGGCCACCGCCGCGTTCGGCCAGCTGCTTGGCGGCGGTGGCGATGACGCGGGCGCCGGTGGCGGCGAACGGATGACCGGTGGCCAGCGACGAACCCAGCAGGTTGATCTTGTCCGGGTCGATGCGGCCCAGCGGTGCGTCCAGCCCCAGGCGGTTGCGGCAGTAATCCTCGCTCTCCCACGCACGCAGGGTGCACAGCACCTGCGCGGCGAAGGCTTCGTGGATCTCGTAGATGTCGAAGTCCTGCAGGGTCAGGCCATTGCGCTTGAGCATCTCCGGCACCGCGATGGTCGGCGCCATCAGCAGGCCTTCGCCATGCACGAAGTCCACCGCAGAGACATGCGCGTCGCGCAGGTAGGCCTGCGGCTCATGGCCGTGCGCGCGCGCCCACTCTTCGCTGGCCAGCAGTACCGCAGCGGCACCGTCGGTCAGCGGGGTGGAATTGGCAGCGGTCAGCGTGCCACGGCCGGAAACCTTGTCGAACGCCGGCTTCAGCGTGGCCAGCTTTTCCAGCGAGGTATCCGGGCGCAGGATGTTGTCACGCTCGACGCCACGGAACGGTGCGATCAGGTCGTTGAAGAAGCCACGCTCATAGGCGGCGGCCAGCTTCTTGTGCGAGGACACCGCCCACTCATCCTGCGAGTCGCGCGAGATGTTCCATTCCTTGGCCATGTCCTCGCAGTGGTCGCCCATGCTCTTGCCGGTGCGCGGCTCGGCCACGCCCGGGAACTCGGGCTTGAGCTCGGAGAACTTGAAGCCGGCGGTGAGCGCGCGGATCTTGTCGCCGGTGCTCTTGGCGCGGTTGGCGGCCAGCAGGCGTGCACGCAGCTTCTTGCCGTAGACGATCGGCACGTCGGACGTGGTGTCAGAACCGCCACCGATGCCCGATTCGATCTGGCCCAGCGCGATCTTGTTGGCCACGGTGATGATGCTGTCCAGCGAAGTGCCGCAGGCGCGCTGCAGGGTGATGCCCGGGGTCAGCGGCGACAGGCCGGAGGACAGCGTGGCCTCACGGCCCAGGTTCCAGTCGCTGGAGTGCTTGATCACCGCACCCATCGCCACTTCGCCCAGCTGCTGGCCGTGCAGGCCGAAACGTTCGACCAGCGCGCCCAGCGTACGGACCGACATGCCGAGGTTGCCGACATCCGAATACGCGGTGTTCTGGCGGCAGAACGGAATGCGGACGCCACCGAGGATGGCGACGGGACGAGCGTTGGGCATGGAGATACCTGGCATGGATGAGGGTGTCTGCAACATGGCCTGCACGGCGGAGCAGGCATAATGGAGCCAAGTGTAGCTGCCGCCCTGTGATGGGCCAACCGTGGAACCATGAGCAAACCCGACCCCGCGATGAATGCCCTTGGCGTGCTGGCCCTGGAACTGGCCGGCGGCGAAATCCCCCGCCAGGCGGTGCTCAGCGCTGAACAGGCCGGTGAACTGGCCGAACGCGTCGGCCGTGACCTTTCCAAGCTGGTGCCGCAGGTGGCCGAGCTGGACCTGGTGTTCGCGGCCGCCCATTTCGACCCGGCCGAAGTACTGCGCCCGGGCTGGCCGATCCATCGCCGCCTGGAAGAACTGCAGATGCGTGCCCCGGGCCGCAACCAGGGCCCGCGCCTGCTGGCCTTCGGCACCGATGCCGCAGGCGATGTGCCGCTGCCGTTCCAGGCCGATGCGACCCTGGTGGGGGGCGGCCTGCGCGTGGTGCCGTTCCTGCTGACCGGCAGCGACGTGGCCACCACCAACGCGGTGGCCAATGCGCTGGAAGAAACACTGCTGGCCAACGGCATGGCGCATGCCGACACCGCGTTGATGGCACAGAACAGCTTCGGTGCCCGCATCGAACACGCGCGCTATTTCACCGTGAACGACCTGGCCGCGATGATGTCGATGCAGTACGACAACCAGGGCTTGGCGGCGCTGTGGCCGCTGATCGAGACCGCGATCATGGCGCCGGGCGAAGACGAGTGGCTCAATGCCGCGCCCGAGCCGCTGCTGCGCTATACCCATGGCGAGGCACGCATGGCGCTGTTCGATCCGGCCGGTTGGTGCGCGTACTACAACCACAGCAAGAACGATTGCGACCGCCTGCAGGGCATCTACGAGCAGTTCCTGATGCGCCAGCGGCAGATGGCCGCGGTGCTGGAAGCGCACGGCGTGCCGGTGCTGTTCGTGCACTGCGAGGCCGGGCAGGACGCGCGCGAGCTGCTGGCGCGCTGAAGGCGGGTAGTGCCGGCCGCTGGCCGGCAACCTCCGGATGTGCGATTGCCGGCCAGCGGCCGGCACTACCGATAAAGAAGAACGCCGGCTTGCGCCGGCATTTTCCGTTTCCAGCATAAAGGGCCGCAGTGCTGTTCGTGCACTGCGAGGCCGGGCAGGACGCGCGCGAGCTGCTGGCGCGCTGAAGACGGGTAGTGCCGGCCGCTGGCCGGCAACGTCCGGATCTGCGATTGCCGGCCAGCGGCCGGCACTACCGATAATGAAGAACGCCGGCTTGCGCCGGCGTTTTCCGTTTCCAGCAGAAAGGGCCGCAGTGCTGTTCGTGCACTGCGAGGCCGGGCAGGACGCGCGCGAACTGCTGGCGCGCTGAAGACGAGTAGTGCCGGCCGCTGGCCGGCAACGTCCGGATCTGCGATTGCCGGCCAGCGGCCGGCACTACCGATAATGAAAAACGCCGGCTTGCGCCGGCGTTCCTTGATTCTTACGGGGCCTTCTGGATCACCGCACACGCCAGGCGTGCGCCGGCGTTGCCGGTCGGCTGGGTCTTGTAGTCGTCCGCATCGGCGTGGACGATCAGGCCGCGGCCGATGATGTCGAAGTCATCACCCTTGCCGATGTTGACATTGCTCGACACCGGGCCGTCGATGGTGGCCACGCCCTTGTCGTCGGCCTTGATGTTGGGCATGTCGCCGCCGTGGTGGGGATCGGTGGCGACGTTGCCGTGATCCTGCTTGCCCGGGTTGAAGTGGCCGCCGGCGCTCATGCCGTCCGGCGCGCTGCAGTCGCCCTTCTCGTGGATGTGGAAGCCGTGCTCGCTGCCCGGCTTCAGGCCGGTGATCTGGCCGGTCACGTGGACCTTGCCGTCGACCACCTTGAAGGTGACGCTGCCCTTGGTTTCGTTGCCCTGGGTCGGTGCCAGTTCGGCGGTGGCCGAGGCATCGGCAGCCGGTGCAGCCGCCGGGGCTGGCGTTGCGGCCGGTTCGGTGGTGGCGCCCTCGGCCGGGGCGGCCGGCGGGGTTTCCGCCTGCGGCGCGGCCGGTTGCTGGTTACAGGCCGCCAGGCCCAGCGCGGCGATGGCCGCAAACAGCGAAGTGTGGATCAGACGCATTGGAATCTCTCCCTGGATGTTGCCTGCAGTGATCAGCGGACGACCCGGATCACGCCACAGGCGATGCGGACGCCGGCATTGCCGGCGGGCTGGCTGCGATAGTCGTCGGCGTTGGCATGCACGACCAGTGCACGTCCGGCGATATCGGTGGCGGCGCCTCCGCCAAGGGTAACGCCCTTGAGGTGGATATCGACGTTGGCGCGGCCCTGGGCATCGGCACGCAGGTTGTCCATGTCGCCCAGGTGGTGCTTGCCGGTGCCGGCGCGGCCATGCGCGGCGCCACCGGGGTTGAAGTGGTTGCCGGCGCTGCTGGCATCCACCGCGCTGCAGTCGCCGCGCTCGTGGATGTGGAAACCGGCCTGCTGCATCGGCTGCAGGCCACCGATCAGGCCGGTGATGTGGATACCGCCGGGCTCCACCATCAGTGCGATGCGGCCACTGACGATGCTGGCCGAGGCCGGCGACAGATTGGCTTCACCCTGCTTCGCTGCGCTGACCACGGTGGGCGGCGGCGGGGTGGGCTCGGCCTTCTTCGGCGCGCTGCCACAGGCAGACAGCAGCACGGCGGCGGACAACGGCAGGATGGCAAAGGACAGACGCATCGAAGACTCCTTGCAGGTGACACTAAGCATTGCATCGTCCATGAACGATCAACGGTTCGGCAAGCGGGCGCGAGGATCGCGTGCAGGGACCGTTCAATGGCCCCCGCGACGGCGCCCGGCGCCCAGCTTGCGGGTAAGGGTATTGCGGCCGAGGCCGAGGCGGGCAGCGGCTTCGGCGCGGCGACCGTGGGTGATCTGCAGCGCTGCCTCCAGCAGGGCATGGTCGACCCGCTCGCGCACCTGCGCGTGCAGCCCTTCCACGCCTTCGGCCAGCTGACGGCGCGCCCATTCGGCCAGCAGCGCTTCCCATTGGCCCGGATCGGCTGCGCTGGCGCTGTTGCGGCGGCCGCGCGCGCGGTTCAGCGCGGTATCGACATCGGCCACGCCGATGGTGTCGGCGGCGGCCAGCGCGGCCATCCGCCAGCACACGTTCTCCAGTTCGCGCACGTTGCCCGGCCAGTCGTGTTCGCGCAGCGCCTGCAGAGCCGCGGCGGTGAGGCGCTTCGGCGGCGTATCCAGCCTGCGTGCGGCGGCGGCCAGGAACGTGCTGGCCAGTTGCGCGATGTCCTCGCGGCGCTCACGCAGCGGCGGCAACTGCAGGCGCACCACGTCCAGGCGATGCAGCAGATCGGCGCGGAACTTGCCCTGCGCGACCAGGCCTTCCAGATCCTGGTGGGTGGCGGCCACCACGCGCACATCGACGCGGATCAGCTCGCGGCCACCGACGCGGAAGAACTCACCCTGCGCCAGCACACGCAGCAGGCGGGTCTGCAGCGGCAACGGCATGTCGCCGATCTCATCCAGGAACAGCGTGCCGCCGTTGGCCTGCTCGAAGCGGCCGACATGACGGCGCTGCGCACCGGTGAAGGCGCCAGCTTCGTGGCCGAACAGCTCGCTCTCCAGCAGTTCGGCCGGGATCGCGGCGGTATTGAGCGCGACGAACGGGCCCTGCGCACGCGGCGATTCGCGGTGCAGCGCATTGGCCACCAGCTCCTTGCCGGTGCCGGTCTCGCCGGTGATCAGCACCGCCAGCGGTGCCTGCGCCAGGCGACCGATGGCGCGGAACAGCGCACGCATCGGCGGGGTATCGCCCACCAATTGCGGCGGCTGGTCGCCGGGCGTTTCGGCGGCGGGGCTGGGGGCGGCCAGCGCGGGCGCCACGGCCGGCAGCACACGTTGCGCCAGCGCCACGGCATCGTCCAGGTCGAACGGCTTGGACAGGAATTCATGCGCGCCCCCGCGGAACGCACCGGCGGTGCTGGCGACATCGGTATAGGCCGACATCACCACCACCGGCAGCTGCGGCAACGCGGCCTTGAGCTTGTCCAGCAGTACCAGGCCATCGTCGCCGGGCATGCGCACATCGGTGAACAGCAGCGCCGGTGGCGGGCCCGCGCTCAACGCCTGCAGGGCGGGAGCGGCACTGTCGAAATCAACGACCTGGTACCCCGCCTCGCGCAGCGCGGTGCACAGTACGAAGCGCACCGCACGATCATCGTCGACCACCCAGATGCGCTGTGCGGTGGTGGGGGACTCAGACATCGCGCGGGGCCTCCTCGGCAGGAGCGGCGCCGTTGCCGATCGGCAACAGCAGGGTGAACACGGTATGGCCCGGACGCGAGCGGTAGGTGAGCGTGCCGCGATGCTCGCGCGCGACCTGCTGGGCCAGTGCCAGGCCCAGCCCGGTGCCTTCGGCACGGCCACTGACCAGCGGCAGGAACAGGTGTTCGGCCAGCTCCTCGGGCACGCCACGGCCGTCGTCGGCGATTTCCAGGCGCAAGGCCAACGTGTGCAGCTGCTCGGCGATACGCACCCCATGCTCCACGCGGGTGCGCAGGGTGATGCTGCCGGCACCGGCCTGGATCGCGTTGCGCACCAGGTTCCACACCGCCTGGGTGAGGCGGTCGGCGTCGCCGTGGAATTCGGGAATGCTGGGGTCGTAGTCGCGCTGCAGGCGTACCGCCCAGCCGGCCTCGTTCTCGGCCAGGCGCAGCACACGTTCCAGCGCGGCATGGATGTTCAGTTCCGCATGCGGCGCGGCCGGGGCCGGCGACAGCAGCTGGTCGAGAAGGCCGTTGAGGCGCTCGATCTCCGAGCCGATCAGTTCGATCAGCTCACGTTCGCTGGCGTCGCGCTGCGCCGCGCGGCGGGCCAGCAGCTGGGCCGCGCCCTTCAGCCCGGCCAGCGGGTTGCGCAGCTCGTGGGCCAGGCCCTTCAGCGCCGCGCTGAGCGCGCTGGGCAGCGCCTGGGTTGGGTCCAGCCCGGGGAATTCATCGACCGGATGCGCCTCCAGCAGCCAGCCACCATCGTCGCGGCGGCTCATCCAGCCCTCGGCGAAGCGCGGCGCCTCGCCGGGCACCGCCAGCGCCAGCCGGTTCAGGCGCAGGCTGTCGCGCTCATCGCGGGCCAGGAAATGGGCAAGTGCCTCGCCCTGCACTTCCAGTGCGGCCAATGGCCGACCCAGCAGGCGCCGGACGCTGACGCCCAGCCAGCGGGCGAAGGCCGGATTGCAGCCGGCAATGCAGCCATCGGCCCCGGCCCAGGCCAGCGGCGTGCCCAGGGCATCAAGGGACGGCGGGGGTGCGGAGTCGGACATTGCACCAATGTAGTGCAAAACGCGGGGTTCGGGGTCAGAGCCCTTTCCTGGCGGAAAGGGATCTGACCCCTGCTGCAGGTCGAGCAAGCTCGACCATTGCCAGATGCGTGGCCGGCTACAGCTTCATGTTGAGGCCGACGAATACGCTGCGGCCCGGCGCCGGCGAGAACATCGGGCGGGCGCTGTCCCAGAAGAAGCTGTCGTACCAGGCGTAGGCGTACTGGCGGCCGGTGACGTTCTTCAGTTGCAGGTCCACGCTGAAACGCGGGGTGAGCTGATAGGCAGCACTGAGGTCGAGCACGGCGAAGCCACCGAACTTGCCGGCCACGTTGCGCTCCTCAAGGTAGTAGTCGCCCTGCGCGCGTGCCTGCAGGCCGAGGCGCAGCGCGTCGCTGGCGCGGTAGTCCACACCCAGATTGCTGATGTGGCGCGGGGTGGCGGCCACTTCGCGGCCGTGCAGGGAAATGCCGGCATCGCGGTCGTCGCGGGTGATCTTCGCTTCCTGGTAGGCGTGCGACGCCCATACCGTCCAGTCATCGCCCAGCTGCAGGCTCAACTGCGCATCCACGCCGCGCCGGCGGGTCTTGCCCAGGGTGACCGTGGTGCCGGTGGCAGGCATGTTGGATACCTCGTTTTCCGCGTCCTGCTGCCACACCGCCAGGCGCGCCTGGGCGCCCTGGAACGGCTGGAACTTCAGGCCCAGCTCCATGCCCGTATTGGTGGACGGCTGCATCGGCGCCTGCCCCGGGGTGAGGTAGGCCGGTGCGGTGGACCCGGTCAGCACCTGGAAGGTGCGGCCCCAGTTGGCGTAGACGTGGGTGGTCTGGCCCAGGCTGTGGATGATGCTCAGCTTGGGCTGGCCGATGCTGCCGTAATCCTGCAGCCGGGCGGTGATGCCGTTCATCAGGTGCGTGCTGCTGTTGGCGCGCATCCAGAACTGACCCACTTTCGGCGGTGATGCGCGGGTAAAACTGACCCACCTGAAGCCCACATCCTGAGCATCTTTTGCTCGGGGGATTTCAGGAGTGATCACCATGGTCATGTTGGCCAAGATCCGGCGGATGCATTTCCGCGATGGCCTGCCGCTGCGCGAGATCGCCAAGCGCACGGGCCTATCCCGCAATACCATCCGGCGATGGCTGCGCAGCGGCCAGTCCGAGCCGGTCTATCCCAGGCGAGCCTCGCCCTCCCGGCTCGATCCCTACCGGTCCCAGTTGGAGACGTGGCTGCGTGCCGACAGCCATCGTCCCCGGCGGGAACAACGCACCGCCAAGGTGCTGTTCTCGCAGTTGCAGGCGATCGGCTATCCGGGCACCTACACCCGGGTGACGGCCTTCATCCGCCAGTGGAAGGCGGCCGGCGGCGCCAGCCGCCGCCCGGCCTTCGTGCCGTTGCACTTTCCTCCGGGTGAAGCCTTCCAGTTCGACTGGAGCCGCGAGTACGCCTTCGTCGGCAGCCACGCCAAGATGCCGCTGGATCTCGCCCACGTGAAGCTGGCCTGCAGCCGCGCCTTCTGGTTGGTGGCCTATCCCACCCAGAGCCACGAGATGCTGTTCGATGCTCATACCCAGGCGTTTACCGCCTTCGGTGGCGTGCCGCGCCGCGGCATCTACGACAACATGAAGACGGCGGTGGACGGGATCGGCCAGCACCGGGAACGGCGGGTCAACGCCCGCTTCCACGCCATGATCAGCCACTACCTGTTCGCCGCGGAGTTCTGCAACCGCGCCGCGGGTTGGGAGAAGGGGCGGGTCGAGAAGAACGTGCAGGACCGGCGCCGACAGATCTGGATCGAGGCCGGGGCCCGCCACTGGCCAGATCTGGACACCCTCAACGCCTGGCTCGCCAGCGAGTGCCGCGCCGCTTGGCCGATGCAGGCGCATCCGGATGCCTCCGACATCACCGTGGCCGAAGCTCTGGAGGACGAACAGCCCCACCTGATGCCGATGCCCGCGCCCTTCGACGGCTACATCGAGCGGCCGGTGCGGGTCAGTTCGACCGCGCTGGTCAGCTTCCAGCGCAACCGCTACAGCGTGCCGTGCGAACACGCCCACGCCGTCGCCAGCCTGCGCGTGTATCCCTTCGAACTGGCCGTGGTGGTCGGCGAGGCCGAGGTCGCCCGCCACCGGCGCAGCTTCGAGCGTGATCGGGTCCACTACGACTGGCAGCACTACATCGCCCTGGTCCAGCGCAAGCCGGGGGCACTGCGTGACGGCGCGCCGTTCCTGTCCATGCCCGATCCGCTGCGCAAGCTGCAGCAGGTGTTGCTGCGCCAGCCTCACGGCGACCGCGCCATGGCCCAGGTGCTGGCCGCCGTACCCGTGCACGGGCTCGAAGCGGTACTGGTGGCGGTGGAACTGGCACTCGAGTCCGGCCTGGTGCGCGCCGACCACGTGCTCAACGTGCTGGGGCGATTGCAGCATCCGGACCGCACGATCGAGACGGTCGCCTCGCGAGTGACGCTGCGTCATCCGCCGGTGTCCGATCCGGCCCGCTACGACGCCCTGCGGGAGGCAGATCATGTCGACGCCTGACCTGCCGCTGCGCATGCAGCAGCTCAAGCTGCACGGCATGGCCAGCCAGTGGCCCGAACTGCTGGCCAAGATGCGCCTGCACACCATGGAGCCCGAACACTGGATGGCCGAACTGCTGCAGGCCGAGTCCGCCGAACGGCAGGTTCGTGCCCAGGCCAACCAGATGAAGGCCGCACGTTTCCCCGTCCATCGTGACCTGCTCGGGTTCGACTTCGCGGCCAGTCCCGTTGATCGCGCACTGGTCGAACGACTCCACCAGGGTGACTTCATCCACACCCCCGAGAACGTCGTCCTTGTCGGTGGACCGGGCACCGGCAAGACCCACCTGGCCACCGCCATCGGCATCCAGGCCGTGCGCCAGCATCGCCTGCGCGTGCGCTTCTTCTCCACCATCGAACTGGTCAATGCGCTGGAGAAGGAACAGGCCCAGGGCAAGGCCGGGCAGATCGCCCTGCGCCTGACCTATGCCGACCTGGTCATCCTCGATGAACTGGGCTACCTGCCGTTCACCCCCTCAGGCGGCGCGCTGCTGTTCCACCTGATCAGCAAGCTCTACGAGCGCACCAGCCTCGCCATCACCACCAACTTGGCCTTCTCCGAATGGGGTCAGGTGTTCGGCGACGCCAAGATGACCACCGCGCTGCTGGATCGCATCACCCACCACTGCCACATCCTGGAGACCGGCAACGACTCCTGGCGGCTGCGCAACAGCACCGCCGCCAACAAGACCAAAGCCAGAATCAGGGCAAAGGAGGCCACCACCCAGACCACCAACTGATACCCTCAGCCCCGTACACCGGGTGGGTCAAAGTTCAACGCGCAGCCTGGGTCAGTTTTAAGTGCGCGCCAACACCCTGGTCCACCAGCCAGCGACCGATCGCGCGGTAGGGGTGGCCGTTCTGTTCCGCATAGGCCAGCCGTACCTGCTTGCCATCGGCCAGGCGCACGCGGCCGGACCCCTGGATCTGCAGCAACTGCAGGTCCATCGGATCGGTCAGCCAGGCCAGCACCGGCGCCTTGGCGCCCTTGGCCGCGATGGTGCCGGCGTCGTCATAGGGCTTGAGCACCTTGCCTTCGACGCGCCCGCGCAGGCGCTTGCCCTTCAGTTCCGGGTAGAGGCTGTCCAGCTGCACCACCACCAGATCATCCGGCGTGCCGTAGACCGGCACCGTCGCCTTGTCGGTGCGGGTAAGGCTGCCGGGGTAGATCGGCTCGTAGTAGCCGGTGATCAATCCGTCGGCCTGATGGCCACCGGCACGCAGCGCATAGGCATCGAGGTCGCGCTGCAGGAACTGGCGGATCGCGGCCGGGTTCTTGTCTGACACCGCTGCGGCGGTGGCGCAGGGCTTGGCCCAGACAGCGTCGTTTTTCAGGCGGGCGCAGCTGCTGCGCCAGGCCACGAAGCCGGCCTGCAGATCGCTGTCCGAGACCGCTGGCAGGGCTTTCCAGTCGACCTTGGCGTAGGTGGCCGCCGGCGGCGAGGTCGGCGTGGGCGCTTCGGAGCCCGTGCGGGGAGCGGTGGTGGCGCAACCGGCGAGCACGGCCGCCGCCAGCAGGGTCCAGTGCTTGCGCTTGAAGAAGGTGGCGGAATCGATCATGCCGCCATGGTGGCGGGCCGGCCGCTGGGCGGCAACCCAGCGCGGGGCCAAGCGTTCATGCGCGGAGTCACGGCGTCTGCAGCAGCAGCGAGTGCAGGATGCGGGCGTCCTCGGCATCCAGCGTCTTCGGCAGGTCGTCGCGGCCACGGAAACGGCGGTGGAAGGCGGCGACGGTGGCTTCGCGGTTGTCCAGCGGATAGCCGAAGCGGGCCAGGGCATTCCACGCGTCGAAACCTTCCGGTGCCGCGCCGTCGGCCGCGCGCGGCCACACGCCGAAACCGGCCTCGGCCAACTGCTGCCATGGGAAGAAGCGGCTCGGATCCTGCTTGCGCGTCGGCGCCAGGTCGGCATGGCCGATCACCTGGCGCGGCGGGATGTTCAGGCGCGTGGTGAGATCGCGCAGCAGCACGATCAGCGATTCGATCTGTGCCGCACTGAACGGACTGCGGCCATCGTTGTCGAGCTCGATACCGATCGAAGCCGAATTGAGATCGGTGATGGTGCCCCAGCGCCCGGCGCCGGCGTGCCAGGCACGGCGCTCATCAGCCACCAGCTGGTAACGATGGCCATCGGCGCCGATCAGGTAGTGCGCACTGACCGGCCCACCGCTGTTGGCCGTGCGCAACGTATGCAGGCTCTGCTGCACCGATTTCTGCTCGGTGTGGTGGATGACGATGATGACCGGGGTGCGCGCGTTCTGGTTGGGTGATGGGAGCCAGGTGGCGAGCGGGTTGTGCTGCACAGGCGCGGTGGCGGTGCAGGCCGAAAGGGCCAGGGCCAGCAGTGTGGAAGCCAGAAGGCGGGGGCTGATCATGGACGAATTGTAACCATGACTGCAGCCGTGGTTCTTCGCTTCGTCCGGATCGCTGGAGAACTGGGGAGCTGTCATGCAAAAAACTCAATAACGCCCCCACCTCATGCCCAAATCTCAAACTCCAATTCGAATAGCCAAACGCCCAAGTTCCTCATCACCTACCTTCAATCCTCGAAACGGACCCAGCCATGCCGCCGAATCCATTCCAACACCGTGGACACGTGAACCCAGGAACAACCGTCATAACAACTTAAACAAAATGATTCATCAACGGCCCCTCAGATCCCGCCAGTGGCCGATCTGGTCAATCCCTCCGCGCCCGCATTGCGAAGAAATCTACCTTGGCGCGTCACCACTGCTTCGACCGGTGACATACAGACTGGCAACACCGTCAAGCCGAGCAACTTCATCGAGGCGGCCGTTTAACCCCAACTTCCATTGAACAAGCAACCGCCCAGAACCCTATGCCCTCACCTTCCTAACCGACTCCACCCACTCAGCCCAGACAGAGGAATCATCAAGAAAACCGGAATCACCTAGAGGCGACATAAGGCGAACAACAACTTCGAACAGCGGAAGATCCTCACCAGATCGGTCAAAAATCGACTCAAGGAATACCATCATTACCGAGAACGCATCCAGCAACGCCAAGTACTCGCCCGACGAATTAATTTGTGCGCTACAAAATTCAGAATTAAGAGCACTCCCCACGGTGACAACCTCTGCAAATGCATCACACCAGTCATCCCACATTGCCGGATCGTTGGGCAAGCCATTCGCCCATAGAAATGACCCTCCCGAAGATAACAGATCAACAAGAGTGTCCTGCCCCTCCCCCCTCTCCATATACTTCTGAAGGAACACGCACATCAATACATATGCAGCCTGAACGGAAATTCTTCCAGCATCTTTCACATCACTAGCACTCATTTCGTGACCTTCTTTTGCTCCGACAGGCCGCCCGCCAGTGCGCCAACTGCCTGCGACAACGCCAGCACCATCTCTTTCTGCTCCGGGCTCAGCTTGGAGGGGTCTCCGCCGGTCAATGTATTAGTCAGTACCTTCGCGGCCAACTCGCCGCCGGCCGCGGACACGGCTCCGGTTCCCGCACTGCCACCATCGGCTTCCGCCAGCAGCGCACCCAACACCGTATGCGACAGCAGTTGCAGAGTCGCATTGGGGTCGCTGCCGTGGTTCGGGTCAAGCGTGCTGCCGATGAAGTGAGCGGCATAGGGCGCCAGTGCATTGGACGCGGCCTGGCCAGCGCCCTGTCCCGCCACACCGCCCACCAGCGCCGTCGTCACTGCGTTCAGTGCACGGTTGTACTCATCGATGCCCCCTACTTCCCCGCGCCGCTGTATGCCTGGCTATTTGCCGCCGCCACCTTGCTGCGCACAGGCACCCGATTCTATCGCCCTCAGTCACAAGGCCGTGTTGACCTTCATCATTCGTCCAATCCGCGGCCAGATCAACATGTAGAAGGCACCCACGGCCAACCCGATGAAAAGCATGATGCCAGCGCGCCTGGGAGCCCACCCAAACCAAAAGGAAGGACTGGTCCAGACCTTTATCCAAGCGCCAGGAGAGAAGGCACCCTCGAACGCGAGCCACGCCAACAAGGCACAGATTGGTGCAGCTACAACATAACGAGCTTTGAACCGCGGAAGAAACTTGTCCACAAGCATAACCCCGGGCACACCGAAGATGAGGCCCGACACAGCGGCTATGGCGCAAACCAGCGATGTGAAAATTGCAGCCTGCGAAAAGCTGCCTATCCGAGAACTCAGCGGAATGCCTATGAATAGAGCCGCTCCAAGCACGGAGCTGGCAATCACAGACACAATCTTTGCCCCCAACTCACGCTCACTCACTGGCAGATCTCCACCATCTTTCCATCAGAGCCCCGGTAGCTCATGCATTTCTGCCTTGAGGGAAAAGTACTCCAAGGCCACCGCAACTTGCCAACTTCGCCACCAGTATCGCGCGTATTGGAACTCCACACTTGGCCCACCAATTCGAGTTGAACATTGGACGCGAACCCGTACCCCAGCCTCTGGTTGAGACTGAGAATCCACCGAATCCATCCGGAAGCACCTGTCGGATCACAAAGCCCGGATCCAATGCATGTGCTCCAGGCACCGTGATGTTGATCAGACTGCTGGTGCTCGGATCGACGATCGATGCTGGAAAGCCCCAGCTCCGGAGGCAGGCCGTAGGAGAGTCGCCACAGACCGGAGGAAAGGCAGCGACAGGTGAGCTCCACAGCGAAGCTCCAGTGTTCTCGATCTCCTGCGCCGGCCACACTACGCACCAGCGCATGCGGACTGTAGTCGTCCAGGGTCAGCAGGTAGACATACCATTCGATGTCTTCCATCACTGCTGCGGAAGTCGCCTGGATCACGCCTACTCCGTTCTGTAGTCCATCGAGGTCGTTGGAGGCGTGTACACGCCCACCTGCAGACAGCCATTGGAGCAGGAACGGTAGAGCCACGCCATGCGTGGATGGGCTACCCGCTGTGCCGACCAACGGTCGGCACCCACCAGAGCAGACCCAGACCCCGTGCCAAGCAAGCTTGGCACCTACCAGAACAAGGACAGTGGAAGTGCCGACCAACGGTCGGCACCCACCACGTCAGTGCGCCGCCACGTCAGGCCTCGTAGGCGGACTCGCCGTGCGAAGTCACATCCAGGCCGGTGCGTTCGGCCTCTTCGGTCACCCGCAGGCCGACCACGACCTTGACCACCAGCAGGATGACCGCGGTCATCACCGCCGACCACACCACGGTCAGGCCGACGCTGACCACCTGCACCCAGACCTGATGGGCGATATCCAGATCGGCCTTTGTGCCGCCCAGCGACTGCGCACTGAACACGCCGGTGAGGATCGCGCCGACGATGCCGCCGACACCATGCACACCGAACACGTCGGCGGTGTCGTCCACCTTCAGCAGGCGCTTCAGGCCGGTCACGCCCCACACGCAGACCACGCCGGCGACAAAACCGATCACGATCGCGCCAAGCGGCCCGACGGTGCCACAGGCCGGGGTGATGCCGACCAGACCGGCCACCGCACCCGACGCAGCGCCCAGCGCCGACGGCTTGCCCTTGCCGATCGCCTCCACCAGGGTCCAGCCAAGCACGGCAGCGGCGGTGGCCAGCACGGTGTTGAGGAAGGCCAGCGAGGCCACGGTGTCGGCCGCTGCTGCCGAGCCGGCGTTGAAGCCGAACCAGCCCACCCACAGCAGCATCGCGCCGATGTAGGTAAACGGCACATTGTGCGGCTTCAGCGCGGTCTGGCCATAGCCCAGGCGCTTGCCGACGAACCACGCGCCGACCAGGCCGGCGACGCCCGCGTTGATGTGGACCACGGTACCGCCGGCGAAGTCGATGGCACCCAGCTCACCCAGGTAGCCGCCACCCCAGACGATATGTGCCATCGGGATGTAGCTGAGGGTGAACCACAGCGCCGAGAACAGCAGCACCGCGCGGAACTTGATGCGCTCGGCGAAGGCACCGACGATCAGCGCGGTGGTGATGCCGGCAAAGGTCGACTGGAACGCGACGAACAGATAGTCCGGCAGGCCCTTGATCGGCGTGTTGCCCACCGACTCCGGGGTGAAGCCCTTGAGGAAGGCGAATTCGGTGAACGAGCCGAAGAACGGATTGCCGGCGCTGAACACCGCGCTGTAGCCATAGGCCACCCACAGCAGCAGCACCAGCGAGAACACCACCAGGATCTGGCTGAGCACCGACAGCACATTCTTCGAACGCACCAGGCCGCCGTAGAACAGGGCCAGGCCCGGTACCACCATCAACAGCACCAGCAGGGTCGAGGTGAGCATCCAGGCGACGTCGCCACGATCATAGGCGGCGGCCGCTTCGGCCACGGCCGGCGCCGCGGCGGTGGCGGCCGCATCGTGCAGCGGCTCGACCGCCACGCTTTCGCTCGGCAACGGCGATACCTGGGCCTGGGCATGGGCGCTGCCCGGCCAGGCACCGGCGGCCAGTGCGCTGAGCAGCATCAACAGGCACACCAGATGGAACCGGGCTTGCCACCCGGTGAGAAGGCGCATCTTCATGGGGGGAATCTCCGGAAGGGGGTTACAGCGCGTCGGCACCGATTTCGCCGGTGCGGATGCGGATGACCTGTTCGACGGCGGTGACGAAAATCTTGCCGTCACCGATCTTGCCGGTGCCTGCCGACGACTGGATCGCTTCGATCACCGCGTCGGCACGCTCGTCGGTGACCACCGTTTCGATCTTGATCTTGGGCAGGAAATCGACGACGTACTCGGCGCCGCGATACAGCTCGGTGTGGCCCTTCTGGCGACCGAAACCTTTCACTTCGGTCACGGTGATGCCCGACACGCCTGCATCGGACAGGGCCTCGCGGACCTCGTCGAGCTTGAACGGTCGGATGATGGCGGAGATCAGTTTCATGCGCATGTCCCGAGGGTGGATGGGGCCAGCGCGCCAGCGCGCGTTGGCATCAGGCAACCACGGGTCATCAGGATGATGACCGTGGCTGTTGCACCGGACACGTACAGGGCCGGGACGGCCGTGCCTCTCTCCTTGCACGACCGACGCGGGAGGGAGGGCGGCCCTGGTCGCGTATCCGGTCTCTCTCTTGCCCCTGGATAGGGATCAGCGCCCATTCGTAAACGAACGGGATCCGACCCCGATCTGACCGCGGCTCCCCAGCCGCGAAAACGGAAGCGATGGCGGCGGGTGGGAGGGGGAACCCACCGCCATCGCATCCGGTCAGCTGGCGTAGTACAGCTGGTATTCCAGCGGGTGGGTGGCCGCGCGGAACTTGGTCACTTCCTGCATCTTCAGCGCGATGTAGCCGTCGATGAAGTCATCGCTCATCACGCCGCCGGCCTTCAGGAACTCGCGGTCCTTGTCCAGCGCTTCCAGCGCCTGGTCCAGCGAGGAGCAGACCTGCGGGATCAGCTTCTCTTCCTCCGGCGGCAGGTCGTACAGGTCCTTGTCGCTCGGTGCACCCGGGTCGATCTGGTTCTTGATGCCGTCCAGGCCGGCCATCATCAGTGCGGTGAAGGTCAGGTAGCCGGACTGGATCGGGTCCGGGAAGCGCATTTCGATGCGGCGCGCCTTCGGGTTGGACACCCACGGAATGCGGCACGACGCCGAACGGTTGCGGGCCGAGTAGGCCAGCATCACCGGCGCCTCGAAGCCCGGCACCAGGCGCTTGTAGCTGTTGGTGCCCGAGTTGGCGAAGGCATTGATGGCCTTGGCGTGCTTGAAGATGCCGCCGATGTACCACAGCGCCAGCTGGCTCAGGCCACCGTAGCCGTCACCGGAGAACAGGTTGGTGCCGCCCTTGGACAGCGACTGATGCACGTGCATGCCGCTGCCGTTGTCGCCCACGATCGGCTTGGGCATGAAGGTGACGGTCTTGCCGTTGCGGTGCGCGACGTTCTTGATCACGTACTTCATGCGCAGCAGTTCATCGGCCTTCTGCACCAGGGTGCTGAACTTGGTGCCGATCTCGCACTGGCCGGCGGTGGCCACTTCGTGGTGCTGCACTTCCACTTCGATGCCGACCTGTTCCAGGGTCTTGCACATCTCGGCGCGCAGGTCGTGCAGGGTGTCGGTCGGCGGCACGGGGAAGTAGCCGCCCTTCACGCCCGGACGGTAGCCGCTGTTGGCGCCGTCGTACTTGGCGCCGCTGTTCCAGGCGGCTTCTTCGGAATCGACCTTGAAGAAGGTGTTGCCCATTTCATTGGCGAAACGGACCGAGTCGAAGATGAAGAACTCCGGCTCCGGGCCGAAGAACGCGGTTTCGGCGATGCCGGAGGACTTCAGGTAGGCCTCGGCGCGCTTGGCGATGCCGCGCGGGCAGCGGCCGTACGGCTGCATGGTGGCCGGATCGAGGATGTCGCAGCTGATCACGATGGTCGGATCTGCGTAGAACGGGTCGACGTAGGCGCTGGTGGTGTCGGGCAGCAGGACCATGTCCGATTCGTTGATGCCCTTCCAGCCGGCGATCGAGCTGCCGTCGAACATCTTGCCTTCTTCGAACAGCGACGGTTCGACAATGCTGACCGGGAAGGTGACGTGCTGCTCGACGCCACGCATATCCACGAAACGCAGATCGACGAACTCGATCTGGTTGTCCTTGATCAGCTTCTCAACGTTTTCCACGGACATCGGTACGACCTCGGATGGGGATGAATGCCTGCTGAGGTACAGCAACGACCGTGCCAACTTTTCGCTGGCCGCAAGTCATTGATTTCAAAAAGGGCGCTCCGTGGCGGTGCAGAACGGTGCGCACCAAACGGGTGCACCCGCCACCAGACGCACCCGTTTGGTGCGGCAGGGATCGTCTATCCTCTCGACCTTCTTCCTTCCGCCGCGCGTCACGCACCGTCCATGTCCGACCTGCTCTCCGCCCTGCTGCTGGGCATCCTCGAAGGCTTGACCGAATTCCTGCCGATCTCCAGCACCGGCCACCTGCTCATCGCCCAGCACTGGCTGGGTGCCCGCTCGGACTTCTTCAACATCGTCATCCAGGCCGGCGCGATCGTGGCCGTGGTTCTGGTGTTCCGCCAGCGCCTGCTGCAGCTGGCCACCGGCTTCAACCAGCGCGAGAACCGTGAGTACGTGTTCAAGCTGGGCGCCGCCTTCCTGGTCACCGCCGTGGTCGGCCTGGTAGTGCGCAAGGCCGGCTGGTCGCTGCCGGAGACGGTCAGCCCGGTGGCCTGGGCATTGATCATCGGTGGTGTCTGGATGCTGCTGGTGGAGGCCTACACCGCGCGCCTGCCCGACCGCGACCAGGTGACCTGGACGGTGGCGATCGGCGTGGGCCTGGCACAGGTCGTGGCCGGCGTGTTCCCCGGCACCTCGCGCTCGGCCTCGGCGATCTTCCTGGCCATGCTGCTGGGCCTGAGCCGCCGCGCCGCCGCCGCCGAGTTCGTGTTCCTGGTCGGCATTCCCACCATGTTCGCCGCCAGCGCCTACACCTTCCTGGAAATGGCCAAGGCCGGGCAGCTGGGCAGCGAGGACTGGGCCGACGTGGGCGTGGCCTTCCTTGCCGCGGCCATCACCGGCTTCGTCGTAGTGAAGTGGCTGATGGGCTACATCAAGTCGCACAGGTTCACCGCCTTCGCGATCTACCGCATCGCACTGGGCGCGGCGCTGCTGCTGTGGTTGCCCTCCGGCAGCTGAACAGCGCCGGGGTACGGTAACCCCGTTGCCGGCCCCACCCCGTTTCCCCCACGGTTCCCCAAGGAGAATCACCATGAACCGCAAGCTCACCCTGCTCCTCCCGCTGGCCCTGATGGCCGCCTGCAGCCAGACCCCGGCCCCGGCCGGTAGCGGCGGCGACGACGTGGCCCCGGCCGCGGCCAAGGCAGCAGACCAGCAGACGCTGGCGCACCTGGATGCGCAGCGCCTGCAGAGCCAGCACTGGCTGCTGCAGCAGGCCACCGGCGCCGACGGCAAGCGCATCGACGCGCTGTTCGCCCGCGAAGACAAGCCGGTCACCCTGGACTTCGCAGATGGCCGCCTGTCGGTCAGCAACACCTGCAACCGCATGGGCGGCGGCTACACCCTGGCCGACGGCAAGCTGACGGTCAGCGCGATGGCCTCGACCATGATGGCCTGCACCGACAAGGCGCTGATGGCGCTGGACGAAGCCGTGTCGAGCCGCCTGCAGGGCGAGCTGAAGGCCGAGCAGGATGCCGATGGCAAGCTGACGCTGACCAACGCCAAGGGCGACGTGCTGGTGTTCAACCCGGAGCCGACCGCTGAAACCCGCTACGGCGGCGCCGGCGAAACCGTGTTCCTGGAAGTGGCCGCCAAGACGCAGAAGTGCTCGCACCCGCTGATCCCGGACTACCAGTGCCTGCAGGTGCGCGAAGTGAAGTTCGACGACAAGGGCCTGAAGCAGGGTGAGCCGGGCAAGTTCGAGAACTTCTACGGCACCATCGAGGGCTACACCCACGAAGACGGCGTGCGCAACGTGGTGCGCGTGAAGCGCTACGAAGTGAAGAACCCGCCAGCCGATGCGCCCTCGCAGGCGTACGTGCTGGACATGGTGGTCGAGTCGGCCATCGAGAAGAATTAAATAAACAGAAGGGCGGCCACGAGGTCGCCCTTCTACGTTCTGTAGCGTCGACGCAGCCCCACGTGCCAGCCTTGCCACGATGAAGATTCTCGCCATATCCGGCAGCGCGCGCCGGCAGTCGACCAACACCGCTCTGCTGGTGGCCCTGAAAGCCATCGCGCCGCCCGGCATGGAGATCGAGGTCTACGCCGGGGTCGGCGAACTTCCGGTGTTCTCCCCCGATCTGGAAGGCACCGATGAACCCTGCAGCGTGACGCGCTTCAAGGCGGCCATCGCCCGCAGCGACGGTGTGCTGGTGTGCAGCCCTGAATACGTGCGTGGCATTCCCGGCGGATTGAAGAATGCGATCGACTGGCTCGTATCCGGCGACCAGATCGTCGGTCGGCCCATTGCGTTAGTGCATGCGTCCCATCGTGGCGAGGACATGCTGCAGGCACTTCGCGCGGTGCTGTCCACGGTCAGTGCCGCGTTCAGTACAACGCTGTTCCTGCGTGTACCGGTGCTGGGCCTGGAACCGGAGGAGATCTTCGAGGTGCTTCAGTCGGAAGTGCATCGCGCCGAAGCGGATGCGTTCCTGGCAGGGTTTGCTGTTTACTGCAGGTCCATTGCGTAGCAGAAGCAGCCGAGCATGGGCTCGGCTCTACAAGGCAAAGTCGAGCATGGCTCGACTCTGCAGAAAGCAAAGCCGGGCATGCCCCGGCCCTACAAGGGCTCTCAGCCCAGCGCCGGGTTCAAGGTGTAGGTGCCGTGCAGTGCCGCTTCGGCGAGCACGTGGCCGTGCATGGCGCGGTAGGCGTCGGCGGCGGTGAAGCGTGCCGGCAGCTGCAGCGATGCCACGTCCAGTGCGAACACGCGGAAGAAGTAGTGGTGCAGGCGTTCGTCGTTGAACGGCGGGTACGGGCCGTCATAGCCCAGGTAGTCACCGGCCATGTCCGGATTGCCTGCGAACCAGCCGGTGAAGTCGTTCAGGCCCTGGCGGCTGCCGGCCGGGCCGGCCGGTTCGGACTTGCCCTTCACCACGAAGCCGTCGCTGCAGCTGCCTGCGGCGATCTCGCGCACCGAGGCCGGAATGTCGGCCATTACCCAATGCACGAAATCACAGCGCGGCTGATCGCGCGGCACGCTCATGTCGGTGCGGCCGACCGTCTCCGGCACGGTCGGCACGTCCGGATCGACACACACCAGCAGGAACGAACGGGTGCCCTCCGGCACATCGCTCCAGGCCAGGTGCGGATTGCGGTCCGGTGCGAAGCCCGCGGCATCGCCGGCGGCGAATTCGCGGTCGATCGGTGCACCGTTGGTCAGGCTGTGGCTGCTCAGTTGCATCGGCGTGTCCTCACTCTTCCGGATAACCCAGGCGCACCGCGATCGGGGTGAGCTTGGCGAAGGCGGCGCTCATCACGTCGCGGTAGTTGCGCCAGTGGCCCGGCGGGAAGCGCGGCGCACCCAGTTGCGCGGCTGGCGGCATCGGCCGCTCGAACAGGCGGCCCAGCAGTTCGGCCATCGCCTGCGGATCGTTGCCGATCTGGTCGATGCGCAGCAGCACCTGCGGGTACAGATCGTCCTCGTGCAGGGCGGCGACCTGGGCCAGCGCGCGCGCCAGCCATTCGCTGGCTTCGGCCAGCGAGGTCATTGCCAGCGGTGCGGCGGCACCGTAGGCCACCCAGTCCAGCAGCATGTCGCGCGGATCGCGCAGCACCACCAGCAGGCGGCCCTGCGGCAGCTGCGGGCGCAGCGCCCACAGCAGCGCGTTGTCCCACCACAGCAGCCAGTCGATGATCGCGTCGTCCTGCACGCCGCGCGACGGCAGCTGTTCGCGCCAGCGCTGCACCAGCCGCTCCGGGGTCAGCACGCCCGAGGCAAGGTCCTGCAGCGTGTGGTAGTTCTGGAACGCGTCGTCGGGTGCGTTGGAGGTATAGCGGTCGCTGCGCAGCACCGGGCTGGCGGCGGCCAGGCCGGTCGCCACGCGCTCCACGCCCGAACCCGGCGCGCCCCACAGGAAGATCGGCGCGGAAGTGGCATCACCGTCGATCTCGCCCTTGTCCGGCCAGCTCGGCGGCGCCTTGGCCTGCGGCGGCAGCGGCAGGCGCTGCGGTGCCTGGTCGGCCTGCAGTGCCAGCCAGGTCTGCAGCGCGTCTTCGTGCTGCCCGGCGCGATCCTGGATCTCACCCAGCCAGGTGCGCAGGTCGGCGCGGTGGCCTTCCGGTGCCATGTCGATCAGCGCCTGCACGCGGGCGACCGCGGCGGCCGGATCGCGCTGTAGCAGTCCTTCGACCAGGCGGGTTTCGCCGCTGACGCGGCCCGGTTCGAGGTTGACGATGCGCTCGGCGATCGCTTCGGCCTGGGCGTGTTCGCCCACCATGTCGTGCAGGCGCAGGCGCGCTTCCAGCGCCGGCAGGTGGCCCGGCATCGCGTCCATCCAGCGCTCGACCGATGTCATCGGCGATCCACTGTGCGACCTCTTCCACCGCCAGGCGTGCCAGCCACAGGTCGTGCAGCTGCGGGTGCTGCTCCAGGGCGGCATCCAGGCGTGCGCGGGCCTCGTCTTCGCGGCCCAGGCGCTGCCAGGACATCAGCAGCAACTGCAGTACGTCGCGGTCGTCAGGCAGCGATTCCAGCAACGGCAGCAGGTGCTCCAGCGCCTGCAGCGGCTGGCCGCCGCGCAGTGCCAGTTCGCCGGCCAGGCGGCGCATCGATGGCGTATCCAGGCCCTGCTGCTGCAGCGCGATCTGCATCGCTTCGGCGGCAGCGTCCAGGTTGCCCTGGCGCATGGCCAGCTGCACCACCAGGCCATGCAGCGAGGCGATGGTCGGGTTCAGTTCCAGCACGCGGCGGAACGCCTGCTCGGCGAAGGCCAGCATGTTCTTGCCCAGGTAGGCGAAGCCCAGTGCGTAGAGCACGCGAATGTCGTTGGGCTGGGCCTGGTTGGCGGCCGACAGCAGCGTCAGCGCGCGATCGGCATCATCGCGGCGCAGCGCGATCATGCCGTCGATGGTCAGCAGTTCCGGGTGGTCCGGTTCGACACGCGAGGCCAGGGTGGACAGGCGCTGCGCTTCATCGAAATCGTTGCGGCCGATCGCCAGGTGGGCCTGCATCAGGTAGGCAGCGAAGGCGTTCGGGTCCAGCCCGGTGGTGCGCGTCAGTGCTTCGCCAGCGCCGTCGAACTGGCGCAGGGCCAGCAGCAGGCCGGCGTGCTGCAGGTGCAGCTGGGCATTGTCCGGGGCCAGCTGCAGCGCCTGCTGCAGGGCCTCCATCGCGTCCTCGGCCTTGCCCTGCTGCTGCAGCGCAAGCGCCAGCCAGCGGTGGGCCTCGGCCTGGCCGGGTTCATCACGGGTCCACGCCTGGGCCAGCTGCACGGCCTGGTCGGCCTCGTTCTGGCGCAACGCTTGGATGATCTGGTCTTGCATGGCGGTCCGGTTCAAGGGCAAACCCGCATTGTAGCGGCCTGCGCGCCCGTGCCGGTTCAGCCTTGCAGCACGCGCTGCAGGCGCTGCGCCACCCAGCGCTCGGAGAAGCCGTCACCGCGCCAGTTTTCCAGGAAGCCACAGTGGCCGCCCCAGCAGGCGGTTTCCAGGTGCGCGTTGCGCGGCAGCTGCCAGTCGCTGAAGGTCGCGTACGGGATCACCGGGTCGTCCTGTGCCATCAGGATGTCGGCCGGCACCTGCAGCGAGGACAGGCGATCGCCGGCAATCGAGTAGCCGTCGAAATAGGCCTGCAACGAGCCGAAACTGGTGTGGCGCTCGACCAGCCAGGCGGTCAACGCGCGGATGTCCAGCTTCAGCACGCGGTCGTCGCAGTCGCTCAGTTCGGGGAACAGGTCGCGCTTGCGCCGCAACGAACCGGCCCACTTGCGCCGGAAGTACCAGTCGTACATTGCCGGGCCGTTCTCGATGCTCTCCATGGTCAGCGCCGGGTCCAGCACCGGGCATACCGAGGCGACGCGCAGCAGCGGCACGCCGGCCGCCGGCGCACGCAGGGCCAGGCGCAGCACGAAGTTGCCGCCCAGCGAGTAGCCGGCGGCCACCAGCGGCAGCTGCGGCCAGCGCTGGGCGATATCGCCTGCGGCATGCACCACTTCGTCGATCAGGTTGGAGTGGAAGATGCCGGGGTTGAGGTGATGGGTATTGCCGTGGTCGCGGAAATTCAGCCGCACCACGTCGAAGCCCTGTTCGAGCATGCGCGCGGCCGCCATGCGCATGTAGCTGGATTCGGCACTGCCTTCCCAGCCATGCAGCAGCAGGGCCATGCCCTTGGGTTCGCGGCCTTCGACATGGCTGTGCCAGCCCTGCAGGCGCACGCCGTCGCCGCCGTCGAGGATCAGTTCCTCGCTGATCGCGCCGGTCGCGGCCAGCAGCAGCAGGCCGCGCTGCAGGCGCATGCGGCTGGAGCTGAGCATCGACTGCAGGTGCGGATTGCGCAGCCAGCGCGGTGGCTGGTAGTCAGCCGCGTGCAGCGTCGGCGTGCCGGCGTCCAGGACGGGTGGCGGGATCAGGGCCACCGCACCCTCACTGCGTGCTCATGGCCGCCACGATGCGCGCGCGCGACGTCTCCGCGATGCGCCGACGGCCTTCCAGGTCCTGCGCACCGATCGGTGCCAGGAAATGCACTTCCGCACGCCGCGCCGGCTCACCGAGCAGGCGCAGGAAATTGGCGAAGAAACTCTCGCCGGGGCCGAACGCGACAATGGTCTGCGCGTCGCCCTTGAGCCCATACACCAGAGCCACCGGCTGCACCGGCACGCCGGTCTCAACCGCCGCCTGGAAGATGCGGGCATGGAACGGGCCCACTTCGTGGCCACCGCGGGTACGCCCTTCGGGGAACACGCCCACTGCCTTGCCTTCGCGCAGGCGATCAGCCATCACCTGCATCACGCCACCGAGCGATTCGGTGTTGCCGCGCTGGTGGAAGATGGTCTGCCCGCGCGCGGCCAGCCACCCGACCAGTGGCCAGCTGGCGATCTCGCGCTTGGCGACGAAGCCCATCATGCGCTGGCTGTGCAGGATGCAGATGTCGACCCAGCTGACGTGGTTGGCGACGAACAGCACGGCGCCGGGCAGCGGCCTGCCGATCTGCACCAGGCGGAAGCCGAAGATCCACATCAGCCCCCCCTGCCACCAGTTGACCACTTTGGCCCCCAGGGTCGCCTCGCCCACGCGCAGTTCGCCCCACGGCCGAAGCATGCCGATCAGGATGAGCGGCAGGAACACGATGATGTGGACCAACAGCAGCGGTACGCGGTACAGGTAACGGCACACACGCGCCACGCCGCCGCGGGGGGCCGGAGTGGGGGAAGTCATCCGCGCACGATACCGGAGGGCCGTCATCGCTGCCAGCCGATTTAGGCCATAACACCCATCGACCGGGGCAATCGGCAGGGAACGCTGGGTTCCGCTGCCGTCACCGCCCGTCCGGGGCTCAGCCGTGGCCGGCCGCCACCACCGCCAGGGTCAGCCGCGAGATGCACACCAGCCGGCCCTGCTCGTCCTCGATGCGGATCTCCCACAGCTGGGTGCTGCGGCCCACGTGCAGCGCGCGGGCGGTGCCGGTGACCGTGCCCGAACGCACCGCACGCACGTGGTTGGCGTTGATTTCCAGCCCCACGCAGATCTGCTTGGCCGTATCCACACACAGGTTGCCGGCGCTGCTGCCCAGGGTCTCGGCCAGCACCACCGACGCGCCGCCATGCAGGATGCCGTAGGGCTGGCGGGTGCGCTCGTCCACCGGCATGGTGGCCTGCAGCCAGTCGTCACCGGCCGCGCTGAAGACGATGCCCAGCGACGCGATCGCGGTGTTGCGGCTGAGCGTATTGAGCTGCTCGAGGGAAACGGCTTCGCGGAACACCTGGGTCATGCGGGCACCTTCAGAGGATGGGAACGAGGCCGGCGCCGAATGCGGTCAGCATGCGTACCAGCAGCCACTTCGGGCCGACATTGACCTCGGGGAAATCACCCACGGCGACATAGCAGCGGTGGAAGCCCGGGTCCTGCCGGGGCAACGGCTGCGGGCAGTCCGGGCCGGGCTTGAACTCGTAGTCGGTGGCATAGCGCCACGGCCAGAAGTCGAGGATCGGCAGTGCTTCGGAGGCCTTGCCGACGCTGTAGTTGAGCCCGGACAGCACCGGCGGCTTGGCCCGCGGCGCCACCGTCCACGAGTTCTGCGGGTGGGTGTCGCGCAGGATGCTCTCGGCCAGCTGCTCGGCGAAGGCCGGGTCATCGATGATCACCGCGCCTTCGGTGTTGTAGTTCTCGCTGCGCGGGTCGAAGTTGTGGGTGCCGACCACGCCGATGCGGCGATCGACCACCAGCGACTTGGCATGCAGGCCCATGCGCGCGCCCTTGCGGGTGACCGGCAACGGCTTGTTGACCGCCTTGCTGCCCAGGAACGAGGGCCGGGTCTCGGTGCGCAGCAGGCGGGTTTCGACCTCGCTGCCGGCCGCACGGCGGCGCTCGCGCGCGTTCTGGTAGGCACTGCCGGTGCGCGGATGGTTCACCGCCCCCTGCTTGCCGGCGGGTGCCGGGTGCTCATCGCGATCGCGACGGTCGCCGGCATTGCTGCCGGCAGCACTGCCGCCGATCAGCGGGTTGCGCTCGCCGTCGTCGTCGCCTTCCGGCGCGGCGATCGGGTCGGGCAGCAGGTTGCGGTAATCGACCGGTGCATCCAGCGGGAACGGCTTGTATTCGAAGATGTTGAAGCCCAGTTCGCGCATGTTGCGCCGCTTGTACTTGTACGACAGCGCATAGACGATCGGGTTGTCGGTCGCCGCCAGGCTGTTGCTGGACACCACCACGCGCGGCGGCTGCGGTCGCTTGCGCAGCTCGCGGAACAGCTTCTGCGCCGGTTTGGACAGCACCAGGTACGGCGTCTGCAGGATCACTTCCTTCTGCGCGCCGGCGATCAGCGCATCCAGCTGCGGCTCGGTCACGTGCTGTCCGGCCAGCGGCGCATCGGCCTTCTCGCGCCGGTGCTTGCGCGGCAGGTCGGCGACATAGCGCACCGAGGCCACCGGCAACGCGGTATCGACGAAGGAACGGCTGACGAAGTCCATGTCATTGGCTTCGGCACTGACCCGCTCCACCCGCTCGGGGCGGCGGAAGCTGGCCGGCGGAAGTGTCGGCACGCCCTCGCGCAGCAGGGTGCGGCCGACATCGTTCAGGCGCTCGGCCGGCACGCTGCGCCTGGCGCGCCAGAAGGCATCGAAGTTGGCCGCCATCGCCCGCGCCTCCGGGCCGGCGATCAGCACGTCGCGGTCGCGGAAGTTGTACTCGCGGTCCCAGTCGTAATAGTCGTCCTGGTAGTTGCGGCCGCCGACCACGCCGATCGCATCGTCGATCACCAGCAGCTTGTTGTGCATGCGCTGGTTGAAGCGGCGGAAGCAGCACAGCACGCTGCCGGCATAGTCGAAGTAGTTCAGCCGGGCCTTGCCGAAGGTCGGGTTGTAGACCCGCAGCTGGAAGTTCTGGTGCGCGCCGGACAGGGCGCCGAGGATCTGCAGGTCGGAGATCGCCGAGAGCTGGTCGATCAGCACCCGCACCTTCACCCCGCGCCGCGACGCGGCCAGCAGCTCGTCGATGACCAGCCGGGCACTGTCGTCCTTGTCGAAGATGTAGGTCTGCAGGTCGATGCTGCGGGTGGCGCTGCGCAGCAGGTTCAGGCGCGCCACCAGGGCACCCTCGCCCTCGTCGAGCAGGGTGGCGTAGTGGCGTGGCTGTTCCGGGGTGGATTCGGTGAACGCCCGGCCCGCCAGCGCACGCAATGGCGAGTCCTGCGCGCAGCGGTCGGCGCGCTGGCAGTCGACGTCGGTCGAGCGCGCCTGCACGGCAATCGCTTCGGCACGGTCACGCTCGGCATGCGAGAGCGATGCACAACCGCTGCCCAGCAACACGGTTGCCAGCGCCAGGACGCGCAGCAGGAGGTTCACGGTTTCGGCGCCTCGCTCAGGCGCGCACGCAATACGAAGGTCACTCGGTCACTCAAGGCTAGCTGCCAGCTGTCCATTCCATACCGGCCTCGCTGCACGGTACCGCGGCTGACGACGTCGCAATCATAGCCGGGTCGGGCGCACTCCGCCTTCTCGACCTGCAATGACTCGGGGTGGCTGATGCCGCGCAGGGTCAGCCGGCCGTTGATGGCGCCGCCCTGCTCCACGGTCTCCGGCCAGTAGGGCAGCGAGTCGAACTCGACCACCGGATGGCGCCCGGCATCGAAGAACTCCTCGCCGCGCATCCAGCCGGTATAGCGCGCCTTGCCGGGGATCTCCACCGAGCGGGTGAACATCTTCAGGTGCACCTGGTGACGGCCGTCGGACAGGATCTCGATACGCCCCTCGAAGTGCGGGAACACGCCTTCGATGCGCTGGCCGAATCGGGTGCGCACCTCGAAGCCGATCCGCGAGCGCTGGGTATCCAGGCGCAATACCCGCGGCGCCTCGGCGGACACGGGCGGCAACGGGGTCGGTGGGGGCGCCGCGGCCCAGGCCGGGCCGAGCGCCAGCAACGCGGGCAGCAGGAAGCGGCTGCGCCGCGCCAGGCTCATCGGATCACGGCCACCAGAACGCGTTCAGGCTGGCCACGCCGGGTTCGATCGAGGCCTCGCGCGGGAAGCCAAGCACGGCCACGCCGCCCGGCGGCATGCCGCGATAGTCACTGCTGGTGCCGTCGGTCATCAGGGCCACCAGCTGCTCCAGGCCCGGGTTGTGGCCGACGATCAGCACCCGGTCCAGGTCACGACGCTCGTCCACCAGCGCCGCCAGGGTGCCCGGGGTGGCTTCGTAGATCCGGTCTTCCAGGCGCTTTTCGACATAGCCGATGGCCGTCATCACCGCTTCCAGGGTCTCGCGGGTACGTCGCGACGGCGAGCACAGCACGCAGTCGGGCAGCAGGTTGTTTTCCTTCAACCACTTGCCGGCGGCTTCGGCCTCGGCGAGCCCCACCGGCGACAGCGGCCGGTCGAGGTCGGCCTGGCCGGAAACGGCGGGTTCGGCATGGGCATGGCGCAGCAGGATCAGTTCACGCATCGCGGGTTTCCATGGAGAAGAGGATGCAGCAGGAGAAGTGAGGCAGGCATCAAAGCTTGAGCCAGGACAGCAGCGGCTCCCAGTCGGCCTGGTGTTCGCGCACCTGGGCGGAGCGATAGTCGAACAGGCTGCGGCCCAGGCCGGTCATGACCACGTAGCTCTGGCTGTCACGCAGCTGCGCGACCACCGGGTATGGCCATTCGGCCAGCATCTGCAGCGCCTGCTGCGAAGTCTGGGTCCAGGGTTTGGTGCGGTTGAGGACCAGCCCCACCGGCAGCTTGCGGCTGTGCACGCGCGGGTTCTGGGCCAGGCTGTTGAGGAAGCCGACGATGGCTTCGATATCCAGCGCCGAGGGCAGCACCGGCACCACCACGGCGTCGGCCGCGTCCAGGAAATGGGGGATATCGTCGGCCAGCGCACCGGCCGGTGCATCGATGATGACGGTATCGGTACCGTCGGGCAGCTTCTGCGCCCACTGCTTCTTCCGATACACATCGATGGGGAGCACCGCGCTTTCCAGCCCTGCACGCCGTTGTGCCCAGCGGGTGCTGGAGCCCTGCGGGTCGGCATCGGCGATCACCGTGGCCTTGCCCTGCAATGCCGCGTACGCGGCCAGGTGGGTGGCGACGGTGGTCTTGCCCACCCCGCCCTTGGAACCGGCCACCAGGATCGTCTTCATGCCAGCCTCGCTTCCGGGTACGTGCCCCGAGCGTACACCGGCGGTGGTGACGGGAGGTAGCACCGTGCTGAACCAGTGGCCATCGCCTTTGCTATCGTGGCGCCCCCGAAGGATCGAACCGGCATGAGCGAACTGCAGGACCTGAGCGCACTGATCCGCGCCAATACCCCCCTGATCGTGATCGAGACCCAGGATGAGGCCCGCATCGTCGAGCTGTTCCGGCAGACGCTGATGCACGTGTGGCGGGCCCTGCACCGCTGGTCCATCACCGAGGGCCTGCGTCGCATCGACCTGGACCGCGAGGACCCGCCGGTCGGCCCGCCCGATGCCAGCGCCGCCCTGCAGATGATCCGCCAGGCCGATCAGCGGGGTGTCTACCTGCTGCTCGATTTCCACCCCTACCTGGGGTATGCCAGCCACCAGCGCGCGCTGCGCGACCTGATCCAGCGCCGCCATAGCGAGCCGCATGTGCTGGTGCTGATCGGCGCCAAGGTCGAGCTGCCGGCCGAGCTGGAGGCCCTGGCGGTGCGCTTCAACCCGCGCCTGCCCGATGCCAACGCCCTGCTGAAGATGCTGCGCGAGGAGGCCGACGCCTATGCGCGCGAACACGGCGGCCGCCGTGTCGAGGTCGACAGCGAGGCGGTGAAGAAGATCCTGAAGAACCTGCAGGGCCTGAGCCTGGTCGATGCCCGCCGCATCGCCCGCCAGCTGATCTACGCCGATGGCGCGCTGCGCGACGACGACCTGCCGCAGCTGGCACGGCTGAAGTTCGAGCTGCTCAACCGCAGCGGCCACCTGTTCTTCGAGCATGACAGCGCGCGCTTCGGCGACGTGGCCGGTGCCAACCGGCTCAAGCGCTGGATCAGCCAGCGCCGGGTGGCCTTCATCGCCGGCTCGGCACCGGCCGGCCTGGACCCGCCGCGCGGCATGTTGCTGCTGGGCGTGCAGGGCTGCGGCAAATCGATGCTGGCCAAGGCCACCGCCGCCGGCTTCGGCGTACCGCTGCTGCGCCTGGACGTGGGCGCGCTGTACAACAAGTACCACGGCGAGACCGAGGCCAACCTGCGCCAGGCGCTGGCCTCGGCCGAGCAGCTGGCGCCCTGCGTGTTGTGGATGGACGAGATCGAGAAGGGCCTGGCCAGCGGTGGCGAGGACGGTGGCGTATCCCGCCGCGTGCTCGGCTACCTGCTGACCTGGATGGCCGAACGCAAGGCGCCGGTCTTCATCGTCGCCACCGCCAACCAGGTACACGAGTTGCCGGCCGAACTGCTGCGCAAGGGCCGCTTTGACGAGATCTTCTTCGTCGACCTGCCCACGCCTGAGGTGCGTGTGGAGCTGCTGCGGCTGCACCTGGGGCGACGCCAGCTCAACGGCGACGACTTCGCGCTGCCGGCGCTGGCGGCCGCGGCCAATGGCTTCTCCGGCGCCGAGATCGAGCAGGCGATCGTGGCCGGGCTGTATGCGGCGCACGCCGAAGGCCGGCCGTTGGATACCGAGCTGCTGATGAACGAGATCCGTGCGACGCGGCCGCTGTCGGTGCTGATGGCCGAGCAGGTAGAGGCACTGCGGGCATGGGCGTCGGGGCGGACGGTTTCCGCGGACGATTGAGGGGTTCCGGCGAACGGCGCAGCCCCTCGTGGCTGGTTGCTGAAAGCAACAGCTGCGGTTGGCGATCAGCCACGTGGAAGAAAGAAAAAGAGCAGAAGCAAAAGCAAAAGCGGTTGGCTGGCTGCTCTTGAGGCCCTGGGGTCAGATCCGTTTTCCAGAGGAAAACGGATCTGACCCCAGTTCGATTTCTATCCCTGGCAATTTCATCCACGCATGGCGTGGACCTACCGTGTCGACCAAGGTCGACACCTACCAACAGCCGCCGGAACCTGTCGAAGGCGGGGCACTGTGGGTTTGCGGGGTGTGAGCCGCATGGATGCGGCGACCAAGCCCCCATGGATGGGTTTACGGCGGCCCCGCAAACCCACAGTGCCCCGCCATCCCGCAGGAAGCCCGCTGTTGCTTCGGCTGCTGCAGTTGCTCCAGCCGTTGCCTCTGCGGGTGCCGGGTGCAACCCGGCCCCCCCCCTCCCTCAGGGCCAGGCCGGCGGCGCGGCCGCCCAGGCCTGCTGCACTTCCGCCAGCGAGGCGCGCTCGTCGTCACGCCACAACGGCAACAACTGCGCAAAGCGGCTGCTGTCGCTCCATTGCGTCGGCTCGGTACGCACCGCTGCGGCATACCACTGCACCGCCTCCTGCTTCTGCCCGGCCCGCCACAGCGCCAGCGCATAGGTGGGTGGCAGCCAGCCCGGCTTGCTCAGCGAACCACCGGCAGCGGCCTGCCATTGCTCCAGGGCGGCTTCGGGCTGGCCCTGACGCAGCAGGTCCCAGCCGTAATTCCAGCGCACGCTACGGCCCAGGCTGCCCTGCACCGGCGCATCCTTCAGTGCTTCGCGATACAGCTGTTCACCCAGCTCGGTGCGGCCCTGCGCAATGGCCACCGACGCCAGCTGCACGGTGGCCTCCACGGTACGCCGGCCGCGCTCGCGCTGTTTGAGCAGCTGCGCCACCAGCGCATCCCCGTCGGACTGGACCACGATCATGGGCACGGCGGCCGCATCGCTGTCGAAGTAGAACTCCTGTGGTGCCGGCACCGCCGGCGCGGCCCACACGGGGGCCGTTCCCGAGACCAGCAACATGCTGCCCAGGATCTTTGCTGCAACTGACATCCCTTCTCCCCAGGCCGCAACCGCAGCCTCCCTCTCTCTCCCCGATCCTAACCCCAGCATGGCCGCCGGCGCGAGTGCCGGGCCGGTCGGGCCTCGCTGCTACAATTCGCGCCTTTCCCGCCGCGTGCCTGCACGCGGCCGGTGCCAGCCGATCCTGACCGGGCCAGCCATGACCAGTACCGCGCAACTCACTTCGCCCTCTTCCGCCGACCTGATCGACCGTGACTACACGCTCGACCACAAGTACACCCGCAACGAGGGGCGGATCTACCTGAGTGGCGTGCAGGCGCTGGTGAAACTGCCGTTGATGCAGCGGCTGCGCGACGCGCACGAAGGCATCGACAGCGCCGGTTTCGTCAGTGGCTACCGTGGCAGCCCGCTGGGCGGCTTTGACCTGGAGCTGTGGCGCGCGCGCAAGCACCTGGACGCGGCCAAGGTGAAGTTCACCCCCGGCCTGAACGAGGACCTGGGCGCCACCATGGTGTGGGGCACCCAGCAGACCAACCTGTTCCCCGGCGCCAACGTGCAGGGCGTGTTCGGCATGTGGTACGGCAAGGGCCCAGGCGTGGACCGCTGCGGCGACGTGTTCAAGCACGCCAATGCCGCCGGCACCTCGCGCCATGGCGGCGTGCTGGCGCTGGCCGCCGATGATCACGCCTGCCGCAGTTCAACCCTGCCGCATGGCAGCGAGGACGAGTTCGTCAGCGCGATGATGCCGGTGCTGAATCCGGCCGGCGTGCAGGACATCCTGGACATGGGCCTGCTGGGCTGGGCGATGAGCCGCTATACCGGCCGCTGGGTCGGCTTCAAGACGATCGCCGAGACGGTGGAATCGTCGGCCTCGGTCGAGGTCGATCCGATGGCGCGCCGCATCGTGCTGCCGGAAGACTTCGAAATGCCTACGGGCGGCCTCAACATCCGCTGGCCGGACCCGCCGCTGGACCAGGAAATGCGCCTGCACCGCTATGCGGTGAAGGCTGCACAGGCGTTCGCCCGCGCCAACGGCATCGACAAGGTGGTGATGGACGCGCCGCGCGCGCGGCTGGGCATCGTCACCACCGGCAAGAGCTATTTGGATGTGCTGCAGGCGCTGGAATACCTGGGCCTGGACGAAGCCGCCTGCGCCGACATCGGCATCCGCGTGTACAAGGTCGGCATGACCTGGCCGCTGGAGCCGCAGGGCATCGCGCGCTTCGCGCAGGGCCTGGAAGACATCATCGTGGTGGAGGAGAAGCGTGCCTTCATCGAGCGCCAGATGAAGGAACAGTTCTTCAACTGGCCGGCCAGCTGGGGCCAGCGCCCGTCCATCGTCGGCAAGTACGACGAGAGCGGTGAGTGGATCCTGCCGTCCACCGGTGAACTTACCCCGGCCACCATCGCCGGCGTGATCGGTCGCCGCATCCAGAAGTTCTTCAACAACGCATCGATCGAGCAGCGCCTGCAGTGGATGCAGGAGAAGGAAGCCGAACTTGCGTTGCCGCGCGCCAGTTTTCCGCGCGTGCCGCACTACTGCTCCGGCTGCCCGCACAACACGTCCACCAACGTGCCGGAAGGCTCGCGTGCGCTGGCCGGCATCGGTTGCCATTACATGGTGACCTGGATGGACCGCAGCACCGACACCTTCACCCACATGGGCGGCGAAGGCGTGACCTGGGCCGGGCAGGCGCCGTTCACCGATACCCCGCACGTGTTCCAGAACCTCGGCGACGGCACCTACTTCCACAGCGGTTCGCTGGCGATCCGCCAGGCGGTCGCTGCCGGCGTCAACATCACCTACAAGATCCTCTACAACGATGCGGTGGCGATGACCGGCGGCCAGCCGGTGGACGGTCCGCTGAGCGTGCCGGACATCGCAAAGCAGATGCGCGCCGAAGGCATCCACACCATCGTGGTGCTGTCGGACAACATCGGCAAGTGGACCGGCCAGCGCGAGCACTTCCCCAGCGACGTCGAGTTCCATGACCGCAGCGAGCTGGACGAAGTGCAGAAGCGCCTGCGCGAAGTGAAGGGTGTTTCGATCCTGATCTACGAACAGACCTGCGCCACCGAGAAGCGCCGCCGCCGCAAGCGCGGCAAGCTGGAAGACCCGCAGAAGCGGGTGCTGATCAATTCGCTGGTCTGCGAAGGCTGCGGCGACTGCGGCAAGAAGAGCTTCTGCGTGTCGGTGCTGCCGAAGGAAACCGAGTTCGGGCGCAAGCGCGAGATCGACCAGTCCAACTGCAACAAAGACTATTCCTGCGTGAACGGCTTCTGCCCGAGCTTCGTCACCGTGCACGGTGGCCAGCCGCGCAAGGGCAGCAAGCGCGATGCGTCCACGCTGCTGGACAACCTGCCGGCACCGACCCTTCGCGACAGCCTGGAACAGCCCTGGAACATCCTGATCACCGGCGTCGGCGGTACCGGCGTGGTGACCATTGGCGCGCTGCTGGGCATGGCAGGCCACCTGGAAGGCAAGGGTGCGACCGTGCTCGACCAGACCGGCCTGGCGCAGAAGGGCGGCGCGGTGACCACGCATATCCGCATTGCCCGTCGCCCTGAAGACATCCACGCCGTGCGTATCGCCGCCGGTGAAGCCGACCTGGTGCTGGGCTGCGACATGGTGGTGGTCAACGATTACTGGGCGCTGTCGAAGGTGCGCGCCGGCCGTTCGCAGGTGGTGCTGAACACCTACGAAGCGATGCCGGGCACGTTCACCACCCGTCCGGACATGCAGTTCCCCGCCGCCGACATCATCGCCGGCGTGCGCGTGGCACTGGGCGGCCAGGAACCACTGCTGCTCGATGCCACCCAGCTGGCCACCGCGCTGCTGGGCGATGCCATCGCCGCCAACCTGTTCATCCTCGGCTACGCCTGGCAGCAGGGCCTGGTGCCGCTGTCGTTCGACTCACTGATGCGCGCCATCGAGCTCAATGGCGCCGCCGTGGCGATGAACCAGCAGGCCTTTGCGTGGGGCCGCCTGGCCGTGGTCGATCCGCAGGCCGTGCAGCAGGCCGCCGGCCTGGTGCGCAACCGCCACACCGATGCCGAATCCACCCCGGGCCCGCTGCATCCGCTGCCGCCAGGCGAGTGGGAGGGCAATGAATGGGGTGCCACTGCGGCACCGCGCAACACCGGCGACGAACGCGAACTGCGCGGCCTGCCCTCGCACGGTGGCGACGTGGCGTTCCTGCCGCTGGATGACGCCCGCCTGTCGCGCTCGCTGGATGAAATGATCGAGCGCCGCGCCGCGTTCCTGGTCGAGTACCAGGACACTGCCTACGCCAACCGCTACCGCCGCCTGGTCGAGCGCGTGCGCACCGCCGAAGCCGAGCGCATCGGCGGCTCCACTGCGCTGACCGAGACCGTGGCCCGCTACCTGTTCAAGCTGATGGCCTACAAGGACGAGTACGAAGTGGCCCGCCTGTACACCAGCGGCGACTTCCAGCGCCGCCTGCAGCAGCAGTTCGAGGGCGATTACCAGCTGCGCTTCCACCTGGCGCCGCCGCTGTTCGCCAAGAAGGATGAGCAGGGCCGGTTGCTGAAGAAGGAATACGGCCCGTGGATGTTCAAGGCCTTCGGCCTGCTGGCCAGGCTGAAGTTCCTGCGTGGCGGCCGCTTCGACGTATTCGGGCGCACCGCGGAACGCCGCATGGAGCGCAAGCTGATCGGCGATTACGAGGCCACCGTGCAGGTATTGCTGGACGGCCTGGATGACGACCGCCTGGCTCTGGCGGTGGAGATTGCCAGCATCCCCGAGCACATCCGCGGCTTCGGCCACGTCAAGGAAGCGCATTTCGAGCAGGCCAAGGCGCGCGAAGCGGCCCTGCTGGCGCAGTGGCGCAATCCGAAGGCGCTGCATATCGTGCAGGTGGCCTGAAGGGAGTGCCGGCCGCTGGCCGGCATTCATCCCGGCAATCGGTTGCCGGCCAGCGGCCGGCACTACCGATGGTTTACCCCAACCGCCACAGCAGCAGGCGGTTGTTGGCCGGCATCGCCACATCCCCCAGGCGGGTGAATCCGTGGTCGGCGGCCAGCGCCTGCACCGCTTCGCTATCGCGGATGCCGCTGCGAGGGTCGCGCGCCTTCAGCCAGGCATCGAACTGCGCGTTGCTGTCGCTGCTGTAGCGGCCGCCGTAGTTGAACGGGCCGTACGCCGCCAGCAGCGCGCCGCGACGCAGCACCGATGGCAGCGCGGCGAACAACGCCTGCACGTGCGCCCAACTCATGATGTGCAGCGTGTTGGCGCTGAACGCGGCGTCGAACGTGCTGCTCTGTGGCAGGCTGAGCCCAGGCGCCGGTGGCAGTTCCACCTGCAGCGCCACCGGCGGCAGCAGGTTCAGCAGCGCCGCTTCCGCGCGCCAGGCCTCGATGCCGGGCAGATGGTCCGGATGGTCGCTGGGCTGCCAGCGCAGCCAGGGCCAACGCTCGGCGAAGAAGGCCGCGTGCTGGCCGGTGCCGCTGCCGATTTCCAGCACCCGATGGCGGTCGCCCATCCACGGGTCGAGTGCGGCGGCGATCGGTTCGCGGTTGCGCTCGCAGGCTTCTGAATACGGCTTGCTCGACATCAGGAGGGTGTCCGGGCGGGGTCGGCCCCATTGTGCACGAGGGGGGTGTTCCGAGCAGGGCTGCGCCCTGCACCTGCTTCAAGCCACAGCAACGGCAACAGCCAAAGCAACAGCAACAGCGGGCTTCCTGAGGGATGGCGGGGTGGATCCGGTGGCAGGGGACGCCGTAAATCCGTCCATGGAGGCTCGGTCGCGCCATCCATGGCGCTCACGCCCCTGCCACCGGACCCACCCCGCCTTCGACAGTTGGCCGCGATCTGTCGGAAACACTCTTGGGGTCAGATCCGTTTTCCGCAGGAAAACGGATCTGACCCCGAATTTCATTCGATATCTGACAGATGTGTCGACCAAGGTCGACACCTACCAGCAGCGCACGGAATCTGTCAGAGGCGGGGCGGTGTGGGTGGACAGGACCGTTGGCGCCATGGATGGCGCCATCGAGCCCCCAGGGGTGAGGGCGCTTTGCTTGCGAAGCACTGCTTCGCAAGCGCCCGAACGCACAGCCGCCAGCGGCTGGGCCGGACCCCGGAGGGGGGTTAACGGCGTGCCCTGCCCACCCACACCGCCCCGCCATCCCCCAGCAAGCCCGCTGTTGCTGTGGCTGTTGCTCCGGCTCTGAGCAGGTGCAGGGCTGCAAGCCCTGCCGAAACACCCCCAACCATGACTGCAGTCACTTGCCCGGATGCCCCGCGCTGGCGAAAGTCGAGTGGTTGACGTGATCGGCTCGGCCCGTTGCCGGCCGCACGCAAGCGAGAGAGAGAAACGCTGTGCAACGACGTGAGTTCCTGGCTTTTTCCGGTCTGGGCCTGGCGGGCCTGCTGCTGCCGCATTCCCGTGCCATCGCCGCCGAGCAACTGCTCGCCCCGGTCGACACCCTCCAGCGCAGGCGCCTGGCGGACGTGGCGCTGGCCACCGCACGCACGGCCAAGGCCAGCTACTGCGATGTGCGCATCGGCCGCTACCTCAACCAGTCGGTCATCACCCGCGAGCATCAGGTCGGCAACGTGACCAACCGCGAATCGTCCGGCGTGGGCGTGCGGGTGATCGTCAACGGGGGCTGGGGCTTCGCTGCCACCCACCAGCAGACCGAGGCCGCCGTACGCGCTGCGGTCGAGCAGGCGGCCGCGATCGCCCGCGCCAACGCCAGCATCCAGACCCGGCCGGTGCAGCTGGCGCCGACGCCGCCGGTCGGGGAGGTGCGCTGGCAGACCCCGGTCCGCAGGAACGCGATGGCGGTGCCGATCCAGGACAAGGTCGAACTGCTGCTGGCCCTCAATGCCGCCGCGCTGGATGCGGGCGCCGACTACATCAATTCCACCCTGTTCCTGGTCAACGAACAGAAGTACTTCGCCTCCAGCGATGGCTCGTTCATCGACCAGGACATCCATCGCATCTGGCTGCCGTTCACCGCCACCGCCATCGACAAGGCCAGCGGCAGGTTCCGCACCCGCGCCGGCCTGTCCTCGCCGATGGGCATGGGCTATGAGTTCCTCGATGGCGATGCGCGCGGCAAGGTGCACCTGCCCGGTGGCATCACCGCTTACCGCGATTCCTACGACCCGGTCGAGGACGCCATTGCGGCCGCCCGCCACGCGCGCGAGAAACTGAAGGCGCCGTCGGTGAAGCCCGGCAAGTACGACCTGGTGCTGGACCCGTCCAACCTGTTCCTGACCATCCACGAGAACGTCGGCCACCCGCTGGAGCTGGACCGCGTGCTCGGCTACGAAGCCAACTACGCCGGCACCAGCTTCGCCACGCTGGACAAGCGCGATGCGGGTTTCCGCTGGGGCAGCGACATCGTCACCTTCTTCGCCGACAAGACCCAGCCGGGCAGCCTCGGTGCGGTTGGCTACGACGACGAGGGCGTCAAGACCCAGCGCTGGGACCTGGTGCGCGACGGCATCCTGGTCGATTACCAGGCCACCCGCGATGAAGCCCATATCCTCGGCCGCGATGCATCGCATGGCTGCAGCTACGCCGATTCCTGGTCCAGCGTGCAGTTCCAGCGCATGGCCAATGTCTCGCTGGCGCCGGGCAAGCAGCCGCTCAGCGTCGAGGACATGATCAAGGACGTGGAGAACGGTATCTACATCCACGGCCGGGGGTCGTACTCGATCGACCAGCAGCGCTACAACGCGCAGTTCGGTGGCCAGCTGTACTACCAGATCAAGGACGGAAAGATCGCCGGCATGGTCGAGGATGCGGCCTACCAGATCCGCACGCCGGAATTCTGGAATGCCTGCACGGCCATCTGCGATGAACGCGATTTCCGCCTGGGCGGTTCGTTCTTCGACGGCAAGGGCCAGCCCGGCCAGGTCTCGGCGGTCTCGCACGGTTCGTCCACCACCCGCTTCAACGGCATCAACATCATCAACACCGCGCGCAGTCTCGGCGCTTGAGCCACCCATCCTTCGACATGGAGAGCAGCCTTGCAAAGACGTGACTTCCTGGCCCTGACCGGGCTTACCGCGGGCGGGCTGATCGTGCCCTCCTTCTTCGGCAAGGTGATCGCCGCCGAGCAGCTGCAGTCCAGCCTCGACCCGGCATTGAAGAAGCGCCTGGCTGACGCGGCGCTGCAGGCGGCGCGCAGCGCCGGTGCCACCTACTGCGACGTGCGCATCGGCCGCTACCTGCGGCAGTTCGTGATCACCCGCGAGGACAAGGTGCAGAACGTGGTGAACACCGAGTCCACCGGCGTGGGCATCCGCGTGATCGTCAACGGCGCCTGGGGCTTTGCCGCCACCAACGCACTGGGTACCGCCGACGTAGCCAGAGCCGCGCAGCAGGCGGCGGCCATCGCCAAGGCCAATGCCGGCGTGCAGACCGCACCGGTGCAGCTGGCCAAGGCGCCGGGCGTGGGTGAGGTGAGCTGGCGCACGCCGATCCGCAAGAATGCGATGGAGGTGCCGATCAAGGACAAGGTCGGCCTGCTGCTGGACGTCAACGCTGCCGCAATGGGCGCTGGTGCCAGCTTCGTCAACTCGATGCTGTTCCTGGTCAACGAGCAGAAGTACTTTGCTTCCACCGATGGTTCCTATATCGACCAGGACGTGCACCGCATCTGGGCGCCGATGACGGTCACCGCCATCGACAAGAGCAGCGGCAAGTTCCGCACCCGTTCGGGCCTGTCCTCGCCGATGGGCCTGGGCTACGAGTACCTGGACGGCGCCGCCGCCGGCAAGGTGGTCAGCCCGAATGGCGTGGTCAACTACAGTTCTTCCTACGACATGAAGGAAGACGCCATCGCCGCCGCCCGGCAGGCGCAGGAAAAGCTGAAGGCCCCGTCGGTGAAGCCGGGCAAGTACGATCTGGTGCTCGATCCGTCGCATACCTGGCTGACCATCCACGAGTCGATCGGCCACCCGCTGGAACTGGACCGCGTGCTCGGCTACGAAGCCAACTACGCCGGCACCAGCTTCGCCACCCTGGACAAGCGCGAACAGCATTTCCAGTACGGCAGCGAGCTGGTCAACATCTTCGCCGACAAGACCCAGCCCGGCAGCCTCGGCGCGGTGGCATACGACGATGAAGGCGTGAAGTGCAAGCGCTGGGACCTGATCAGCAACGGCAAGCTGGTGGACTACCAGACCATCCGCGACCAGGCCCACATCCTCGGCAAGACCGAGTCCGACGGCTGCTGCTATGCCGACTCGTGGTCCAGCGTGCAGTTCCAGCGCATGGCCAACGTGTCGATGGCACCGGGCAAGACGCCGCTGAGCGTGCCGGACCTGATCAAGGACGTGGAGAACGGCATCTACATCATCGGTGATGGCTCGTTCTCGATCGACCAGCAGCGCTACAACGCGCAGTTCGGCGGCCAGCTGTTCTACGAGATCAAGAACGGCCAGATCACCCGCATGCTGGAAGACGTGGCTTACCAGATCCGCACGCCGGAGTTCTGGAACGCCTGCACCGCCGTGGCCGACGAACGCGACTACCGCCTGGGCGGTTCGTTCTTCGACGGCAAGGGCCAGCCGGGACAGGTCTCGGCGGTCTCGCACGGCTCGTCCACCGCGCGCTTCAACGGCATCAACGTCATCAACACCGCACGCAGCCTCGGCTGACCGGTCAGGAGCCCTTACACCATGAGTATCTTCACCGAAGCCCAGGCCAAGGCCATCCTCGACAAGGTCATCGCCCTGTCCAAGGCCGACGAGTGCACCGCCGTGCTGGCCGGCGCGATCAGCGGAAATATCCGTTTCGCGCTGAACAATGTCTCCACCAGTGGCATCGTCGACAACACCGAACTGGCGGTCACCGTCGCCTTCGGCAAGCGCGTCGGCACCGCCTCGATCAACGAGTTCGACGATGCCGCGCTGGAACGCGTGGTGCGCCGTGCCGAAGACCTGGCCCGCCTGGCCCCGGAGAATCCGGAGTTCATGCCGGCCATCGGCAAGCAGAGCTACCGCGCCAGCCCCACCTTCAGCGAATCCACTGCTGCCATCGATCCGGCGTTCCGTGCCAAGGTCGCCGCCGATTCGATCGCCCCGTGCCGTGGCCACGGCCTGATCGCCGCCGGCTTCCTCGAGGACGGCCAGGGCTTCCAGGCCACCGCCAACAGCAACGGCAACTTCGCCTACCAGCGCACCACCAACTTCGATTACACCTGCACCGTGCGCACTGAAGATGGCCGCGGCTCGGGCTGGGTCGGCCGCAACCTGAAGGATGCGGCCGACTTCAAGGCCGACCAGGACATCCGCATCGCCATGCGCAAGGCCACCGAGTCGGCCGAAGCCAAGGCGCTGGAACCGGGCAAGTACACGGTGATCCTGGAGCCGGCCGCAGCGGCAGGCCTGATCAGCTTCATGATGAACTTCTTCAGTGCGCGCTCGGCCGATGAAGGCCGCAGCTTCCTGTCGAAGAAGGGTGGTGGCAACAAGCTGGGCGAGCAGGTCTACGACCCGCGCGTGACCATGATCGCCGATCCGTGGCATCCGGACGCACCGGTGCTGCCGTGGGACAACGAAGGCCTGCCGCGCGAGCGCATGGCCATCATCGAGAACGGCAAGATCGCCAACCTGGACTACTCGCGCTTCTGGGCGCAGAAGCAGGGCAAGACCGCCAAGGCCTCGCCGGGCAACCTGCTGATGAGCGGTGGCGACAAAAGCACCGCCGAGCTGGTGCGTGGCACCCAGAAGGGCATCCTGGTCACGCGTACCTGGTACATCCGCATGGTCGATCCGCAGACGGTGCTGCTGACCGGCCTCACCCGCGACGGCACCTTCTACATCGAGAACGGCCAGATCAAGCACCCGGTGAAGAACTTCCGCTTCAACGAGTCGCCGGTGATCATGCTCAACAACATCGAAGAGCTGGGCAAGCCGGTGCGTGTGGCCGGTGATGAGTCCAGCTACGTGATGATGATCCCGCCGATGAAGCTGCGCGATTTCACCTTCACCTCGCTGTCCGACGCCGTCTGATGGATCGCCGGGCCTGCCTGCGCTGGTTGGCCGCTGCCGCTTCGGCGGCGGCGCTGCCGGCCTGGGCACAGGCAGGCCCGCGCAGTTCGCGCTACGACTTCTGGTTCACCCGCCTGCAGTACGACTCCGGTGACTGGGACGTGGACGCGCGCATGCCGTCCAACCTGATCACCTCGCTGATCGACTACACCTCGCTGCGCGTGGACCCGCAGGAGCACGTGGTGGCACTGGCCGACCCGCGCATGCTGGAAGCGCCGTTCTGCTACCTGGCCGGCCACACGCTGGTGGAGTTCAATGCCGCCGAGCGGCAGAACTTCGTGCGCTATGTGCGCAATGGCGGCTTCGTCTTCGTCGACGACTGCAACCACGATATCGATGGGCTGTTCGCCACCTCGTTCGAGGCACAGATGGGCCGCCTGTTTGGTCCCAGGGCACTGCAGAAGCTGCCCAACAGCCACCCGCTGTACCGCAGCTTCTTCCGTTTCCCCGATGGCCCGCCGGCCACCAGCTTCGAACTCAACGGCTGGGGCGACGACCTGGTGCACGACTACCTGAAGGGCATCGAGGTCGATGGCCGCCTGGGGCTGCTCTACAGCAACAAGGACTACGGCTGCGAGTGGGACTACGACTGGCGCAACAAGCGTTTCCTGGCCGAAGACAACACCCGCTTCGGCGTCAACATCGTGATGTACGCGTTGAACAATTGATAGGACCGGCACGCCCATGACTTCCCCCGACCTCGATTCCCTGTTGCCACGCCTGGATGCGCTGCGCGCCGCGCTTGCACGCGCCGTGGTGGGCCAGCACACCGTGGTCGAGCAGCTGCTGATCGGCCTGCTGGCCGGCGGCCACTGCCTGCTGGAAGGCGCGCCCGGGCTCGGCAAAACCCTGCTGGTGCGCTCGCTCGGGCAGGCGCTGGAACTGCAGTTCCGGCGCGTGCAGTTCACCCCCGACCTGATGCCCAGCGACATCCTCGGCACCGAGCTGCTGGAGGAAGACCACGGCACCGGCCATCGCCATTTCCGTTTCCAGCAGGGCCCGATCTTCACCCACCTGCTGTTGGCAGACGAACTCAACCGCACCCCGCCCAAGACCCAGGCCGCACTGCTGGAAGCGATGCAGGAACGCACGGTCAGCTACGCCGGCACCACCTACGCACTGCCGGCGCCGTTCTTCGTGCTGGCCACACAGAACCCGATCGAGCAGGCGGGCACTTACCCACTGCCGGAAGCGCAGCTGGACCGCTTCCTGCTGCACGTGCTGGTGGATTACCCCAGCGAGGACGAGGAGCGGCAGATCCTGGAACAGACCACCGGCGGCGCCACCGACGCGGTGCCGAAGGTGATGGATGCAGAGGCGGTGATCGCGCTGCAGGCCGCCGTACGCCAGGTGCATGTCAGCCCGGATGTGCTGGCCTGGATCACCCGCCTGGTGCGCGCCAGCCGCCCAGGCGAAGGCGCACCCGCCGCGATCAACCAGTGGGTGAAGTGGGGCGCGGGCCCGCGCGCCGGACAGTCGCTGGTGCTGGCGGCAAAAGCGCGCGCATTACTGCAGGGCCGCTTTGCCGCCACCCGCGAGGATGTGCAGGCACTGGCCGCGCCGGTGATGCGTCATCGCCTGCTGCTGTCGTTCGCCGCCGAGGCCGAGCAGAAGCGTGCCGACGACGTGGTCGCCGCCCTGCTGCAGGCCGTGCCGTTCCCGGGTTGAGCCACGCGTGAACGCCGGTACCCCGCTGACCTTGCCACCGGAACTGCGTGCGCGCCTGCGCACGCTCCGCGTGCGGCCACGCCTGGCCAGCGGCGCCAGTGGCATCGGCCAGCACGCCAGCCGCAGCCGCGGTGCCGGCCTCGAATTCGCCCAGTACCGTGCCTACGAACCAGGCGATGAGCTGCGCCAGATCGACTGGAAGCTGTATGCACGCTCGGACCGCTTCTTCGTGCGCGAATCCGAACGCGAAAGCCCGATCACGGTCTGGCTGCTGCTTGATGCCACCGCCTCGGCCGGCCAGGCCGATCGCGCGGCACCGCAGCGCACCCGCCTGGACCACATGCGCGGTGTGGCCGCCTGCGTGGTGGAACTGGCCCTGCAGCAGGGCGACCGTTTCGGCCTGCTGGCGATCAATGGCGATGGACTGCAGTTGGTGCCCGCAGCGAACGGCGCACGCCAGCGTGATCGCGTGCACCTGCAACTGCATGCGCTGCAGGCGCGTGGCGGCTGGCCTGTGGCCGATCGCCTGCGCCCGCTGTGGGAGCGCGTGCGCCCGGGCGACCTGCTGCTGGCGATCGGCGACGGTTTTGACGAGGCCGGCATTGTGCTGCTGGAACGACTGGCCAGCGCACGCCGCGAAGTGGCACTGCTGCAGATCCTCACCGCCGACGAGCGTGACTTTCCCTTCGACGCAGGCCATCGCTTCCGCGATCCGGAGACCGGCGAGGAACTGCTGGGCGATGGCGCGGCGATCCGCACCGACTACCTGCAACGCTTCGCTGACGCACGCAACGCATTGCAGTCGCGCCTGCAGGCCAGCGGCATCGCCAGTGCCACTGGCTGGCTCGACCAGCCGCTGGACCAACCACTGCAGGCACTGTTTGGCCGCAGGGGCGGCGCATGACCCTGCTGTTCCCGTTGGGCCTGGCCGCGCTCGCTGCAGGGTTGCTGCCGCTGCTGATCCACCTCGCCCGCCGCCATCCGTACACACCGCTGGATTTCGCCGCGCTGCGCTGGCTGCGTGCACAGATCCGGCCGCGCCAGCGCATCCGCTTCGATGACTGGCCGTTGCTGCTGGTGCGCCTGCTGTTGCTTGCCGCGTTGGCCTTGCTGCTGGCACGACCTGCATTGACCGGGCCTGCGCCAGCCCCCACTGCGTGGACGGTCGTAGCCCCAGGGCTGGACGCGACCGCACTACGCGGCACCGCCGAAGCGGGCAACTGGCATTGGCTGGCGCCCGGCTTCCCGGCCATTGATCAAGTGCCACCCGCGTCCACGGCTTCCCTGCCCAGCCTGCTGCGCGAACTGGACGCACAGCTGCCTGCGGGCACCGCATTGACCGTGCACGTTCCCGATCCCCTGCCCGGCCTGGACGGCGCACGCCTGCAGCTGTCGCGCGAGGTGCAGTGGCGTCCGCAGCCGATACCGGTGAGTGAGCAACCGAGTGCCGCAACGTTGCCGCGCCTGCGCGTGCACAGCGATGCTTCGGCCGCCGTCCAGCACTGGTTGAATGCACTGCAGCGCGCGTGGGGCAGGCAGGCGCCGCTCGCGCCTCTGGTGGCGGATGCGCTGCCCGAGCGCGGCGAGATCGGCGTGTGGAGCCGCACTGGCGCACTGCCGGCGAACTGGCAGGCGTGGCTGCAGGACGGCGGACGTGTAGTGACTGCCGGCAAGCCTGCCGCCGAGGCCAGCATCCTGCTGCGCAACACCGAGGGCACCCCGCTGCTGTGGCAGCAACGCATCGGCCACGGTGTCCTGCTGTCTCTGCCCGGCGACTGGGATGCCTCAGGCAACGCTGCGCTGCGCGATCCGCAGTTGCCACGCGCGCTGCTGCTGGCTCTGCAGCCGCCTCCACTGCCACGCCTTGGCGATGCCCGGGACCAGGCCCCCCGCCAGGCAGCACTGCCTGCGGCAACGCCGCCGCTGCGCAAGCTCACCCCGTGGTTGCTGCTGGCCATCGTGCTGCTGTTTGCGCTGGAACGCTGGATGGCCAGCAGTCGCCGACGCAGGGGGCCCGCATGATCACCCTGCAGCTCGCCTGGCAGCACGCGCGCCGCCGCCGTGCGCTCGTCACCCTGCTGCTGGGCCTGCCGTGGGCGCTGGCCGCAACGGTGCTGGCGCTGCGCCTGGCGGGCTTCGATATGGCCTGCGTGGTCGGCACCATCGGCCTGCTTGCCTGCGCAGCGCTCGCCACGGCACGTTCCCGCCAGCTGGACCCGCAGTGGTTGCAGCGCCAGCTCGATGGCAGCGGCGCCAGTGAGGACAGTGCCGACCTGCTGTTTGCCGATGCGCTTACCCTCAATCCGCTGCAGCAGCGCCAGCGCGCGCATGTGCTGGCGACGCTGGAGCGCGCGATGCCGGACCTGCGTTCGCGCTGGCCGCGTGGAGCATTGGCGCTGTGCTGGATCGCAGGCCTGGCCATCGTTGCGCTGGCATTCGGCTGGCCACGTTCCAGCCCCGGCTCCGCGCCGGCCCGTGCGTCGGCGCCTGGCAGCACGGCTGCCGCGGGCCCACTGCACCTGCAGTCCACCCGCATGCGCATCGACGCGCCGGCCTATACCGGCCAGGCCACGCTCACCCAGAACGCACTGGATGCCAAGGTCGCCGCCGACAGCCGGCTGTCGTGGTCGTTGCGCTTCGATCGCGCACCGGACAAGGCATGGCTGCAGTTCCACGATGGTCGCCGGTTGCCGCTGAACGAACATGATGGCCAGTGGCAGGCACAGGATGTGGCGCGCACGCCGGTGCTGTACCGCGTGGTGAGCGAGCCGGCGTTGGCCGGAACCGACCTGCATCGTCTGGACGTGGTCGCCGACCGCGCGCCCGGCGTACGCGTGCTGGAGCCGGCCGCCAGCCTGGTGCTGGGCACGCCCGGGCAACGCCAGTGGTCGTTGCGCTTCGAGGCCACCGACGACTATGGCGTAGCCGCGCAGGCAACGCTGTCGATCACCTCCACCCAGGGCAGCGGTGAGAACATCACCTTCGTGAAACGCAGCGTGACGCTTGCCGGCAGCGGCGAAGCCACCGCGCGGCGTTTCGCCCACACGCTTGATCTGGCTGCGCTGGGCGCGCAACCGGGCAACGATGTCATCGCCCAGCTGGAAGTGCGCGACAACCACGCGCCAACACCGCAGACCGGGCGCAGCAGCAGCGTGATCCTGCGCCTGCCCAGCGCCGAGGTTGCACTCGGTGCCGAACTGGAAGGCCGCATCAAGAAGACCCTGCCGGCCTATTTCCGCAGCCAGCGGCAGATCATCATCGATGCCGAAGCGCTGATCCGGCAGCGACGCAGCCTCGCCGCCGAGGACTTCGTGAAACGCAGCGATGCGATCGGTGTCGACCAGCGCATCCTGCGCCTACGCTATGGCCAGTTCCTGGGCGAAGAAAGCGAAGGTGCACCGAAGCCACCGCCGACCAGCGACCTGCCCACCAGCGATGCGCCGACCGCAGACGGCCACGACGACGAACACGATCACGACCATGGCGCCGAGGCCGGTGCGCACGACGCGCATGGCCACGACCACGGCGGCAAGGCGTCCAATGCCGATGCGCCACCGGTGTTCGGCAGCGCCACCGATGTGCTGTCGGAGTACGGCCACACCCACGACCATGCCGAGGCCGCGACCCTGCTCGACCCACAGACCCGCGCCACGCTGAAGGCCGCGCTGGACCAGATGTGGTCGGCCGAAGGCGAGCTGCGCCAGGGCCGTCCGGAGCAGGCACTGCCGTTCGCCTACAAGGCACTGGGGTTCATCAAGCAGGTGCAGCAGGCCGAACGCATCTATCTGGCGCGGGTGGGGCCGGAGCTGCCGCCGATCGATGAAGGCCGTCGGCTGGGCGGCGATCGCGCTGGGCTGGCCAGCCGTGAACTGCCGTTGGCCGCCCGCATCCCGCCCGATCCGGCCATCGTCGAAGCGTGGCAGCGCCTCGGCGATGACACCAGCGTGCCCGACCTCGACGCACTCGCCAGCTGGCAGCAGCGCAACGCCGCCTATCTGCCCGATGCGCTGGACCTGGCCGCGGCCATCGAGCAGCTGCGCATCGAACCCGGCTGCCGCGACTGCCGCCAGCGCCTGCGCGCACAGGTATGGCGCGCGCTGCAGCGACCCCTGCCGCAGGCAATGCGGCGCAACGCCGCCGATGCGATGGGGCAGCGGTACCTTGATGCGCTGGAGGTGCAGCCATGAACGCCTCCGCTGTGAACCTGTGGATTGCGCTGGCACTCGTCCTGATCGTGGTCATCGCCAGCGTGCGCCAGCTGCGTGGCAATGCCGCGCGTCGTGGCCGCCAGTGGATCGTGATTGCGCTGCAGCTGATCGCTGCCACGCTGCTGTACTTCTGCCTGGTCCCGCCCACCGGTCAGCAACCCGCAGTCGGCCTGGTCGTGCTGGGAATCGATGCCGACAAGGCCGGCGCGTTGCCGGCCAGCGCAGGCCCGCGGCTGCTGTTGCCTGAGGCTGCCGATGTGCCTGGGGGCCAGCGCGTGCCGGACCTGGCCACGGCGCTGCGCCAGCATCCGGCTTCCACGCTGACGCTGGTCGGTGCCGGCCTGGTCGCGCGTGACCGCGACGCGGTACTGCCACGCGACGTGCGCTGGCAGCCGGTAGCTCCGACGCGCGGGTGGATCGCGCTGCAGCCACCCGCCGACACCGCGCCCGGCGCACGCTTCGACGTGCATGCACAGGCGCGCGGCGTCGCCAAGGCCAAGGCGGAACTGCTTGACCCCGCCGACAGCGTGGTCGATCGCGTGGACGTTGCCGAGGACGGTCACGTGCAGCTCAGCGGCATCGCCCGCGCCGAGGGCCGCAGCGTGTTCCAGCTGCGCCTGCTCGATGCCGGCGGTCATGTGGTGGACAGCGCGCCGGTACCGCAGCAGACCCTGCCGGCGGCACCGCTGCGCATGCTGGTGCGTGCCAGTGCGCCGGGCCCGGAGCTGAAGTACCTGCGCCGCTGGGCCGCCGATACCGGCATCCGCGTGCAGGTACAGGCCGATACCGGGGCAGGTGTCAGCGTGGGGGATGGCGCGGTCGCGCTGGATGCAGCGTCACTCGCGCGCAGCGATCTGTTGCTGCTGGACGAGCGCAGCCTGACCGCATTGAGTGCCGGCCAGCTGGCTGCCGTGCGGCAGGCGTTGCGTGACGGCCTTGGCGTTCTGTTGCGCAGTGCAGGCGCACCTGCAGCCGGCGCGCGCCAGCGCCTCCGCGATCTGGGCCTGCCAGTGCAGGGCGATGGCAGCAGCCACGCCCTCGAACTTCCCGGCGATGGCGACAGCGCGGTCCTCGCCGCACGACGCGGCCCGCTCGCCGCCGGAACGCTGCCGACCGGCTACGGCGAGGAGGCTGACCGCAGCTCGCACAGTGCGCCCCTGCCCGCGCTGGAAGCACTGGCGCTGCAGGCGCCAGGCAGCAACGCCCTGCTGCGGGATGGGTCGGGCAAGGCCGTCGGCGGCTGGCGCGCTGCCGGCAAGGGTCGCATCGGCCTGCTGCCGATCACCGACAGCTGGCGCTGGGTGCTGGCCGGACGCGATGATCGCCACGGTGAACTCTGGAGCAGCGTCGTCGCCACGCTGGCGCGCGCGCAGGGCAGCGGTGATGCGCTGTGGTCGCCGCAGACGCTCGGCTGGGCGGGCGAACGGCAGGCGCTGTGCGGCGTGCAGGCGCCACTGCAGGTCTTCAACGCGCGCGGAGACAGCGTGCCCCTGATCGTCGACGGCGCAACGTCGACCCTGCGCTGCGCCGGCTGGTGGCCGCGCGAGGCGGGTTGGCAGCGCCTGCAGCACGGCGACACCACGGTCTGGCGCTATGTGTTCGACCCGAAGGCCGCACCTGCACTGCACCAGCAGGCGATGATCGATGCAACCACGCGGGCGCTGGCCGTCAGCGGGCCGACGAACACGGCGATGATGCAGCCCGTGCCGGGCTCGCGCTGGCCCTGGTGGCTGGCGTTCACGGTGTGCGCCTCGCTGCTGTGGTGGCTGGAGCGGCGGCGCTGACCCTGGGTCGGATCCCTTTCGCCCACGACAGGGCTCTGACCCCCTCCGTCATGCGTCCTTCAGCGTTTCCCCGCGCGCCGGTACACGCCGTTGAAGCGCACGTTCATGCCACCGCATTCGCTGTTGTCGGCCACGATCAGCACCTCGCCCAGCGAGTGCACGCGCACCCGGCACGTGTCCTCGACGAACTCGACATCAGCACCACGCGGCGTCGCGCGCGCTTCCACCTGGCCCATGTTCGGGCCATACGGGCGCTGTTCCGGCGTGGGGTTGGCAGAAGGCCAGTAGGCGTCGCCATCCACATGCAGTTGTCCACCCTGCACGGTGATGCGCAGGCCGTTGTCGCCGTCTTTCCAGTGGCCCACCCAGTCCTGCAGCGTTGGCACGGCCACCGGCAACGGCTGCAGCTTGCTGCGGTCCACCCAGCCGGCGCTGCCGCCCACCTTGTTCGGGAAGAACGCACAGCGGTAGCGGCCAAGGTCGCGACCGGTCACCACCGTATCGCCGTTGACCACATAGCTGCGCTGGCGGCAGGCCGGTTCGCCCTTGGCGGGGCACCCGTCCATGTCGCCGAGCAGATACAGGCGCGGTGCGTCGACCACCCGCGCCAGCGCGAACCGGCTCTGTTCGGAGGGGAACGCGCCATTGCGGCACGCGCCATCACCGGCGATGCCGGCAGCAAAGGCGGACGCGGGCAGCAATGCAGCCAGCAGGCAGAACGAACGCAGGAACATGGCAGCGCTATCGGTTGAGGAACCGGCAGGATATACCGGCCTACTTCACCGGCGGTGCATCACCGGCATCCTGCTGCTGGGAGAACCGCAGCGCACGCTGCCGCTGTTCGGGACTGAGCTCAGGCGGTGGCCGGGCGATGGCGGACTGGATCTGGTCGGGGCCACCGGTGAGCTTGTTCAGGCCCCGACCCGCCGCCAGCACGCCCTTGACCACGCCCATCATGATGTAGCCGCCGCCCATGCTGACCTGCTCCGGTGACGGTGGCTCGCTCCAGTCGCGGCTGAAGCGGTTGTCGCCGAACTTCACCGGGTTCTTGAAGCGGTACAGGTCCAACGGCTCGTCGTCGGGCTTGAGTGCACGCACCTCGCCGAGGGTGGTGACGTTGTCCTGCGGCAGGGCGGTGGAGATCGGCGCGGTGGCTGCTGCCGGGGCATCAGCAGGGGGAACGGGTGCAGGATCGGGCACCGACACCGGCGCGGCCTGCTGCGCCTGCGCGATGCCGGCCAGCAGCATGCCGGCCAGGAGTGCTCCCTGCGTTCCACGTCGTGCCACAGCCATCCGCCCTGTTGGTTGCGTCCAGCGCCCAAGGATACGGATGCCGGCTTCAGATTTCGTTGCTGCACTGGCAGCTGTTCAGCCAGGGGAGATGCGGCGGCGCCACGGGACGCGAGCACTGAACGGTTCACGCCCTCCGTGTGCGATGTCTCACATCCTGAGACGTGGATGTGGTGCCATGTGACCCCTCGCAATCCGTCCCGGCTCCACTTTCCATGGCTTACGAACTCGCCAAGCGCACCGCCGATGCCGAGCAGAAGCTCGCCACCCGCGATGGCCTGCCCGCCCGTGACGGCGCCCTGCTCAGCGCGCGCCTGCAGCGCCGCTACCAGGACCGCATCACCGGCAGCTTTGCCATTCCCGGCCGCGAGGGCCGCTACGCCCCCATTCCCGATGCGGTACCGCCGGCCCTGGCCGCGGCCCTGAAGGCACGCGGCATCGAGCAGCTCTACAGCCACCAGGCCGAGGCCTGGGAGGCCAGCCAGCGTGGTGAGCACGTGGCCATCGTCACCCCCACCGCCAGCGGCAAGTCGCTGTGCTACACCCTGCCCGTGGTCAGCGCGGCGATGCAGGACAAGGCCAAGGCGCTGTACCTGTTCCCGACCAAGGCGCTGGCACAGGACCAGGTGGCCGAGCTGCTGGAACTCAACCGTGCCGGCGATCTGGGCGTCAAGGCCTTCACCTTCGATGGCGATACCCCAGGTGATGCGCGCCAGGCGATCCGCCTGCATGGCGACATCGTGGTGTCCAACCCGGACATGCTGCACCAGGCGATCCTGCCGCATCACACCAAGTGGGCGCAGTTCTTCGAGAACCTGCGCTACATCGTCATCGACGAAGTACACACCTACCGCGGCGTGTTCGGCAGCCACGTCACCAACGTGCTGCGCCGGCTCAAGCGCATCTGCGCGTTCTACGGCGTGCAACCGCAGTTCATCCTGTGCTCGGCCACCATCGGCAATCCGCAGGCGCATGCCGAGGCGTTGATCGAGGCACCGGTCACCGCGATCACCGAATCCGGTGCGCCCAGCGGACCGAAACAGGTACTGCTGTGGAACCCGCCGGTGATCAATCCGGACCTGGGCCTGCGCGCCTCGGCACGCTCGCAGAGCAACCGCATCGCGCGCATCGCGATCAAGTCCGGGCTGAAGACCCTGGTGTTCGCGCAGACCCGGTTGATGGTCGAAGTGCTGACCAAGTACCTGAAGGACATCTTCGACCACGACCCGCGCAAGCCGCCGCGCATCCGCGCCTACCGTGGCGGCTACCTGCCCACCGAGCGCCGCGAGACCGAGCGTGCGATGCGCGCCGGCAACATCGACGGCATCGTCAGCACGTCGGCGCTGGAACTGGGCGTGGATATCGGCAGCCTGGACGTGGTCATTCTCAATGGCTATCCCGGCAGCGTGGCCGCCACCTGGCAGCGCTTCGGCCGCGCCGGTCGCCGCCAGCAGCCCGCGCTGGGGGTGATGGTGGCCAGCTCGCAGCCGCTGGACCAGTACGTGGTGCGGCATCCGGACTTCTTCGCCGAGGCCTCGCCCGAACATGCACGCATTGCACCTGACCAGCCGCTGATCCTGTTCGACCACATCCGCTGCGCAGCCTTCGAACTGCCGTTCCGGGTTGGCGATGGCTTCGGCCCGATCGATCCGGAAGTGTTCCTGGAAGCGCTGGCCGAAACCGAAGTCATCCACCGCGAAGGCGAGCGCTGGGAATGGATCGCCGACAGCTATCCGGCCAACGCGGTGAGCCTGCGCGCGGTGGCCGACGGCAACTTCGTGGTGGTCGACCGCAGCGACGGCCGCCAGCAGATCATCGCCGAGGTCGATTATTCCGCCGCCGCACTCACCCTGTACGAAGGCGCCATCCACATGGTGCAGTCCACGCCCTACCAGGTGGAGACGCTGGACTGGGACGGCCGCAAGGCCTATGTCACCCGCACCCATGTGGATTACTACACCGACAGCATCGACTTCACCAAGCTCAAGGTGCTGGACCGTTTCGACGGTGGCGTGGCCGGCCGTGGCGATTCGCACCATGGCGAAGTGCACGTGGTGCGTCGCGTGGCCGGCTACAAGAAGATCCGCTATTACACCCACGAGAACATCGGCTATGGGCCGGTTAACCTGCCCGACCAGGAACTGCACACCACTGCGGTGTGGTGGCAGCTGCCGCAGGCGCTGCTGCTGCGCGCGTTCGCCAGCAAGCAGGATGCGCTGGATGGCTTCCTTGGCGCCGCGTATGCCCTGCACATCGTCGCCACCGTGGCGGTGATGGCCGATGCGCGCGATCTGCAGAAGTCAGTCGGCAACGGCGATGGTGCCTGGTTCGCGATCGCCGACCAGAGCGGCCGTGGCCAGCTGCGCGGCAGCGAAGGCGACCCTGGCGCGGTGGAGCTGCTGCAGGAGTTCGTGCCGACCGTTTATCTGTACGACAACTTTCCTGGCGGCGTTGGCCTGAGCGAGCCGCTGTGGCAGCGCCAGGCCGAGCTGGTGCAGCGCGCGCGCGAACTGGTGCAGCGTTGCGACTGCAAGGCCGGTTGCCCGGCCTGTGTCGGCCCGGTGCTGGCTGCACAGGAGGAAGATGAAACCTCGCCGCGCGCGCTGGCGCTGCGCGTGCTCGACCTGTTCGACGCAGAAGCCTGCCAGCACGTGCGCGACGTGGTGGTGACCACGCGCGAGCCGATGGAGCTGCTGGCACCGTGAGCCTGAGCCTGGACAAGCTGCGCCTGCTGCGGAAGCAGGCCGGCGACCCGAAAGCGGTCACGCCGGTGGCACCCGAGCCGCCCCCCCCGGCGCCGGCCCCGGTAGCCGCCAACGATGCACGGCAGCCACCGGCGGAGCGCTCGGTGTTCGCCTGGGTCGAACAGGAAATCCGCCACAAGCCGACCGGCGCTGCCGCGCCTGTGACGGCCGCCGCACCGTTGCGTCGACCGGAAGTGGGCAGCCTGCACCGCCTGCTCGGCCTGCGCTCGCGTGGTGGAGCCGCACCGGCACGCGCCAGTGCCCAGGATCGCCAGCTCCCCGGCGAGGAAATCGCGCCGGGACTGTTCCTGATCGAGTCGCTGCAGCCGCAATCGATTCCCGCGGAACCGCTTTCCCTGGCTTTCGCCAGGCGCGAGCACGAGCACGTCGCCGCGCGCGACCTGCTGTTCTTCGATACCGAGACCACCGGCCTGGCCGGCGGCACTGGCACCCGCGCCTTCATGATCGGCGCCGCCGACTGGCATGTGTGCCCGCAGCGTGGCGAAGGCCTGCGCATCCGCCAGTTGCTGATGTCGACGATGGCCGCCGAGGACGCGATGCTGGCCACCTTCGCCCGCTGGCTGCAGCCGTCCACCGTGTTCTGCAGCTACAACGGGCGCAGCTACGATGCGCCGCTGCTGAAGACGCGCTACCGGCTGGCCCGCCAGCGTTGCCCGATCAGCGCGCTGGATCACGTCGACCTGCTCTACCCGACCCGCCGCCGCTATCGCGGCACGTGGGAGAACTGCAAGCTGTCCACCATTGAGCGCCAGCTGCTGCGCGTGGTGCGCGAGGATGACCTGCCTGGCTCCGAAGCCCCGGGCGCATGGCTGCGTTTCCTGCGCGGCGGCGATGCGGTGAACCTGCGTCGGGTGGCCGACCACAACCATCAGGACGTGGTCACCCTGGCCCTGCTGCTGCAGCGACTGGTGCGCGAGGAGCAGCGCGAGCGCGAAACACTGGCGCTGGTCGGGCAGTAATGGCCAACGGCCGCGTTGACATGCCCTGACGGTGGCAGCGGTGACACTGCCGCCACCATCCACGCCTGGAGCCCGACGATGCGCCTCAATCCGCTTGCCCTGCTCGCCATCCTGCCGCTGGCCGCCTGCAGCCACGCCGGCAGCAGCACCACCCACGATGCCGCACCGGCACCGGTGGCCGATGCCGCCCACGAATGCAGGCCGGAAGCGCTGGAAGCCTTCACCGGCAAGACCGCCGACGAGGCCACCATCAAGAAACTGGTCGCCGACAGCGGTGCCCGCAACGCGCGCGTGGTCAAGCCGGGCATGGCGGTAACCATGGACTTCCGCCAGGACCGCGTGACGGTGCAGGTGGACGGTCAGAACCGGATCGAGCGCGCCAGCTGCGGTTGATCAACCCAGTGGGTGCCGGCCACTGGCCGGCACCCCACATTGCCGGCCAGCGGCCGGCACTACCAGTCAGAGTCGCTCGGCCTTACCGCTGGCCAGTGCGCGCGCGATCACCTGCTGCGCCTGCCGCGACGCCTGCTCATGCACGCGTGCCTGACGCTCACCCAACGCAGCCTGCCGGCTGCCCAGCGCCGCCTGGCGGCTGGCCAGTTCAGACTGCTGGCTGGCCAGGCGCTGCATGCCGCGGGTGTGGGTGGCCCGCGCGGTTTCGTTGTCCACTTCCTGCATCGCACGACGTGCCTCTGCAGCAGCCTCACGTGCAGCCTCACGTGCAATGGCCGCATCGTTGGTCGCGCCCCGCGCCGCCTTCGCCGCTTCTGCCGCCGCTTCGCGGTTGATGTCATGCGCGGCCACCGCGCTGCGCGCAGCCTCGGCAGCGGCCAGTGCCATGCGGCGCGCCTCCTCGCCCTGCAGGCGGCCCATCTCGCCCATCTGCCTGCCGAGTTCGCCCTGCTGGCGACCCAGCGCACTCTGTTGGCGGCCCAGTTCGCTCTGCTGGCGGCCCAGATCCGCCGCGCCGCTGTAGGCACGCTGCAGGCTCTGGATCATCATCGGGTCTCGCACCACGTAGCGCTTGTCGCCCTTGCGGAACCACAGCGCCGGGCCCTTGCCGAGCTGTCTGCGGGCCACCGTCACGTCGTCCATGCCGCCGTTGGCGAAGGTCGAATCGCCATCTACCAGCACGAAGGCCTCCGGCGGCGATTTGCCCAGGTCCAGGCGGCCGTAGGTGGTGATGGAAGTGGTGCGGGAGGTCGTGTGTTCACTGCATGCCGGTATCGACATCGACATCCGCATCCACGTCGACCGCCACATCCGCATCGTCCGGACCTGACAACGCCTCGACATCAGCCGGCTCGGCGGGCGGCGCGGGCGCCACCGGCACGGCCGGAACGCGCGCGGACGAAGGCGGTGCGGGCGGCGCTTTCGGAGCCTTCGGCGGCGGCGGCGGCACGACCTTCGGCGCCGCAGGAGGCGCGGGCGGTGCCGGCGGCACCGGCGCTGCGACCAGCCGCATCGGCGCCACGCCCACCACCAGCACCACCGCAGTCAACGCCATCGCCAGGATGCGCGGGCAGGACCGGCGCGACTGCAGCGAGAGCAGGCGGCGCTTGAGGCTGGTGGTATCCGGTGCGGCACTGGCCACGCCCAGATGCGGCTGCGGTGCCACGCCCAGCTGCAGCAGCAGACGGCCATAGGCCTGGCGGCTGGCACCGTGCTGGCCAACCACCGCTGCATCCACCGCTTCCTCGCGCGCCTGTGCATATTCACGCACCGACAGGCGCAGCAGCGGGTGGAAGAAGAACAGGTGCTGGGCCAGTGCAGGCAGCAGGCCCCATTGCAGGTCACGCCGCTGCAGGTGCTGCAGTTCGTGGGTCAGGGCCAGGTCCAGCGCGTCGCCCTGCAGGGCGTTGTCGCCCGCCGGCAGCAGCAGCACCGGGCGGAACGGCCCGACCAGCTGCGGTGCGTCCACCTGCGTGCTCATCCACAACCGCGGCGCAGGACACACGCCGTGCGCATCGGAGGCCAGCTGCAGGGCCTGCACCAGCGCCTCGTCCTCGCAGGGATAGGCCGCTGCCAGCAGCGCGCGGCAGCGACGCCACTCACCGAAGGTACGCAGGGCCATCAGCAGCACGCCGGACATCCACAGCGTGGCCAGTGCGACGGCCCACCATGCCACCGCCGGCACGTCCGCGGCGGGCATCGGCATTGCGGCCAACAGCTGTGCCGAGGCCTCCGGGGCCAGCGGGTAGACCATGTCGGCGGCCACATCGGTCGCGCTCATCGCCACCGCCTGCGGCGCCGGCAACCAGGCCAGCTGCAACGGCTGGCTCCAGAACAGGCCGAGCACAGCCTGCAGCGAGACCAGCCACCACAGGCGGCAGCGGGTTGCCGCCGACAGCGACGGCAGCGCGCGGCATACGCCATACACCAGGGCCACCAGCAGCACGGTCTGCAGGCTGGTCCAGCCCAGCCGTTCCAACATCGGGATCAGCATCGTGGTGTCCATGGCTCAGCCCTCGTGGCGGCGCGATTGGAGTTGGGCAACCAGCGCTTCCAGTTCGGCCAGCTCGTTGTCGCTGACCTGCTGGCGCTGCGACAGGTAGGCCACGAACGGCGACACCGAGCCCTGCAGGGTGTTGTCGACGAACTGCGCCACCGCGCCCTGCAGCACGCTCTGCGGGCCACGCGTGGCCTGGTAGCGGTAGACACCGTCCTGCTGCTGGCGCTGAAGATACCCCTTCGCCCGCAGTCGCTCCATCATCGTCAGCACGGTGGAGCGGGCCAGCCCACGGGCCTCCCCGTAGCCACTGGCGACCTCGCCGACCGTGGCCGGCGCATGTTCATCGATGTACTGCAGCAGGGCCAGCTCCTGGTCCCCGATCGTCTTGCCACGCATGACACCACTCCCTTGACTACACGTGTCGCCACTGTCTGCGTGACGACAACTGTAGTCAACCCCCCGGAAGTCATGGGCCGACGAACGGTAGGCACCACCGAGCGCCTAAACCTTTGACCCGCCCGCTGCATCCGATCCACAACGCCCCGCTGGAATTCCACATGTCCCGCCCAATGCTCCGTGCCCTGCTCATGCTCATCAGTGCATTGCCCTTCGCCGCCGTTGCTGCCAGCCAGGACCAGGCCAACGACCAGACCCGCCGCCTGATCCGCCAGATCATGCTGGAGCAGCGCATCCCCGGATTGCAGGTCGCGGTGGTCAAGGACGGGCAGATCGTGCTGTCCGAGGCCTACGGTCTGGCCAATGTCGAGAACGGTGTGCGTGCCTCGCGCGACACCCGCTTCCCGCTCAACTCGGCCACCAAGGCATTCACCGGCGTGGCGGCTGCGCAGCTGGCGCAGGAGGGACGACTGGATCTGGACGCGCCGGCCTCGCGTTACCTGGATGATCTTCCGCCAGCGTGGAGAGACGTGCGCGTACACCAGTTGCTGGCGCATGCCTCAGGCCTTCCGGACATCCTTGATGCGAACGGACTGCTGGGCGGTGGCTCCGAAGCACAGGCGTGGACGGCGGTGACAGCGCGGCCGCTGGAAGCGGCGCCCGGGCAGCGCTTCGCCTACAACCAGACCAACTATGTCCTGCTGGCACGGATCATCGCGCAGCAATCCGGTATGTCCTACGAACGTTTCCTGGCCACACGCCAGTTCAGCAGCGCGCGCATGGCCCGCACCACCTTCGGCGACAGCTACGACCTGATTCCGGATGCGGCGACGATGTACAGCCTGGCCCCGCGTGCCACCGATGCTGTGGATGCACCGTCCCGCCTGTCGCACTGGTTCTACGACATACCGCCTTCGCTCTGGGCCGGTGGCGGCATCCTCACCACCGCCGACGACACCGCGCGCTGGCTGGTCGCGCTGACCGAAGGCCGTTTGCTTCAGGACCCGGCCCGGCAGCGGATGTGGAGCGCAGAGCGCCTCGCTGATGGCCGCGCCGGCCCGTGGGCGGGTGGCTGGGCGGTACTGCGCGCATCGCCCGACCTTCAGGTGGCCGGTATCGGCGGTGCGCGCTCGGCCTTCGTGGTCTATCCCGAGCGCGGCGTGGCGGTCGTGGTGCTGACCAATCTTGTCGGTGCCAATCCGCAGCAGTTCATTCCGCGCATTGCCGACTTCTATGTGCGCGATGCCTCAACGCCCCGTCACGAACGGGTCGGCCTTGCACGGCCGCAAGGGGCTGTCATCGCAGGGCCATAGCGCGGCGGGAACGGCCCTGGCCACTTCGAAGTGATCCTGGTTCCAGTGCAGGAAACCGCCGTGGATGGCATTGCCATGGTCGAAGCTGCGTGCATCGGCGGCCAGTGGCTGTTCGGGGTCGGCTTCGGCCACCCAGCGCAGTACTGGCACTTTGTCCAGCACGCCGATGAAGGCGAACAGATCGCCCGCGCCCTTGTCCTGGTAGGCCGTCATGGTCGCCGCATCGGGCAATCCGGCCTGCGCCAGGATGGATGCGGTGACATCCTGCAGCGGTGCGGCTCCCTGTGCGATGTAGGCGCGCATGCCCGTGGTGGTTGCCGGGCAGCCCTGCAGCTGCACCAGATAGCCGGTGGTACCGCCACTGCCGGAGAACGACCGCATCCAATAGCGGAAACGCGGCCCGCTGCGATCAGTAACCATCAAATCCTGCTGGCCATCCTGCGCGGGAATGGAGAGCACCTCCACCTTGCTGGCGCTCTCCACGTTGCACTTCAACTGCGCCAGCACCTGCCTGGCAGGTTCGGGCAGCGTAGCGTAGCGGCCGCCGGGATGGCCGCTGCCGGAAGCCTTCGGCAATGCGGGCAGTCCGCGGTCCGTGGGAAGGGTCTGCGCAGGCAGGGCCTCCGGTTTCGCGGCCGAGCTGGCAGTGGGCGCCACCGGCGCGACGCGCTCTCCAGCGGGCGCGCAGGCACTGCAGGCCAGCAGCAGCATCAATGGAACGCTCGGCGTCAGCTGCGATCGGATCATCGATCAACGCCCTCCCATCACCGGCGCGTCCTGCTGCTGTGCCGGCGCGGGCGCAGGTGCAGCCTGTTCGCGCGATTGCTGCTGCAGCTGGCGCAGGCTGGATTCCACCGCGGTCTCGCGCACCTCGGCCGCATTGACCCCTGCGCGCAGCGCCGCAGGATCGCCCGGGCTGCCCTGCACCAGGAACAGTGTCTCGCCAGCCGCACGGCCGGCGCTGGGATTGCTGGCCACGATCTGATCGACCCGGGTGATGCCCGCGGCCTTCGCTTCGCGCAGCATCACCAGGCTGTAGTCCTCGGCATGCTCGGCGTAGCGTCCGCCCAGGGCCTGCAGGCGCGTACTGATCTGCTGCTGCAGGGCATGATCGCGATGCTGCGGCTGACGGGGGTCATCGTTGGCCGCGAGCGGCACGTCCTGCCCAAATTCGCGCGTCTGGCCGGGTGCAACCGAGGTCAGCACGTACTGCCAGCGGTTCTGCCCAGGCGTGCCGCGCACCGTCGACACGAAGTCGTCATACTCGCCGCCACCGATGGTCTGGCAACCGGCCGAATCGGTGTTGGAACGGCTGCCACGATGGATCTTGAAGGTGTCGTTGAGGTCCTGCACGCCCTGGGTATCACGCGCATCGAACCAGCCATCGCCATTGCTGTCGCGCTCCACCCGTCCGGCGCCCGCAGTGATCGCGTCCTGCGAAGGACGCAGCGCGAACTCATCGGGATGGCCATTGCGCGGATGGGTGGTCGCGCGCATCTCGATGGTGCCCTCGCCCAGGCGCCCCAGATCCTTGACCCGGTCGCCGTTGACGTCCTCACCCTCGGTCTTGGCACGCGGCGCCACATTGCCAAAGCCCGGGCTGCGCGGCGCGGTCTTGGCATGGCCGTCGTACTGGGCGGTCGGCTCGGTCGTGGCCTGGTTGAACTCGCGCACATGGCCGCGGCCCTGCGCATCCTTCCACAGCACCACGATGCGGTCATCGTAGACCCCACGTCCGCGCGCCTCGGTCGTGCGGTTCTCATCGCGCAACCCCAGCACCACGCGGTCCTGGGTTGCCATTGCATCGTTCGCTGCGATGTTGCCGCGCTGGGCCACGATGCTGCCATAAACGTCGTACTGCTGGGCCTGGCTCAATCCCGCTGTCTCGGCAGCATCGGGCATCCGCGGCGGGCGCGTCGCCTCGCCCAAGCGATCCAGCATCGGATTCACCGTAGCTGCATCCGCTGCGGCCACGCCCCCGTTCCGGCGCAAGCCCTCAAGCTCGGCGGCCGCACGCGCCGAGATATAGCGATCCAGCGATTCCTGCACCACTGCGCTCTGGCCGTCGTGCAGGGCCTGGAGGCGGGTGGCGGCAGCACGCGCATCGTTCCGCCGCAGCAGGGCGACGACCTCGTTGGCTGCGGCATTGATATCCATTTCGGGCATGGTCGGTCCTTGAACATGGTCGGTACAGGATCAGCCTACCCCAATCGCACGGTGTGGGGCCTTTGACAGGCCGCACACCTTCGCTGCCGCCGGATCCAGGCGGGAACCGACACGACTCAGCCGCGCGGTCCACCCATCACCGGCAGGATCGCCCCGCTGATGTAGCTTGCACAGACCGGCGAGGCCAGGAACACATACGCCGGTGACAGCTCTTCAGGCTGTGCAGGCCGGCCCATGTCGCTGTCCTTCCCGAACTCGGCGACATCCCCGGCCTGCTTGTCGGCCGGGTTCAGCGGCGTCCATACCGGCCCCGGCGCCACGCAGTTGACCCGGATGCCGCGCGGCAGCAGCTGGCTGGCCAGGGCCTTGGTGAACGCATGGATCGCGCCCTTGGTGGCCGAGTAATCGATCAGCGCCTTGCTGCCGAAGAGTCCGGTTTCCGAGCCGGTGTTGATGATGCTGGCGCCCTCGCCCAGATGCGGCAGTACCGCACGCGCCATCTGGATGTAGCCGCCGATGTTGGTCTGCAGCGTCTCCTGCAGGTGCGCGTCTTCCAGATCCTCCAGCCGCTCGCAGTGCAGCTGGAACGCGGCGTTGTTGACCAGGATGTCGATGCCACCGAAGGCCTTGGCCACCTGCTTGACCGCCTTGTTGCAGAAGCGCGGGTCGCGCACGTCACCGGCGATCACCACACAGCGGCCACCTTCGCGCTCCACGTGCTGGCGGGTGATGTCGGCATCTTCGGCCTCGTCCAGGTGCAGGACCGCCACATCGGCGCCTTCGCGTGCGAACAGCACGGCCACAGCACGGCCGATGCCGGAATCACCGCCAGTGACGATCGCGCGCATGCCCTGCAGCTTGCCGCTGCCGGTGTAGTCCGGCGCGAGGAAGCGCGGTGCCAGCTCCAGTTCGTGTTCGTGCCCCGGCTTTGCCAGCTGCTGGGCCGGCATGGCCTCCGGCTGGCGGCGTGCGCCGGCCTGGGTCGCGGTCTTTTTCGTGGCCTTCTTGGCCGCGCGGGCGTCCTTGGCCTTTTCCTGGTCCTGCAGGCGCCGCTGCCGGGCGGCAACGCGGGCGGCGCGGGGATCACCAGCCGCGGCCTTGCGGGTTGCAGTCTTCACCACCCGCGGGCGAGCGGGGTCGGCAGCGGTCTGGGTCGCGGTGCTGCCTTTGCGCACCTTGGGTGAGGCTTTGCGGCGGGCGGGGGTCTTTCGGGTGGTGGCCATGCAGGTCTCCTCGGGGGGGGAATGGGATCGCCGGCCAGCGGCCGGCACTACCGGGCGCATGCGCCGCAGTACCGGGGGCGGCATCCGCCGCGACTGCAGTGTCTCCACCCAGGCTGTTGGCGGGGGTGAGCGCACCGTATCCACGATGTGCACGGTGTTCATTCCGCCACCACGTGCGCCGTCGCACGCTGCACGCAACCACACCAAGGAATCCTTCCATGAAGCATGCCATCGCCACCGCCGCCGTCTGTCTCGCCCTCGCCGCCTGCAGCAGCACGCCGGTGGCCCAGGTGCAGCCGATCGACGGCGTGATTTCCGGCCAGTGCCACAGCGACAGGGTGCGTGGTGCGCTCGGCCTGGCCGCCTCCGCCGCAACCGTCGAGCGCGCGCGCGTGGACAGCGACAGCCTGCACGTGCAGGTGCTGCGCCATGACGGCCCGCGCGTGCCGCCGGCACACGAAGGCGGTGACCGCCTGACCATCGAGAAGGGCCGCACCAACAACATCACCGCGATCTATTGCGGCTGACGTCTGCGGCTGAGCCGGCGCGCCCTGCGCAGCACGCGCAGGGTGGCCTGTTCCCACTGGCGCGGCCCACGCAGGCCGGCCAGTTCCGCCAGTTCGCCGCGCTCCCAGCCGGCGAACACGCAGGGGTCGATGTAGGCCTTGCGGCACACCGCAGGGGTATTGCCCAACTGGGTCGCCACCTTGCACACCACCTCACGCTGTACCTTGGCCAGCGCACGCTGGCTGGCCGGTTCGGGCAACTCGGTGGCCGCGAACGCTTGCACCGCGGCCAGGGTGCCGCCCCAGGTGCGGAAATCCTTGGCGGTGAATTCCTCGCCCATCACCTCGCGCAGGTAATCGTTGACCGCACCGGAGTCGACCGGCTGGATGGCACCGTCGTCGTCGCGATACTGGAACAACGCCTGGCCCGGCAACTGCTGCACGCCGCGTACCAGCGTGCCCAGCCGGCGGTCACCTACCGTCACTTCGTGCAGCTGCCCGGATTTGCCGCGGAAGCGCATCCGTACGCGCCCGCCGCGCAGCAGGTCGAGGTGCCGGTTGCGCAGCGTGGTCAGGCCAAAGGATCTGTTTTCCTTGGCATAGGACTCATTGCCTACCCGCACCAGGGTGTCGGCCAGCAGCGCGACCACGACCGCCAGCACCTTTTCGCGGGGGAAGCCGCTGTGCTTGAGATCGCGGCTGAGCCGGCGCCGCAGCGCGGGCAGTGCTTCACCAAAGGCGATCACCCGGTCGAACTTGCCGGCGTCGCGCACTGCGGCCCAATCGGCGTGGTAGCGGTACTGCTTGCGCCCGCGGGCATCGCGGCCGGTGGCCTGCAGATGGCCATTGGCGTGGGCGCAGATCCATACGGCGGTATAGGCCGGTGGAATCGCCAGCGCGCGGATGCGCTGCAGGGTGGCGGCATCGCGCACCGCGTGGCCATCGGCATCGCGGTAGCTGAAGCCCTTGCCGGCGCGGCGCCGGCTGATGCCCGGCTGGGTGTCATCGACATAGCGCAGGCCCGCAGCGCGCGCGGCCTGTCGTTCGGGGGTAGAGGGGGTCGGCATGCGCGCAGTGTCGCTGCCGCGCTGCCGCGATCCTGTCGATAACACAAGACAAACACGTGAGGATCGGTTCGCCGCTATGCTCGGGCTTTCACAATCCCTTCCGGAGTCATGATGTCGTTCCCGATTCGCGCCCGTTCGCTCTCCGCCCTGCTGCTGCCGGCCGTGCTGGCCCTGACCGCCTGCCAGGCACCGGCGCTGGATGAACAGGATTCGGCCACGGCCCATGCCCAGCAGGCTGCCGAAGCCGCCAAGGCACCGGCCGACGAAGCCGGCAAGGCCACCGAGGCACCGCCGGTCGGCACCTGCGATGCCAGCCAGGTGCAGAGCCTGGTCGGCCAGGCCTACGCCGACGCGCTGGGCAAGCAGGCGCAGGAAGATGCCGGTGCCCACCAGCTGCGCGTCATGAAGCCCAACGACGTGGCCACGATGGAATTCCTCGGCGACCGCCTGAACATCGAAGTGGACGACAAGGGCCTGGTCAGCGGCGTGCGCTGCGGCTGAGGCCGACCCCGCGCCGGCACGGGTTGCCGGCGCGTTCTGTTGCACCTGCAACCGTGTATTGCGGCGCTGCAGCAACCTGTGATCTAGTCGAGGCATCCGGTGGCCTCACGATGCGCTCCAGGGAATGAGCGGGGACGAGTGTCGCCGCCAACCCTATACGCATCGAGGTAGAGATGGCCCCCCGCAACCGCCAAGGGCTTTACGACCCGCGCTCCGAGCGCGATGCCTGTGGATTTGGCATGGTCGCCCAGCTCGACGATCAACCTTCGCGCCTGTTGGTTGATACCGCCATCGCCGCGCTTTCGCGCATGACCCACCGTGGCGGCGTCGCCGCCGATGGCCTGACCGGCGATGGCTGTGGCCTGCTGCTGCGCCGCCCCGATGCATTCCTGAAACTGCTGGCCAGCGAAGCCGGCATCACCACCGCCGCGCGCTTCGCTGCCGGCCTGGTGTTCCTGCCGCACGACACCGAGGCCGCCGACGCCTGCCGTACCCAGCTGCAGGCGCAGGTGGAAGCGGTCGGCTGCAAGGTCGCCGGCTGGCGCGAGGTGCCCACCGATGACAGCGTCTGCGGCCAGCTGGCGCGCGATACCCTGCCGCGCATCGAACAGGTGTTCGTCGATGCCGGTGTCGGCCAGGACGATGCCGGCTTCGCGCTGGCGCTGTTCCTGGCCCGTCGCCGCAGCGAACAGCAGCTGCGCGATCACGCTGATTTCTACGTCACCACCCTCACCCCCGATGCGATCAGCTACAAGGGCATGGTGCTGCCGGACAAGCTCAGCCGCTTCTATCCGGACCTGCAGCGGCGCGAACTGGCCTCCAGCGCGATCGTGTTCCACCAGCGCTTCTCGACCAACACGCTGCCGCGCTGGCCGCTTGCCCACCCGTTCCGGATGCTCGCCCACAATGGCGAGATCAACACCATCGAAGGCAACCGCCGCTGGGCCCAGGCGCGCAGCAAGGTGTGGAAGACGCCGCGCTTCGACATCGCCGAATTCGACCCGGTGATCTCCATGCACGGCTCGGACTCGCAGAGCCTGGACAACATGCTGGAACTGATGGTCGCCGGTGGCATGGAGCTGATCCAGGCGCTGCGCATCCTGGTGCCGCCGGCCACCCAGTCGCTGGAGTTCAAGGACCCGGACCTGGCCGCGTTCTACGAGTTCCACGGCCTGAACAGCGAGCCGTGGGATGGCCCGGCCGGCATCGTTGCCTGCGACAGCCGCTACGCCGTCTGCACCCTCGACCGCAACGGCCTGCGCCCGGCACGCTGGATGCTGACCGCCGACCGCCACTTCCTGGTTGCCTCTGAAGCGGGCGTGTGGGAAGTGCCCACCGAGCGGGTGGTGCGCAAGGGCAAGCTTGGCCCCGGCGAAATGATCGCGATCGACCTCAAGCGCGGCGACCTGCTCGACTCCGACGCGGTCGACCGCATCAACCGCGGCCGCGCGCCCTACAAGCAGTGGCTGCAGCAGGGCGTGACCTACCTGCAGACCGAACTGATCGACCCGTCGCTGGTGGAAGAGCCGTTCGACGAAGCCACCCTGCACAGCTACCACAAGCTGTACCAGCTCAGCAGCGAGGAAGTGGAGCAGGTGCTGCGGCCGCTGGCCGAGACCGAGCAGGAAGCCACCGGCTCGATGGGCGACGACACGCCGATGGCGGTGCTTAGCCAGCGCAGCCGCCCGCTGTACGACTATTTCCGCCAGGCCTTCGCGCAGGTCACCAACCCGCCGATCGATCCGCTGCGCGAAGATTGCGCGATGTCCCTGTCCACCCAGCTCGGCAAGGAGACCAACATCTTCCATGCCGGTCCGGAGACGGTGAACCACGTCATCCTCAATTCGCCGGTGCTCAGCCAGCGCAAGCTGCGCCAGCTGCTGAAGATGGACCAGTACGCGCAGGCCAACCGTCTGCTCGACCTGTCCTACAGCGAAGACGAGGGCCTGCGTGCCGGCATCGAGCGCATCTGCGCCGAGGCCGAACAGGCCGCGCGCGACGGCATGGTGATGCTGCTGCTGTCCGACCGCTACCCGGTGGCCGGGCGGCCGATGGTGCATGCGCTGCTGGCCACCAGCGCCATCCACCACCACCTCTCGCGGCTGGGCCTGCGCTGCGACGTGAATCTCATCGTCGAGACCGGCACCGCGCGCGACCCGCACCACATGGCCTGCCTGCTCGGCTTCGGCGCCACGGCGGTGTATCCGTACCTGGCCTACCAGACCCTGTTCGACCTGGGCCGCCGCGGCATCCTCAAGCTCAGCAAGGGCGGTGAGCAGTCGCAGATCGGCCGCCGCTACCGCAAGGGCGTCTACAAGGGGCTGTCGAAGATCATCTCGAAGATGGGCATCTGTACCGTGGCCAGCTACCGCGGCGCGCAGCTGTTCGAGATCATCGGCCTGGAACCGGAGGTCGTCGATCTGTGCTTCCCGGATACCGCTTCGCGCATCGGTGGCGCGGGTTTCGCGCGCCTGGATGCCGACGCGCGCGAGCTGTGCGCGCAGGCGTGGGACGCGCAGCAGGACGTGGATGTCGGCGGCCTGCTGAAGTACGTGCACGGCGGCGAGTACCACATGTACAACCCGGACGTGGTCACCACCCTGCAGCGCGCGGCGCGCAGCGGCGATCCGCGTGCCTGGCAGCAGTACTGCGATGCGGTGCATGCGCGCCCGCCCTCGGCACTGCGTGACCTGCTGGAACTGGTCCCTGCCGCCACGCCCGCACCGCTCGATGAAGTGGCCCCGGCCAGCGAACTGTTCCCGCGCTTCGATACCGCGGCGATCAGCCTCGGCGCCCTGTCACCGGAAGCGCATGAAGCGCTGGCGATTGCGATGAATCGCCTGGGTGGCCGCAGCAATTCCGGCGAAGGCGGTGAAGACCCCGCACGCTATGGCACTGCCAGGCGCAGCAAGATCAAGCAGGTGGCCTCCGGGCGCTTCGGCGTGACCGCCGAGTACCTGGTCAATGCCGAGGTGCTGCAGATCAAGGTCGCGCAGGGTGCCAAGCCCGGCGAGGGTGGCCAGCTGCCCGGGCACAAGGTCAACGAACTGATCGCGCGGCTGCGCTATGCGCGCCCGGGCATCGGCCTGATTTCGCCGCCGCCGCATCACGACATCTATTCGATCGAGGACCTGGCGCAGCTGATCTACGACCTCAAGCAGGTCAACCCGACCGCGCTGGTGTCGGTGAAGCTGGTCAGCCATGCCGGCGTCGGAACGATTGCGGCGGGCGTGGTCAAGGCCGGTGCGGACCTGATCACCATCTCCGGCCATGATGGCGGCACCGGTGCCTCGCCGGTCAGCTCGATCCGCTATGCCGGCGTGCCGTGGGAGCTGGGCGTGGCCGAGGCGCACCAGGCGCTGCTCGCCAACGACCTGCGCGGCCGTACCCTGCTGCAGACCGATGGCGGCCTGAAGACCGGGCTGGACGTGGTCAAGGCCGCATTGCTGGGCGCCGACAGCTTCGGCTTCGGCACCGCGCCGATGATCGTGCTGGGCTGCAAGTACCTGCGCATCTGCCACCTCAACAACTGTGCCACCGGCGTGGCCACCCAGGACGAGCGCCTGCGCGAGAACCACTTCACCGGGCAGCCCGAGCGCGTGGAGAACTTCTTCCGGCTGCTGGCCGAGGAAGTGCGTGGCTGGCTGTCCTACCTGGGCGCGCGTTCGCTGGAAGAGATCGTCGGCCGTACCGACCTGCTGCGCCAGATCGAATCCGCGCCGCGCGACGGCGTGCGCGTGGACCTGTCGCGCCTGCTGGCCGACAGCCGCTACGAGGGCAGCCACTGCGCCGCGCAGCGCCTGTACGAATCGCCGGACAGCCTGGCCACGCAGATGGATGGCCTGCTGGCCCCGGCCATCGAGCACAAGCGCGGCGGCGAGCATCGCTTCCTGATCCACAACACCGACCGCAGCATCGGTACCCGCCTGGCGGGTGCGGTGGCACGCGCGCACGGCAACCAGGGCATGGCCGAGGCACCGCTGGAACTGCGCTTCCGTGGCAGCGCCGGGCAGAGCTTCGGCGCCTTCAATGTCGGTGGCCTGCACCTGGAAGTGGAAGGCGAAGCCAACGATTACGTCGGCAAGGGCATGGCTGGCGGCCGGCTGGTGGTGCGGCCGCCGCGTGGCGCGCGCTTCGAGGCACGCAGCACCGCCATCATCGGCAACACCTGCCTGTACGGTGCCACCGGCGGTGAGCTGTTCGCTGCCGGCCGCGCCGGCGAGCGCTTCGCGGTGCGCAATTCCGGCGCACTGGCCGTGGTCGAAGGTGCCGGTGACCACTGCTGCGAGTACATGACCGATGGCGTGGTGCTGGTGCTGGGCAAGGTCGGGCTGAACTTCGGCGCCGGCTTCACCGGCGGCCTGGCCTACGTACTGGACGTGGACCGTGATTTCGTCGACCGCTACAACCACGAGCTGATCGACATCCATCGCGTGTCCGCCGAAGGCTTCGAGAACTACCGCCAGCACCTGCACCGCCTGATCGGCCGCCATCGCGAGCTGACCGGCAGCATCTGGGCACAGCAGATCCTCGACGAGTTCCGCGATTACATCGGCAAGTTCTGGCTGGTCAAACCCAAGGCCGCCAGCATCGAGTCGCTGACCGAAACCCTGCGACGCGCCGCGTAGCGGTAGTGCCGGCCGCTGGCCGGCAACTCAGGATCACGTAGTGCCGGCCGCTGGCCGGCAATCGCAAAACATCACAGAGCCCGCCATGAGCCGCAAGCACGCCTTCCAGTTCCTCGACCTGCCCCGCACCATGCCGCAGCGCATCCCGGTGGAACTGCGCACGTCCGGCGACTGGGGCGAGCTGTACGGAAAGTTCGGCAAGGAGGACGCCCAGTACCAGGCGGGCCGCTGCCTGGACTGCGGCAACCCGTACTGCAGCTGGAAGTGCCCGGTGCACAACGCCATTCCGCAGTGGCTGCAGCTGGTGCAGGAGAACCGCATCCACGAAGCCGCCACGCTGTGCCACAGCACCAACCCGCTGCCGGAGGTGTGCGGCCGGGTCTGCCCGCAGGATCGCCTGTGCGAGGGCAGCTGCACGCTGGAAGAGTTCGGTGCGGTCACCATCGGTGCGGTGGAGAAATACATCGTCGATACCGCGCTGGCCAGCGGCTGGCGCCCTGACCTGGGCGCGGTGCAGCCGACCGGCCGCAGCGTGGCGGTGATCGGGGCCGGTCCCGCCGGCCTGGCCTGCGCCGACCGCCTGGCCCGCGCCGGCATTGCCGCGGTGGTCTATGACCGCTACGAGCAGATCGGCGGCCTGCTGCAGTTCGGCATTCCCAGCTTCAAGCTGGACAAGGACGTGATCCACCGGCGCCGCGGCGTGCTGGAGGGCATGGGCGTGCAGTTCCGCCTCGGCGTGGAGATCGGCCGCGACCTCAGCGTGCAGCAGCTGCTGGACACCCACGATGCGGTGTTCATCGGTACCGGCGCCTACCGCTACACCGATGGTGGCCTCGACGGCCAGGACCTGAAGGGCGTGCTGCCGGCGCTGCCGTTCCTGGTGCAGAACAGCCGCATCGTCGGCGGCGATGACCCGAAGGGCCGGCCGATTGCCGGCTGGGAAGACACCATCGCCCTGCCCGACCTCAACGGCAAGCGGGTGGTGGTGCTCGGTGGTGGCGATACCGGCATGGACTGCGTGCGCAGCGCGGTGCGCCTCGGCGCGGCCAAGGTCACCTGCGCCTACCGGCGCGACGAAGCCAACATGCCCGGCAGCGCTCGCGAAGTGGCCAATGCGCGCGAAGAGGGCGTGCGCTTCCTGTTCAACCGCCAGCCGCTGTCGATCGAAGCCGGCGCCGACGATGAAGTGATCGGCGTAACCGTGGTCGAAACCCGGCTGGGCGAGCCCGATGCCAATGGCCGCCAGAACGCCGTGCCGATCGAAGGCAGTGAATCCCTGCTGGAAGCAGACGTGGTGATCATCGCCTTCGGCTTCTCGCCGAGCGTGCCGGCGTGGCTGGCGGACCTGGGGGTGGAAGGCCAGCCCAACGGCCGCATCGTCGCCGGGGGCAAGGACCGCCTGCCATTCCAGACCGCGCATCCACGCCTGTTCGCCGGTGGCGACGCGGTACGCGGTGCAGACCTGGTGGTGACCGCCGTGGCCGAAGGCCGCGATGCCGCTGCCAGCATCGTCCGCCTACTGGCGCACTGAGTCCGGCAACAGCAGCTCCTCCAGCAGCGCGCGCAGTTCGCACGGCGCCACCGGCTTGGCCAGGAAATGGTCGATGCCCGCATCACGGCAGGCCTCGCGTGTGCGTTCCAGCACACTGGCAGTCAGCGCGACGATCGGCACCTGCGCACGGATGGCACAGGTATCGCCACGGATCGCCCGTGCCAGCGCGAAGCCGTCCATGTGCGGCATATGGCAGTCGGTGATGACCAGATCAAAGGGCTGCGCCTGCCAGGCCTCCCATGCCTGCTGGCCGTCGTCGCAGGCGTGTACCTGCAGCCCCAGCTCGCGCAGGCGCTGCACCAGCAACTGCAGGTTGGTCGGATGGTCTTCAACAACCAGTGCCCGCGCCGGCGGCAGCGGCCGTTGCACGGCCGTCGTGAGCACCGGTACCACCGTCGGTGCCGCACAGGCCGCCAGCACCAGTTCCAGCCATACGGTGGTTCCCTTGCCCGGCGCGCTGCGCAGGTGCAGCTGGCCCCCCATCGATGCCGCCAGCTCGCGGCAGATCGACAGGCCCAGCCCACTGCCACCAAAGCGGCGCGTGGTCGAGGTCTCGGCCTGCTCGTAGGCAGCGAATACCGCCTGTTGCCGCTCCATGCTGATGCCCACGCCCGTATCGGTCACCTGCAGGCGCAACCGCTGCCCGCCATCGCGCTGCTGCAGCACATGGGCCTGCAGCACCACGCTTCCCTGCAGAGTGAACTTGAGTGCATTACCGGCCAGGTTGAACAGGACCTGGCGCAGGCGCAGCCCATCGGCCAGCGACCACTGCTGCAGCATGGGGTCGATCTCGCTGTGCAGGTGCAGGCCGCGGCTGGCCGCGACGGGCATCAACAGCTGCTGCACCGCGCGCACCAGCGCCGCAAGATCGGTCGGCCGCAGCTGCAGTGGCGCTGGCTGCAGGCGCTGGCTGTGCAGCACATCGTCCAGGATCTGCCGCAGCATCTGCGCGGCATCACCCACGGTGGTCAGCACCTGCCGCTGGCCCGCATCCAGGTCACTGGCAGCCAATCGCTCCAGCATGCCCAGCAGGGTACTCATCGGCGTGCGGATCTGGTGGCTCATGGTCGCCAGGAAATGGCTCTTGGCCAGCGCCGCCTGCTCGGCCGCGCGGCGCGCCTCGGCCAGCGCTACTGCACGCGCCTGTGCTTCACTGACATCCAACCAGTAGCCGCTCCACTCCACGCTGCTGTCATCGCACTGCAGCGGTCGTCCCTGTGAGCGGACCCAGCGCCAGCCCTGCGCCGACCGGGTGCGGAACGTAACGTCGATGGGACCGCGCACCAGCGCGGCCGCTTCGATGCACGCCATCACCCGGCTGCGGTCGTCGGCATGCACCGCGGCCAGCAGTTGCAGATGGTCGATCCGCGCAGTCTCCACGCTTACGCCGAACAACGCCTGCACGTCACCGGCGATCTGCGCCAGGCTGTAGTGGCCGGTTGCCGAACGGCGGGCCTGGTAGACCACCGCCGGCAGGTTCGCGGTGACGTCGTGCAACCGCTGCTCCAGCACGCGGCGGCGCACGCTCTCGCGATGCACGCGCCAGTAGCCGAAGGCATGCAGCAGCACGAGCGCGAGCAGGATCAGCGACGCCGGCACCAGCCAGCGCAGCGCCGAACCGGTGAGCCGCGCGCGTGGCCGGTCCGGCAGCCAGGCGCTGCGGCTCGACGCGCGATGTGCATCGCTCTCCTGCAGGAGCCGCTGGTCGAAAGCAGCGACCACCTCGGCACAGGCCGGCACGGCCGCGAGTACCAGTGCATCGCCGAAGCCCGCGGGTGCCGCGATCACCACAGCATCGCCTGGCTCCGCGCGGAGCGCGGCCTCCAGTTCAGCGAGATTGGCGACCACGGCGTCGACCAGCCCGGCACGCAGCAGTGACAGCGCGTGGTCCAGCGGCGCAGGGGCCAGCAGCTGCGCCCCCGGGGCCTGCTCGGCCAGCAATGGCTCCAGCGGCAGCCGGTCCGGGCTGGCCACGCTGCGGCCACGCAGGCCCTCCAGCCCCGCACCGCAGCGGCGCCCTCGCGCCGCACGATCACCTGCGGCACCTCCAGGTAGGCCCTGCTGGCCACCCAGCCTGTCGGCAGCTGTGCGCGCGGCCAGCCCAGCAGCACCTGGGTGCCGGCCGGCAGTGCTCCCTCGGTAAGTACCGTCGCAGGCAACGGCTTCGCATGCTGCGCCGCCTGCATGCCCAGCAGCGGCAGGTAATCCGCGGCCAGTCCGGCAACCTCGCCCTGCTGGCTGTATGACAGGGGCGGCCGGTCGGAGCGCCATGCCACCTGCAGGGGGCCCGTGCAACCGGATGCAGCGGCGATGCCGGGCAGCAACAGCGATGCCATGACGGCGGCGACGGCGCGGCGGCCGGCGACATTCACGGTAGACGTCCTCATTTCGCGGGCAGGAACCACGGCCGCGCAGCGGTACCGCTGCCAGCCACGCTAGCGAGGCAGGCTTCCGCGACAATGAGAAAAATTGGAAAAGCATCCGCATCGGCGAATGCCGACATACACTGCCGCTTCTACCCGTCCTACGGAGCGCTCGATGCGTATCGGCCTGGCTGCCAACCGTCTCCATCACCATGATGCGCGCGCGGCGCTGTTCCGCTGGCTGCGTGCCAGCGAGGCAGGCCTGCGCGAACTGGGGGTGTCACTGCATGCGGTCGGGCGCACCCACGATGCGATCGAACGGCAGGGATTCCTGGCCGGCTACGGCGGCCTGCACCGGTATCCCTACGGGCGCGAGGGAGGCCTGATGAAGCTGGTGGCCGAAGTGGTCGGCATGGGGCCGGAGCGGACACTGGACGGTGCGATCTACCTGATCGACCCGGTCGATCCGTCCTCGGTGTTTCCGGAAGCAACCGCGCTCAAGCGGCAGTGCGTGATCCACGGCAAGCCGTTCATTTCAACCGTGGCCACTGCACGCGACTGGATCGAGGTGGAGCGCATCCACGCCGGGCTGGCTGCCGACACCGGTGCCGACGACCTGCATGCTTTCCAGGGGCAGACGCTGGCGCTGATCGCGCATGATGCGATGAAGCCGGCGATGCTGGCCTTCGCCGATGAACACTTCGATGTGCTGGCCCGGTTTGGCCAACGCGTTGCGACGGGCACCACCGGGCAGCGCTTGAACGAGCTGGCCTGGAGCCGGGGTTGGCCCAGCGATACGCCGTGGGTGACGCGTTACCAGAGTGGCCCGATGGGCGGCGATGCACAGATTGCCGACCGGGTGCTGGAGGGGCGCTGCCAGCGCGCGATCTTCTTCGAGGACCCGCATGTGGCACGCCAGCACGAGGCCGATATCCAGCTGCTGGAGCGCGCGGTGACGACGGTGACCGACCAGGCGGTGTGCATCACGGCGCCGCGGGTGGCGGCACGCTGGGCGGCAGCGGCGGCGTTGCGGGCGGGGTGAGGGTTTCGGCCAACGGCTGAGCCCCTCGTGGTGGGTCGTTCAAATCAGAAGCCGTGCTCTGCCGGGCGGGGTGGATTGCGCAGGGGTCGCTGCAAGTACGTCCTTGCAAGCTCGGTCGCCGCATCCATGCGGCTCACGCCCCTGCGCAACCCACCCCGCCCGGCCACGGACAGTTTCCTGTGTGCCCATCACGGAAGAAAGAAGGAAGAGCAGGAGCGGGTCGCGCGCTGCGCGAGCTTTTGTAGAGCCGAGCCATGCTCGGCTGCTGTTGATCGCGAGGGCTGGATATCCGCGCCACGCGCGTCAGCCGAGCATCGGCTCGGCTCTACAGCAGCTGGCGAAGCATCGCCTTCAGCCTGCGCCCTTCCAGCTGGAAGTAGTCGCGCTGCTCGCGCCACGCGGGGAAACGTTGTTCCACTTCGTGCCAGAACGCGGGCGAATGATTCGGCTGGATCAGGTGGCAGAGTTCGTGCACCAGCACATACTCGAATGCTTCAGGGCGCCCCAGCACCAGGGCCAGGTCCAGTGCCATGCTGCCGTCCGGCGCCAGCGAGCCCCATTGCGAAGACATCACCTTCAGCCGCAGGCGGCTGGGTGCACGTGGCAGGGTGGGCAGGTACTTCGGCAGCCAGCGGCCGACATCGGCGCGGGTCTGTGCTTCGTAGAACTCGCGCAGCAGGCGGCGCAGGGTGGCATCGCTGGCACGGGTCGGCCACTGCACGCAGGCGCCGTGTTCGTCGATCTCCAGCCGCGCATAGCGGCCTTCCTGCCAGCGCAGCGGCAACAGGTCGCCGCGCAGTGGCAGCACGCCGTTCTCGCCCGGCTGCAACGGGGCGGGCAGGCCCTGGCTCTGGTACTGGCGCAGCTGCAGCGCCAACCAGTCGCGGTGCTGTTCCAGGAATCGCTCGCCCATCACCAGGCTGGCCCGCGGCGGCAGCGTCAACCGTGCGCCGCGCTCGTCCACGCTCAGCTTGATCCGGCGCGCGCGCGGATCGCGCACGCGCAGCACCTCGATCTCGGCATCCTCCAGGCGCAGGCGAACGGTGTCGCGCTGCACGGTAGCGGGCGGGGTCGGGCTGATCAGGCGGCGCAGCAGACGGCTCATGCGCCCAGCATAGCGCTGCTTCGGGCCGCCGGATGACCGGCGGCCCACAGGGTGCCTGTTCAGTCAGCCTTGCTGAGCTTGAACGCTTCTTCCAGCAACAGGAACAGGCGGCGGATCTCGGCGCTCTGCAGGGCGAAGCGGGCGTCGAACTCGGCGCGGCGGCCGTCTTCGTCGGCATGCTCCAGCTGGTCCAGTGCGCCGTCGAGGAACTTCAGCTTGCGCACGATCAGGTCGTCGCCGATCACGAAGGACAGGTTGTCCTCGAAGATCAGCGCCAGCTTGGTCACCTGCTTGCCGGCGTCCAGATGCTTGTCGATCTCGTCGCAGCGCAGTTCCTGGTGCTGGCACTTGACCACGGCGCCGCCTTCCACCGGATCCTTCATCTCGCACTCTTCGCCCAGGCTCAGCCCGGTCGGCAGCGGCTCGCCGGCGATCCAGCCGGTCAGGATCGAACGCGGTGCGACTTCGGCGTTCAGCGGCATCGCCGGGAAGCTGCCGAGCAGGCCGCGGATGTCGGACATGAAGTACTCGCCGGTCTTGCGGCTGGAGGTATCCACCGCCACGTAGCCGTGCTGCAGGTCGATGAAGGCATCATTGCGCGAGGACTTCACGAAGGCGCGCGGCAGCAGTTCATGCAGCAGGTCGTCCTTCATCCGCTTGCGCTCGCGGCCACCCGGGCGGCGGCCTTCCTTCTCCTCGATCTCCTCCAGCTTGCGCTCGAGCAGGTCGTTGACCACCGCCGCCGGCAGGATCTTGTCCTCGCCGCCCACGGTCAGCCACAGGTGTTCGGCGATGCGGTGGGAGAGCAGTTCCTTCTCCTCGCGGCCGAACGGCGAGATGAAGCCGCGCGAATTCATTTCCAGCGCACCGACCGGCTTCAGCAGGGCGTGCGGCAGCAGGGTGTCGACTTCGGAAAAATCGGTGGTGGTTGGGAAACGGAAGAACGTCAGGTTGCGAAAGAACATGGAATTCCGGATGGCGAAGAGGAAGGGCGCCCGACCTTAAACGGTGGGCGTCTCGGGATCTGCGTCGGCGTCGGCCGGGGAGCCGGCCAGCCAGGCATGGGCGTCGGGCAGCGGCGCGTCGTCGCGACGGCCTAGCGCCATGAAGTCGAACAGGGTGGTGTCGGCCAGCTGCGAGGGCCGGACTTCACCCATGGCGCGCGCGATCTGCTCGATGCGGCCCGGGTGGTCCTTTTCCCATTGCTTCAGCATCAGGCCGACCTGGCGGCGCTGCAGGTTCTCCTGGCTGCCGCACAGGTTGCAGGGAATGATCGGGAACCGGCGTGCCTGCGCGTACTCGACGATGTCACTCTCGCGCACGTAGGCCAGCGGCCGGATCACCACGTGCCTGCCGTCGTCGCTGCGCAGCTTCGGCGGCATGCCCGACAGCTTGGCGTGGTGGAACAGGTTCATGAAGAACGTGGCCACCATGTCGTCGCGGTGGTGGCCCAGCGCGATCTTGGTGAAGCCGTGGGTCTCGGCGTAGTTGTACAGCGCGCCACGACGCAGGCGCGAGCACAGCGAACACATGGTCTTGCCTTCCGGGATGACCCGGCTGACCACCGAATAGGTGTCCTGCTCGATGATGTGGTACGGGACGCCCAGGCCTGCCAGGTATTCCGGCAGCACGTGCTCGGGGAAGCCCGGCTGCTTCTGGTCCAGGTTCACCGCCACCAGCTCGAACGGCACCGGCGCCTTCTTCTGCAGCTGCAGCAGCACGTCCAGCAGGGTGTAGCTGTCCTTGCCGCCGGACAGGCACACCATGACCTTGTCGCCGGCCTCGATCATGCCGAAGTCGGCAATCGCCTCGCCGACCTGGCGGCGCAGGCGCTTGGCCAGCTTGTGCTGCTCGCGCTCGGCCACGCGCGGATCGCGGGCGGCGCGCGGTGGGGGATCGGGAAGGGAAATCACGGCACTCATGGGTTCCATTCTAACGGCTCGGAGCCGCCCCGGCCGGGGATCGGGATTCCCCTCTCCCGGCGGTCATCATCGCTGTGTATGCTCGGAGGCTGTGGACACCTACAGCCCCGCCGAGATCGTCGAGCGCCTCGTCGCCCTGCGCGCCGAGCACCGCCTGCTGGATGAACAGATCACCCGCATGGCCGCCAACGGCGAGGACGAGCTGGAGTCCAAGCGCCTGAAGCGGCGCAAGCTGCAGCTGAAGGACTGCATCGCCAGGCTGGAAAGCCTGCAGATTCCCGACGAGCCGGCCTGAGCGGTGGCCCATCCACACATGGCGTGGACCTACTGCTTCGCGCCTGTAGATGCCAACCTTGGTTGGCATGCCGTTCGCCGGGCAGGACCCGGCGCTGCCTTCAATCCTGCGGCGCAGGCTCGTCCGGGCGGGCCGCTTCCGGGCTGACCCGTTCGATGGTGTGGCGCAGCTCACGGCCCAGGATGAACTTGGCATCCTTGGCCCAGGCATCCAGGCGCTCGTCGAACAGCAGCTTGCTGTTCTCGTCCGGCCACACCAGGCGCAGTTCGCGCAGCTTCTGGATGAAGCCACGGAACAGGGACTTGTCGAAGAACTCCGGCGCGGCCGGCGCATAGAGCAGGCTCAGCCGCTGCGCGGCCTGCTGGCACAGGCTTTCCAGCTCGGCAGCGCCGAGCACGCCGGGGCCGTTCTTCACCAGCACCGAGATGGCAATGTAATAGCGCTCGAACGCCTGCTGCAGCGAATGGCCGATCGCGCGCAGGCGGAACACCTCGTCGGTCTGCCCGGTGTTGCGCGCCAGGATGCCGCCGTCGTCATCGTTGACGTTCTGCAGCAGGCCCTCGCGCACGAACACATCGATGGTCCGGTCGATGCGCTGGGCGAACTCGTCCTCGCTCCACGGCAGGAACAGCTCGGCCTGGAGGAACGGGTACACCGTACGGCCCAGCTGGACCAGGCCGGTGCGGCTCATGCGGCGGTTGTTCTGGAAGCAGCAGGCCACCCACGACGAGGCGGTGAACAGGTGCACCACGTTGTTGCGGAAGTAGCTCAGCAGCACTGCGGTGTCGCCGCTGACGCTGAGCACATCGCCCAGCGGGTGCTTGATGCGGGTGAGGACGTTGATTTCCTCGGCGTGGGCGATGATCCGCTCCGGCGAGTGCGGCGTCACCGTCACCCGGTCCGAGTACGGCATCTCGACCAGCAGGGTCTTGCACAGTTCGATCTGCGCGATCAGGTCGGCCTCGCCCATCGCGTGCTTCGGCGTGGACAGCAGGGCCAGCGCCAGCAGGTTGATCGGGTTGACGTCGGCGGCGCCATTGATGCGCACCTGGATGCGTTCGGCCAGCGTGTCCACCGTGGTCGACAGCCAGGCCGGCTTTTCGTCCTCGGACACCGCCTCGCCCTTCCACTCCGGCGCCTTCTCGGCCAGCACGTCGTTCAGCGCGATCGGCTCGCCGAAGTTCACCACCACCTGGCCATAGTTCTGCTTGAGCACCTTGGGGATGCCCCATAGCAGCGACCAGATCGATTCCTTTTCCTTCGGCCGGCCGGACAGTTCGTCCAGGTAGCTGCCGCCTTCCATCAGCTTCTCGTAGCCGATGTAGATGGGCTGGAACAGCACCGGCTTGCGCGGCTGGCGCAGGAACGCGCGCAGCGTCATCGAGATCATGCCGCCCTTGGGCTGCAGCAGCCGGCCGGTACGCGAGCGGCCGCCTTCGACGAAGTACTCCAGCGAGTAGCCGCCGGCCACCAGCTGCGCGACGTATTCGCTGAGCACCGCCGAGTACAGCGCGTTGCCACGGATCGAGCGGCGGATGAAGAATGCACCGCCCTTGCGCAGCAGGGTGCCGACCACCGGCAGGTTCAGGTTGATGCCGGCCACGATGTGCGGCGGCACGATGCCACGGTCGTACAGCAGGTAGGACAGCAGCAGGTAGTCCATGTGGCTGCGGTGGCTGGGCACGTAGACCACTTCGTGCCCCGGCGCGGCGGCCTTGAACTTGTCCAGGTGGTGCACCAGCACGCCCGCATAGATGCGGTTCCACACGTGGCTGAGCATGAAGCTGGCCGAGCGCACTACCGGGCTGGAATAGTCCGCAGCGATTTCCCAGGCGTAGGCGTGTGCCTTCTTCCAGGCATCGGCCGGCTTTGAGTTGTCGCGCTTGGCCTGTGCGGCGATCGCTTCGCGTACCGGCTCGGCGGCCAGCACCTGGTCCACCAGCAGGCGCCGGGTCGACAGGTCGGGGCCGATCACCGATTCACGGATGCGTCGGAAGTGCGTACGCAGCACGCGCTGCAGCTTGCGCACCGTGCGCTCCGGCTCCAGGCCTTCATCCACGGTGTTGCGCAGGGAGATCGGCGGGGCGAAGCGGACGATGGTGCTGCGGCCGTTGAGCAGCACCGCCAGCAGGCGACGGAAGCGGCCGACCAGTGCCCAGTTTTCCGAGAACAGCACCGCGAACCAACCGCTCTGCTTGTCCGGGGCGCGGCCGACGAAGATCGACACCGGCACCAGGTGCACGTCCAGGTCATCGCGCACGCGGTGCGCCTGCAGGACCTTGGCCAGCGAGTCGGAGTGGGTCTTGGCGCCGCGCTGCTCGGGAATCAGCGAGTTGCTGGAACTGCGCCGCGACAGCGCCAGGTAGGCGCGCTTGCGGCCGGTCGGGTCACCGGCCAGCGGCACCAGCGGCGACGGCAGGCCGGCCTGGCGGCAGGCCTTGTCCAGGATCAGCGCGTTGGACAGGCCGTAGTCTTCCAGCACGTACATGACCGGGCGGCCATCGTTGTACTGGCCCGGGTCTTCCGGTTCGATCTTCAGCGACAGCCACGGCTCGACCAGGCGGCCGAGCAGGCGAGCCCACAGCGGGCGGCGGCCGGCCGGACGCGCGTGCGCGGGCGGCGGTACCGGGTTCGGGCCGGTACCGGTCGAGGGGGACGCCGGCACCGTATCGGCGGGCGTCGACTGGGATTCTTCGCCGGGGAACGGCAGCGGGTTCTGTTTCGACATCGGCGCCATTATGGCTTAGGCGGCGGCGTTGCCGCTTCCCCACCTTCGGCGGGGGCTTCAGCGGCTGCCGGCGACGCAGCCGCGCGGGCCGCGTCGGCCTTGCGCAGCAGCGCGTCGGTGTCGGCCAGGGTACGGGTCAGGTACCAGTGGCCCTCGCGCCGGCTCAGTGGCAGCTGCAGGCTCATCTCGCGGCCGGCCAGGTCGTAGTGCAGGCGTACCAGCGCATTGTCGCCTTCCACCGAGAGCAGCTCGCCCCGTACGCTGCGAAGCGCGTCATCCACGCCCAGCCCGTAGCTGCCAAGCACCGCCTTGAGGGTGTGGATGAACGGCGCCAGCTGCTGCAGGCTGCCCTCCATGCCAGCCGCCTGCAGGCCAGCCTCGTCATCGAAGCCGACCTTGCCGGCCGCGCCGACCAGCGCGGCGATGGTGCTGCGTGCACGGGCGCGGTCACTGATCGGCGCGCCCTGCGCCCAAACGGCAAGGGTTTCGACCAGGGCGATGTAATGGGCCTGCTGGCCGGGCGTGTAGCCCTTCTGATGGCGCAGGTACTGCACCCCGAAATTGCCCATCGACTGCGCGGCCTGGCGCACGGCGCTGGCCTGGCCGGCCAGCTGGCGGTCGAAGCTGCGCTGCAGTTCGGTGCTGGCATCGGGCTTGCGCAGCGCGGCCAGCATCGGCAGCAGCTGGTCCCCCAGCGGCAGCTCGGTCAGCGGCCACTGGCTGTGTCCCTCCGCCCAGGCCTGCTGCAGCCGCTGATACTGGCCTGGCGGTACCGACAGCTTTGCGTAGCCGACCAGATCATCTTCGGCCAGGCGCAACGCCATCGCCTGCACCGCAGCCACCGGTTCGGCCGCCGGCCTGGCCGGATCGTTCACAGACTCGCGGCATGCCGCAACGGCCAGCAGCAGCATCGCCGCCAGCCCCCATCCACGCGCAGACCTTCCTCGCACCGCCACGCTCATGCACTCGGACTCCCCGGACCGGCCCGCATCTTGCGGCCTGCGACGTGACAGCGGCAAGCCGTGCGGTCACGTTTCCAACCAAGGGGGTCAGATCCCTTCTGCCGGCAGGCAGAAGGGATCTGACCCCAGAACCACCAGCGGGATAAAAAAAGAGCCCGGATCACGGGGATCACAGGCTCTTCAAACCGGCACGGGGCCGGAGGACAGTGTTGTGGCACATGTCCGGTCCGAGGACCGGATGGCGGCGATCCTACGCTGCCCTTCAAGTTAAGGCAACACTTCACGTAATGCCATGTATGTATTTGATTTTATTGAATCAATCGTGCTGCCAGACGGATTCAATGAAATCTACGGCGTGTTTTTCGGCGATTCGGGCATAAATCCCCGGATAGCCGGCCAGCGCGCAGCCCTCGCCCCAGCTGACGATGCCGAACTGGGTCCAGCCTTCACGCAGGCGCAGCAGCAGCGGCCCGCCGGAGTCCCCCTGGCAGCTGTCGATGCCCTCGCGGCCGGCGCAGATCACCTTGCCGCGCGACAGTTCTCCACCGTAGGCCTGCTGGCATTCATCGAATGCCACGAACGGCACCTTCACGGTCTGCAGCTGGGTCGGGTAGACCCGGCCATCGCCGATGTCGGTGTCGCCCCAGCCGATCACGGTGAATTCGCGGCCCGGCTTGAGATAACTGGCGTCGGGCCGCAGCCGCAGCGCCACCGGCTGTGCACCGTCCAGGGGGGCGTTGAGCTGGATCAGGGCCACGTCGTGCTCCAGCGAGTTGCCGCTGTTGAATGCCGGATGGACGTGGATCGCCTTGACGTTGGAGGCGCGGGGCGAGGCTTCGGTGGACAGGGCCGCGGCGTTGCCGACGACGGCGATGCCGCCCGGCGCTTCCCCCTGCATGCAGTGCGCGGCGGTCAGCACCCACGAAGGCGAGATGAGGGTGCCCCCGCAGAAGTGGCGGTCATGATCCGAATCGCCGTCGAAGATGCCCTGGATGCTGACCATGAACGGGTACTCGCCAGCCGGCGCTGCTTCACCGCCGATGATGCGCGGTGCTTCGCGCACCTGTGGCGCAGCGAAGGCGGGTACGGCGGACGCGGCCAACAACAGGCCGATGAACAAAGAGGTGCTGCGATACATATCCCTGTACTCCTCTATCAATGGTTGGAACCGGCGCGGCCGCGGTCCGTGCCGGTGCATCGATTGGGAAGCAGGGATGAAGCCTGCAGCGCGAACGCGCGCACAGTTTCGGTGCAATGCGCTGCCTGCGACAGTCGCAGGCCAACAATTGCGAACGCCATCCCGCATGGATCGGAATGGCGTTCGTGGTGCCGGCGTGACCGGCGTCAGCGGTGGGCTCAGCGTGCAGCCAGAGCCGACGCGATTTCCTGCTGGATTGCCTGCGCAGCGGCCTGCGGATCAGCCGCCAGGCGGATCGGGCGTCCGACCACGATGGCGTCGGCGCCATCGGCGAAGGCCTGGGCCACGCCAACGGTGCGCTTCTGGTCATCGCCGACCGGACCACCGGGACGGATGCCCGGACAGACGATCGAGAACCCGCTACCGGTCGCGGCACGGATCGGTGCAGCCTCCTGGCCCGAGGCGATCACGCCATCGACGCCCGCTGCCTGGGCGGCCAACGCGCGTTCGACCACCACGTCCACCGGCTCGCGGTCGACGCCCATCTGCGCCAGATCGGCGCGCCCCATCGAGGTCAGCACGGTCACCGCCAGCAGCCGCATGTCGCTGCTGTTGGCGGCCGCGCAGGCCTCCATCATCGCCGGGTGCCAGCCATGGATGGTGGCGTAGCTGACCGGCCACTGCGACAGGCGCTTGATCACCGCCGCAGCGGTCGCCGGGATGTCGAAGAACTTCAGGTCGACGAACACGCGCTTGTCGCGGCGGGCCAGCTCATCCAGCACCTGGAAGTACTCGCCGGAGGCGAGCAGTTCCATGCCGATCTTGTAGAACGCCACGCTGTCACCAAGGCGATCGACCCAGTCCAGTGCCTGCACGCGATCAGGCACGTCCAGCGCGAAGATCAGGCGCTCATCGGCGCGCAACGGCAGCGGTGCGCGGCTCACGGGGCGTAGTCCAGGGCGGCGCGCTTGGCGTCGTGGCGGGCCTGGCGCGACTGGCTGTAGTCGTTGTTGAACTGCGCCGGCTCGAAGCCGCCGTAGGTCGGGTTCGGCAGCATCCACCAGCGCTCGCCGAACCAGTCGTGGTACTGCTGCAGCAGCGCGTCACGGCCGTCGTTGGTGTTGGCGGTCACTTCGACGAAGTCACCCAGCTGGTCGCCGAACTGCATCAGCACGCGGTACTTCTGCCCTGCCAGGCGGCGGCGGCAGTTCTTCTCGCTGCCGGCCTGCTCGCAGCCCGGCACCACCGTGCCCAGGCCAAGGAACACGCTGTCGTCGGCCACCGGCAGGCCCTGCTCGCGCAGGTTGGCCAGGGTCGCGTCCTTCAGGTGCACGGCGCGGTTGGAGATGTAGAGCAGGGTCACGCCCTTGGCATTGGCGGCCTTGGCGAAGTCGACCACGCCCGGGATCGCCTTGGCCTTCTTTTCGGCTACCCACTGGTCCCAGGTCAGTTCGTCGTATTCCTTGCCATCGCGCACCAGGCGCGCCTGGTAGGGCGAGTTGTCCAGCACGGTCTCGTCCACGTCCAGCACCACGGCCGGCTTCAGGCCCTTGGCGTCGTTGCCGCGCTCTTCCGGCACCAGCGCATCCCAGTGGGCTTCCTTCAACGCCGCATCCAGGTGGTCGGCGGCGGCGCGGTAGGTCTGCTCGGTGATCGCCCTGTACTCCTGCGCGCGCTGCATCCACAGCACTGCGTTGAGGTTGTCGTTGGCGGTGGCATCGAGCGCGCCGTCGGCCTTGGCGGCGGCAGCGGGCGCCTGCGGGGCCGTGGCTTCGGCGGCGGGCGCCTCCACGCGCTTGCAGGCGGACAGGCCCAGCGCCGCAGTGGCGAGCAGGGTCAGGGACAGGGAAACGGGACGACGCATGGATTCACCGGCAATCAGATATACCGGCGCATTTTACCGGCAAAGCCGGCCCCGGGACGGCTATGCTTGGCGGTTGACCCGTTGCCCTTCCGGAGGCCGCCATGACCGATTCCGCCCAGACCCCTGACGTCCCCCTGCTCGACGCCGTGCAGGCCCGCCTGCTGGGCTGCCTGGTGGAGAAGGAGGCGACCACCCCGGACACCTACCCGCTGACGGTCAACGCGGCCCAATCGGCGGCCAACCAGAAGACCGCGCGCGAGCCGGTGATGAACGTGGACGCTGGCAGCGTGCAGCACGCGCTGCGCCAGCTGGAGGCGTTGGGCCTGGCCCGCCAGCACTTCTCCTCGCGCGCCGATCGCTACGAACACCGCCTGCAGGCCGCGCTGGACCTGACCCGGCAGCAGACCGTGCTGCTGGCGCTGCTGCTGCTGCGCGGTCCACAGACGCTGGGCGAGCTGGTCACGCGCAGCGAGCGCCTGCACCGCTTCGCCGACACCGACGAAGCCCGCCATGCCATCGAGCGCCTGCAGCAGCGTGCGCTGCTGGTGGTGCTGCCGCGTGCCAGTGGCCAGCGCGAAGACCGCTACATGCACCTGCTGTGCGGTGAAGTGGATGGCGCGGCGCTGGCGGCGAAGTACGCCAGCAGCAGCGGCAGCAGCGATGCGGCCGACCCGGGCCTGGCCGAGCGCGTGGCCCAGCTGGAAGCGGCCGTGGCCGAGCTGCAGGCACAGCTGGCCGAACTGCGCGGTTGAGGCAATCTACTGGGGTCGGATCCCGCAAGGCGGGCTCTGACCCCAGTGCTATCCCGGGTTGCCGGCCAGCGGCCGGCACTACCGGATGTCCTGCCGATGCAGTGCAGACCAACTGTCGGCACCCACTATGATCAAACCTCGGCCGCGCCCGGCGTGGCATACAGCCGGCTCGGGCTGTCCACGCCCGGCAGCTGGATCACCCCGCGTTCCTGCATGCCCAGGCCCAGCAGGATCTTTCCGGACACCACATTGTCCAGGTCGGTGATGCCATACAGATCGTGCAGGCCCAGCGCTCCGCGTGCATGCGCGAACACTGCCCGCGCCGCCTCGCCGGCATAGCCCTGCCCGGCAAATTCCGAAAGCACCGCATAGCCGATATCCGGCCCCGGCAGGCCATCCCGCCGCACCAGCCCGGCATTGCCCAGCCAGGCACCATCGGACAAGCGCTCGATGGCATACATGCCGAACCCGTTCAACGCATAGCTGTGCAGCACCCGCAGCGCGATGTACTCCCGCGCCTGCGCCTCACTGCGCACATCACGGTCGCCGATGAAGCGCACGAAGCCCGGATCGTTCAACAACGCCAGCATCTGCACGGCATCACGCTCCGGATCGATCCGGCGCAGCCGCAGACGTTCGCTTTCAATCGGATGCACGCCCAGACCCTCCAACAGAAAGCCCGATTGTGCCCCAGCCCCCGGCTGTTGCTTTTGATTTTCTCTGCGTTGCCGCGGTAGGACGCGCCCGGAATCCTTCAGAGGCCGGGTGGGGCGGGTTCGCGGGGGTACCGGCGCCATGGATGGCGCGAAAGAGGATGCTCTGAACAACTACCCGGGTAGTGCCGGCCGCTGGCCGGCAACCCGAGAGACAATGCGGCTCATGTTGAGGAGCCATCCATGGCATTGCATGAGATCGCCTCGATGCGGTTGTTCGCCCGGCCCGGCGGTCCTGATGCGATTCCGGATGAAACCAAGATCCTCAATGTCCGTCGTCTGCTGGAGCTACACGGCCTGGCGGCGAAGATGCTTGAAGCGGTGAACGCGCACCTGCCCGAAAGGGCCAGAGCCTGCGCGCAGGCACGATCGTGGATCGCCTCCATCATCCACGGGGCAGCTCAACCAAGAACGCCGCAAGGGCGGGAGATTCTGAGATGCACGAGACCCGCAAGGGCAACCCGTGGTACTTCGACATGAAGGTCCATATCGGTGTAGATGAGTTTTCAGGCCTGGTGCATCACGTGAAGTGTACTGCGGCCGATGTCGGTGACATGACGGTCACCCATGAGCTGCTGCATGGCAAATAAGACTGGGTGTTCGGCGACAGTGGCTATACCGCCGCAGACAGGCGTGCTGAGCAGCACGTATGGAATGTCGGGATTGTCCAGGCGGCTCTTATGTATTTCCTGCTCGACTTTACAGAACCTTCAACCGATATCACACCCAATCCTTCGTGCAACTTCCATGGATCTATCACTCCAGTCCCCACGCGCTTTCTCATGCACCTTACGAAGAATAGCGCATGCACTTTGAATGTCCCCGCCTTGGCATTTGAGGATCGCCAGATAGATCTTCGGCAGGGGGTAATTTCCATGTACGGCTTCCAAGAATGCCTCCATTGCCTCTTGAGTTCGCGACCTTTCCAAGAAAGGGAGAACATGTGTTCCCAGTGTCATGGCGACGTTCTTTGGAGTTTGGTCATCATTCAGAGGCCACCAGAGATCGTGATTGTTGACGATCTCTCCAACGCGAGCACGCACGATGCAAAAGGGCTCTTCCACAAATCCTTGAGGCTTGTAGCCCCATGCTTTCTCGAAGGCGTCGACTTGCAACACACCGGCATTAATCGTCGCAGTATCGCCAGACTTACCTACCTGAATATCAATAACCTCAACAATTGAATCAATCGTGCGATTCCAAAGTGCGCCCTTTCGGTTGAATCCAAGGGGTGCAAGGACCTCATCTGTGCGCGCAATGAGTTTCTTTATTGTCATGGCTTTTTAAATTTATCCGGGTCGTAATAGATGACTCGTGCACGCATGCCGAGCTGCTTTTCGTAATTTGCAGTTTGCCGAGCGCCCGCTGCCATACCAGAAGGTGTATTCGGCTTCAACTCGAGGATTCGACCATTCGGTGTGACTGCATCAGGTTTGTAGACCTTACCGTCAGCTCCAATCATTCGCGGCTCAGACTGCCAGCCAGGTTTCGCTGCAATCCTTTGGGCTAGAGCGGCGTGAGCTGCGCGTCCAGTTGCAGCGGCAGCATTCTCTCCGCCGCGCGTAGCCCGAACAGCAAGTGTACCCCCAGTGGCAGTGCCCGTCACACCAGCTGCGTCAGCCGCAACGTTCGCTGCAGTGGCGACTGTTCCTGGGTTAGCGAGGGCTATCATGCCAAGCTCCCACACGACGGGAGCTGCCATTGCAGCTGTTACGACGAATGCGGGTATGATAAAGCCAGGGTGATCGAAAGCCTTAGAATCCTTAGCAAATGTATCGCTAAATCTATCACACGATGGGCACCGGCCATCTGGGTCCCTGAATCTATACGGATTGTTGTAGGCATAGACATAGCGGTTGAAATGCCGCATGTCTCCGTGATCCAGTGCTGTAACAGGATCAACCGACAGAAATCTACCAATGACGGGTTCGTAATAGCGCCGCCCCATGTAGATTAGGCCTGTATCTGAATCCGCAAGATGCCCTGAATAGCCCGGGATCTTTGCGCTAGGTGCAGCATCTACTTCACCATACGGCGACCAGAAGTGGCGCGTCAGCACAATACCGTTGGCGCCGCTGGTCGCCGTTAGGGTATTGAGTGCATCGTGATGAAGATAGGTGAGCGTGTTGCCCGTGGCGGAGCTGGTGCGAATAGCCAGCAACCGCTTGCCGAGGTAGATGTAGTCGGAGGTTTCCTCGCCCTCGGTGGATTCGATCAGCTCCCCGCCCACCAAGTACTGCCAAGTGTGGTCTAGATTTCCGACCGAAAGATCCGGCAGACCTACATCGCCTCCAGGGATGGACACCTCCCAGTCGTGGGCAACATTTATCAACTCCTTGCCTGAGATGGGCGGGGCAGTGGGTACTGAAGAATGTGCACGCCGTCCTGCTCCATCGTAGAAGTACTTCTGCACATCTCCCACTGAACGGAGCTGGCCGCCTATATCGTAGGTGAGCGCCTGACCGTTACGCGTCACCAGATTGCCCGCAGAATCGTAAGAGAAGCCAGAGACGCCATTGCCACCGGGGTCCCGCAGCAACTCCAGGCGATTGCGGGCGTCGTAGTGGAACGTACGCTCCCGCTTTCCCGGCAACCGCATCGAGACGATGTTGTCCAGCGTGTCATAGCCGAACGTGTATTGCCCACTGCCACCATAGGCTGGAGCACTGGCTTGAATCAGCCGGTCGAGGCGGTCGTAGCCCAGGCTGATCGTCCCGGAGTCGCCGCGCACGCCATCGCGGATCTGGGTGATGTTTCCTGCTGCGTCATAGCTATACTTCAGATCGATCACACCACCGTCGACGATACGGTCGGTCAACTGTCGCGCGTTCTCGATTACGCCACGTACGATGCCGTTGCCGTAGGTCAGCGCGGTGGTTTCGCCACTGGGGGCGTAGGCGACGTTGCTGGCGAGCACGGCGCCGGTGCCATCTTGCAGCTGTACGGGCTGGCCCAAGGCGTTCAAGGACTGCCGGACGGAGTAGCCATCGGGATAGTCCGTACGGATGTGTTGCCCCATAGGGTCGTAGCCAAATGCCAGGGACCGGGCGCTAGCGCTACCCACCACACGGCTCTGACTTGTCACCGCCCCGAGTGAGTTGTAGGTACGAGTGGTGACAACCGCAATCCGATCCTGATTAAAGACCTTTTCGATCTTCAATTGGCCAGTCGGGGTGTACTCAAGCTGTTGATCCCCAAGACCATCGGGATATACAACAGCCTGCAGACGATTGCTGGCGTCGTAGTCACGCGAAACACGGCGAGAAGCAATCTGGGGCGCGTCGCGATTGCATTCCGTCACGCTGGGCAAATCCAGCCCGGTTGCGCTCCAGGAGAGATTCCCCGCCGCGTCGTAGCCAAATACGCTCGACCCAGTCTCAGGTTCGATGACCTTGCACAGCCGGAGGTTGTCGTCGTAGACGTATCTCCGGGCAACCGTCGGGGCCGGATTGTCTGGATTGACGGGCACGACAGGAGCGGCCTTGGCGGTGGCAACTGCCGTGGCAACCGCGTCGCCGGTGACCGAGAGCGTAAAGCGGCTCGTTCCGGCACCGATTGGCACAACAACGGAGCCGCTGGCTCCACTGCCTACCACCGAGCCGCCATCACGCTTTAGCTCCGCGCGCGAATCCGTGGCCGACCAGACCAAGGTGATGTTGCAGGTCTGGGCATCCGATGCAATCTGGCACGTGGCCGGAGTTGCGGAAAGCGTGCCACTGGGCGCCTCAGGCACTACAACTGATCCGGAGCCGTCAAGGGTGTTGTTGGGTTGTCCAACGGGGGAAATTCCATGGACATAGATCGGTTGCCCAGCCTGCAGGCGGCGCTGCTCGTTGCTCATCTGAAGCGAGAAGCGATGATTGCCTCCAGCCTTGCAGGACGTAGCCACGGCCGGCTCACTCGCCAAGTCGGCCTTGCCGGTCAGGAAGATCGTCCCACCACTGCCGGCGGCTCCACCGGTGTAGGCATGAATGTCAATCGACGAATCAATGCCCGTCGAGCACGCCCAGCCTCGAATCTGACCGTCGCTGGTGACACCATCGATGTTGCCGATTACCTTGGACGGCGGCCCGTTGACCGTGACCTGAACATTGTCGCTTTCCCGACCAAACCATTCTTTGCCCTCTTCCAGCAACCGCCATTGGAAGCTGTAGACACCTGGCAATGAAGGAGCTACCACGTCGAATTCAAAGAACGCAGGCAGCTGTGGACTGACGTCATTCGGCATTGGAACCCGCGCCCTGCCCCAGCGGACATTGTCATTGGGATTCCAGGACCCCAATGCATAGCCCGCCGACGCCGACCACGTCGTGTTACCCGTGTTGGTGAACTTCAGCTTGACTCGATAGGTCCGCCCGGTCTCCATGCTGGTCGGGACCTCTTGCTCATACATGACGCCGCGATTGAGCCTTCCGGTCGTCTCAAAGATCTGCTCGCTGCTGGTGCTACCGAAGCGAGCACCATTCCGGTTCATTTGCCATTGGAGCGTTGTCGGTCCGTTTTCACTGGCCGCTACTCCGCTGAACGCAAACGTTGCTGTGCCACCAGGAGCCACGTCGTGGGGTACGGCAACCTCGGCAATTCCGAGTTTCGTGGCGCCGGAAACGTAGCGCTCGGCCTGACCCAGTCGATAGCCTTCCCCTGCTCGCCACGTTGTGTTGCCCGTGTTCCGGAAGGTGACAGTACCGCTGAACGGGGTTCCTCTATCGGCCGAATTAGGCCAGCTTGCGGAAACGTACTCCGCGCCGTCAAATGGGGTTGGCGGTGCCGCCACCGTGATCGTGATCGTGGGTGAGATCAGCTGTCTGTAAGACTCATTGCCGTTGAAGTTGCGCACGCCAAATGCCTTGTAGACATACTGATACGTACCCGCCGACAGGCCGTTCTCGGTATAGGTCCCGTTCGGAAGTCGGGAGATCACTTGGCCATTGCGCGTGAGCTGTATGTCTTCCAGATACTCAGCTTTGGGGCCAGTGCTTGTGACGCCACTTTTGAGCTGCAACTGATAGGTTGCTGGTGCCGTGTAGGAGACTTGGGCTGGCCCAGTGAGTTCAATCCAAGCGTCAGCGTGTGCCACCTGGCACAGGAAGATGATCATCAGCCCCAGCAGAACCGCCGCGGCCATGCGCAGTTTTTCAGTGTTCACGAATGCCATCCTTGACGTGGTTTCAGTTTGCGGACTGGGCCACTTCGGTAGTGAGGCCAAATGCATTCCGTTTTATGCTGACTTTGCTTCCGTCGGCACGAATGATCTGCGCAGGCCGTTCATAGTCCGGTCCTTCAAAGGCATCAAACCGGGTAATCGTCTGATGGCCGAGCGGATCAACGACGGTAGTCGTAGCATTGCTGCTGTAGGCAATGGTCGTGATCAGCAGGCCTTGCTCGCTGTCCTGGGCCGAGGAAGTTTTCCTCCCAAGTGCGTCGTACTCAGTCCAGGTGCCGGTCGCCACATTGCTATCCTTTGAAGGGTAGGAAGTGAAGATCGGGCGACCCTCGCTGTCGTAGCTGTTCCTGACCCACCGTTGGGTCCCCGCGATGTCGTTTGCATCGTATTCGCGCACCAGGAGCGGCTGCCAAAGCGCATCGAGATAGGTTTCCTGACGCCGTGCCCCTTGAGCGTTATCGACTCGCCAGTGTCCCGGCGAAAGGCCGTACTCATCGGCCGCGACCTGCTGGAACGAGATGGTTGTCTTGGTCCACTGGTTCTCATCGACTGGTGGCTGGACCTCCTTCACGCGACCCATCGAATCGTGCTGATAGGACGTGGTCCTCTGCAGCGCATCCGTGGTTGAGGTGATCCACCCGTTTCCGTCGGCCGACATGCTGTTGGTGGTGCCATCAGGATTGGTGACCAGTCGCGGTACACCCCGATACCAGTCCTGGATTTGGGTCGTATTTCCCTTTCCGTCACGCACCGTACTGATCGTGCCATCCGCGGCATAAGTCACACTCTGCAGTAGCGCTCCAGCGCGATAGACGGCATTCGGCTTGGCCATGGCGTCATAGCTATATCGCGTGGTGACCTTCCCGGACGCAACCTCCTTGACGCTCAACACCTGATCCAAGACCCAAGGGTTGGGCGTATCAAGATGCTCTCGTATCTCGGCCTTGGATCCGGAGGGGCCAGTGTAAGTCACGCGTGCCGGACGGGCATTGCGATTGAAGTCGCTGTAGACCACGCGATAGGTATCGCCATCCTGACTGAATTGGCTCTCGCTCAGCGCACTCAGCGTGCCCGCCAAGAACTGGCCTGACTGAAGTCCAATTGACCGTCCTACCCGGACGGCAAACGGACCTGTCTCGGAACCAAAGGTGTAGGTGCTTAGCTCATCACGTTGCACCTGGCCGGCCGCATCCAGAATCTGCTTTTGGAGGAGCTTTCGTTCGTTCAAGCCCGGATCTGCGCCATAGCGTTCGCGAATCTGCGTGCCATCCGGCTTGGTCAGGCTGGACCAGCGCCCACCTCCCGGCAACTGCAGGTTGTAGCCTCGCGTACTCACCATCGAAGGCAGTCCGGGCCCCATGATGCTGCGCTTCTTCAAGGACCATGCATCGTAATGCGACGGAAGGAGTCCGTTGCAAGGATCAGAGCGGATAAACAGCTCCATTTCAAAGTCGAAGATGCCTTGAGCACCTGACGGAGAGGTTACCGTCATCTGCGTGGGTGGAGGGGCATTGCCCGCGCGGATCTCGCACCCGCCCCCATCGTCACCGCCACGCAAAGGAAGGCTTGATTGAAGCCGCCCGCGATGACCGTAGGTCCAAGCAGAGCCATCCGGGAGTGTCACTTGGGACAAGCCGCCGTCATTTCCCTCCGTATCGCCCACATAGGCATACCGCCAAACTCGCCCATTGGCCGTGACTGTGGTCACCCGGCCGTCGCCATCGTAGCTCAGGTCAATCCGGCGTCCATCGCTGGACTCAATCCTGGTGAGCCGGTACCCGTCGTAACTATAAGACACCCAGTTCCCATAACGATCCTCAACACGCGATGCCAGAAGGTAGACGCGCTTACGCGCCATCATGCGACTCCCGGCCTTGGCTGTGGCGTAGGGCTTTTCCGCTCCCCAGTCAAAGAAGTACTTCTTGCCATCGGGCGTATGCCCCACGAACGCCTCGCCTGGGTATCCGTTGCGCGTTGCAGACAGACAAGTGAATCGCGCTCTGGACGCTGTCATCCACTTGGGTACCTCAAGGCCTGGCGCAGAGGCATAGGACGGGTCATCGGCAATCAGAAGTTCCTCGCCGGTTCCGCCATTCCACTTCACATCGATGCCAAAGCCGATGTCGGTGTAGCCCCAGGTCTCCAGCAGCAAGGGCGCGGTGTTGACCGAACAACGCTGCGTGGTCTGAGCCCCTTGGTCACCCGTGATCCATCCAGCGCCTTTGGTCCACACGCCCGACATATAAGGCACGACGATTTCCCAATCATCGAACAGTGTCAGACCCTTGGTCTCGCTATCGCGAAATCCTCGGTTAGTCGCCTCCACCGAAAAGCGTCGAGCGACGCTCACAGGAAGGTCAAAATTGCCGGGAATGGACACGTCCTCAATGAAGAACTCCGTACTACCGTCGAAGCCTGCGGTCCGATCGCCAAACACCTCATCGGTAGAGGTAGCGGCGAGCGACTGCGCGCTCTTTATCCGCTTCTCATATTCTTGGTAATTGAAGAGCCCATCTTGCGCCGAAGCGTGGAACCCAGCCCCCAACGTAAGCGCTGCGCCCGTGATGATCGAGCAAAGTCGCGAATTAAGATAATTACTACGGGGGATTTTCCCTCCCGCCTGTCCTTGGCAGAAATCATCTTCGCTACATCCTTGGATAAGGAGTGAAAGGAAAATCAGCTGCTGTTTGAGCAAAGAACTACGCCTATAGCTTCGCGTTGTCAAACCCCTATTGAGCGGAGCTGTAATGACCCACTAATTTTCCGATCAGGAGCTACGGCAATCTCCTACGGATTGGCCGCAGCCAGAAGTGAAACATCCTCTCAACCTATTCCGAGGCGATCTCGTGAGGAATTCACGATTCATCAAATTTCCTGCTGCACTTCCGCAAACCGATGCGCCAAAAACGACACCAGGCGTCTTTTGCCTGCTCATCCGGGTGATGCGGCAAGATCGGGAGGTTGAGGCTCTTCTACAATCGCCAGCCATATCGGAGTGAAACCCTTTTCATCAACACCACCCCATCAGATAGCTCTCCATAGGATTTGAGCTCATTAACTGACGCGTCATGCCAGGTCGCCCCCGATGGCACCCGACCCCACACCCACTATTGTGCCAACCCCCACACGGACGAGGCGGCACACATGCCCTATATCGGAATCGGACTCCACGTACTGGCAGCCATCTACTTCGCGGTGCGCGCCATTCGCTCGGGCCAGAGCCTCTACTGACTCATCCTGCTCTTCTCGTTTCCGCTGCTCGGCAGTGTCGTCTACTTCCTCGCGATCTACTTCCCGGAAGCCCGCAACTCGCGCGGCGCCCGCCAGGCCATTCGCTCTGCCAAGCAGTTGATTGAGCCGGGTCAGGACCTTCGCAACGCTCGCGCCGAACTTGCGCGCACGCCCACCGTGCAGAACCGCGTTCGCTTGGGCATGACGCTGCTGGATGCCGGCCAGGCAGACGAAGCCAGGACCCTGCTCGAGCAGGCGGTCAGCTCGCCATTGGGCGACGATCCCTACATCCTGACATGCCGTATGGCTGGAGCTGATCAAAGCCGCGCTGAAGAGGTGCTGAGACCAAACAGTCTCAGGCGCCCCTGTCGCATCCGCCTCGTTTATGACCCCGCCGGGCGGATGTCGACAGTCCGCTGGCATCCACAACCAACATCGCCGATAGCCTTGCAGCGCTGGGCTCCGGCCCCGTTACACCATATGCAACGATTCTGAAAATGTTGAAAGTGATGACGGCATCGGCCCTACTGCATTGGCATCACGCATAGGTCCGCGTATTCCTTGCCGTGCCACCGAGCACTGGTGGTCGGGATTCGAAACCCCGGTTGTGTGGATGTTGTTTGCACGTTGCCAGCCGGCACCGCCTCGTGCGGTGCCGGCTGGCAATCCGTCGGCCGGCTATGGCGGGCGATGCGTGGAGGCCTAGAGCCTGCCCGGTCATCCACACACGGGGTTTCGAACCATGCATCGTCCGCCACCTTTATCGGTGGCGGCTTCTGCCTGCACGCAAGGAGCCCAGCCATGACCCAGCCCCACTCCCCTGCCCCGCACCCAATCCACGACGTGCCCGCGAACGGGCCGGCGCTGGATCCGAGCACCCTCATTGCCCTGCTGCACAGCATCGGCTCCGGCGCTGCTTCCGATGGCCAACCCTGGCCGGAACGGCATCAGATGCCCGGCCGACGATTGGCCCTGGCCGACACCGACTGTTCGTTGGCGGGCCTGCGCGTGGTGCTGGAGATCCTGCTGGCCGCTCAGCGCGCCCGCGAGAACGGCGAACTGGAGCAGTACGTCGGCCCGCGGGTCATGGAAGGTCTGATCATGGCCGGGCTGGGACTCACCGCGCACGCCAGCACGCGCCTGCAGCCGGAGGGCTGAGTGGTGCGGCACCCTTGGGTGGCGATGGCGCTGTGCCTCGCCCCAGTGATTGCGGTACCGCGCCAGTGGTCGGTACCGCCCATACCCTCACCTCTCGCGTTCCAGAGCCTCTCTGGCGTGCGCTATTCGCAGCTGCGTCGCCAAGCGGTCCAGTTCGTGAAGGCACAGCCGAGGCAGGGATTCCAGCTCGTCGAACGACATGCAGACGGCGCTTTCCGGATTCACTGCAGAGACGTTCCAGTGCTGTGGTTGGATAGGCGCTCGCAGCATTTGCTGCTGCGGGTTTCACTGGATGCGAAACAGCGAGCGCCCGACGTTCTGCAGTTACGGGCGCTGCTGCAACGACAGATGCATCCATTGGACTACCTGGAACAGGTGCTTGCTGGCGTGCCGGAGCCTGTTTTGATGGATCGGGTGCGGTGGATACTTGCCGGTGGGTGCCCGATGGGGCGCGATGTGGCACGCAATAGTCGAGCGTGGCTCGACTCTAAAGAGGGAATGCTGCGCTCAACGAGGAGTGTTCAGACCCCACTTAGTCGAACAACGCCTCGATCGCCGCCAACCCGGCACTCGCCCGCTCCTTCTTCCGCGCCGCATCGGCCACCGGGTCGGCACCGTCGCGCTGGATTTCCTCGGCCGGAATCTCCTCGAAGAACCGGCTTGGCTTCAACCGCACATGTTCGCCGAACTTGCGCGTCAGCTTGCTGTAGCTCATCCACAGCTGGATCTTGGCGCGGGTAATGCCCACGTACAGCAGGCGCCGTTCTTCCTGCAGGTTGCCCTCGTCCAGGCTGACCTGGTGCGGCAGCACGCCGTCCTCGCAGCCGACGATGAACACGTACGGGAATTCCAGGCCCTTGGAAGCGTGCAGGGTCATCATGCGCACCTGGTTGCCGCCCTCGTCCTTGTCGCTGCGCGACAGCAGCGCCAGCTGGCCGGCCAGGTCGGCGGCGGTTGCACCGCGCGGGCCGCCCTCGAACCACTGCGCCAGTTCCTCGATGTTGTTTGCGCGGCGCTGGTAGCTGGCCTCTTCCTTGGCCTGCTGGCGCAGCTCGCTCAGCAACCCGGATTCCTTGGCCACCTTGCGGATCATGTCGCCGGACGTCACCTGGCGCATCTGTGCACGCAGGTCGCGCAGGATGTCGGTGAAGCGCGCCAGGCTGTTGGCCGCGCGCGGTGGGAGCTGCTGCAGGGCACCGATGGTTTCGGCCACATGCGCCATCGGCATGTCTTTTTCCTGCGCCAGTTCGGCCAGCCTGGCCAGCGTGCCGGCACCGACATCGCGCTTGGGTGACTGCACCGCACGCATGAACGCGGTGTCGTCGTCCGGGTTCACCAGCAGGCGCAGCCAGGCCAGCGTGTCCTTCACTTCCTGGCGCTCCAGGAACATGGTGCCGCCGGTCAGGTGATAGGGAATGCGCAGTAGCTGCATCGCCTTTTCCAGCGGGCGCGACTGGAAGTTGCCGCGGAACAGGATGCAGAAGTCACTCCACGGCACGTTGCGCGATTGCGCCACGAAGGCGATCTCGGCGGCGACCTTCTCCGCTTCATGTTCGCTGTTGCGGCATTCCCACACGCGGATGCGTTCGCCGTCGGCCTGGTCGCTCCACAGCTTCTTCAGGTGCTCATGCGGATTGTTGGCGATCAGCGCGTTGGCGGCGCGCAGCACGCGGTTGGAGCAGCGGTAGTTCTGCTCCAGCTTGATGATTTCCAGCGTGGGGTAATCGCGCCCCATCTGCTGCAGGTTTTCGGGATTGGCGCCGCGCCAGGCGTAGATCGACTGGTCATCGTCGCCGACGCAGGTGAAGTTGCCCTTCTCACCGGCCAGCTGCTTGAGCAGGCGGTACTGCGCGTCGTTGGTGTCCTGGCATTCGTCCACCAGCAGGTAGCCGATGCGCTCGCGCCAGGCCAGCGCGATCTCCGGGTTCTCTTCCAGGATCTGCACCGGCAGGCGGATCAGGTCGTCGAAGTCGACCGCATTGAACGCGGTCAGCCGCAGCTGGTAGCGCTCGTAGACGCTGGCCGCTTCCTTCTCGCGGTTGCTGCGCGCGGCGGCCATCGCCTGTTCGGGCGACAGGCCAGCGTTCTTCGCGCGCGACACCAGGTTCTTCATGTCCTCGATGTCATCGGGCTTGGCGCCGTACATCAGGTCCTTGATCTGCGCGGCGGCATCATCGGCATCGAAGATCGAGAAACCGCGCTTCAGGCCCACGGCGGCATGTTCGATCTGCAGGAACTTCAGGCCCAGCGCATGGAAGGTACAGATGGTCACCTCGTCGGCGTCCTGCTCGCGCAGGCGCTTGGCCACGCGCTCGCGCATTTCCTTGGCCGACTTGTTGGTGAAGGTGATCGCAGCGATGCGGCGGGCCGGGTAGCGGCCACAGCCGATCAGGTGGGCAATCTTCTCCACGATCACGCGCGTCTTGCCGCTGCCGGCGCCGGCGAGCACCAGCAACGGGCCTTCGACGTGCAGGACCGCGGCAGCTTGGGGAGGATTCAGACCGTGCATGGGGACAGGATTGTAGCGGGGTGCCGGCAGGCCCACCTGACTTGCATGGCGCCCGCCCGTAAGGTATTGAATCGGCACCGGAACACAGGAGCGTGGTCCATGTCCCCGACTGTCATCGCCCGTCCGCTTGCGGCCGCCCTGCTCGGCCTGCTGGCCCTGCCTGCGGCCGGGTCCGGCCCGCCGCCGCGCACGGATGCCTATGAAGCGATCGTGCTGCAGTCGCACGAGTTCCTCGTCTACCATCCGGACCTGCGCTTCCGTGGGCTCGGCATGCAGGCCCGCGAACGGGGCCGCCACGAAGAAGCCCGCATCGACTTCCGCAATGCCGCGCGCTACGGCGACAAGCTGTCACAGGCAGCGCTGGCCGACATGCTCTGGAACGGGCAAGGCGGCCCGGCTGACCGCGCCCTGGGCTACGCGTGGATGGACCTGGCGGCCGAGCGCGGCACCGAGTGGCTGGTGGTGCAGCGTGAACGCTTCTGGGAGGCGCTGTCCGCCGACGAACGCGAGCGTGCGGTGCGCGAGGGCCGCGCGCTGTACGCCGAGTTCGGTGACCCCGCCGCCACACCGCGGCTGGAACGCGAGCTGCGCGCCGGCAGCATGCAGCAGACCGGCAGCCGCGCCGGCTGGAGCGGCGCCATGCGCAGCCAGGGCCGCGGCGATGCCGGGCCGCGCGTGCTGCAACCGGAGAAGCACCAGCTGGCCCGTTACTGGGATCCGGTGGCCTACCGGCAATGGCAGGACGAGGCGTTGGCGAAGTCGGGGCGATGACGTTGGTTTTTTCCATGGCCATGGCCAGGAGGGCGATCATGAAGGCGAAACACGCTCCACTCTGCCTGTTGCTGCTTCTGTCGACGGCCGCTGCCGTCGCCGCAAAGGAATGTCCGGTTGAGGCCCCGCGACGGATTCCGCCCACCGTCCTGACCGGAGGGTTTTTCGATTCGCACCCGGACCTCTTCTGGCGAAGCATGGCCCAACGGGCCGAACAGGATAAACAGCCCGCCAGGGCCCTGGTCTACTACAAACGCTCGGCACGCTACGCCGACAAGTTCTCCCAGGCAATGGTGGCAAGGCTGTACCAGGAGGGTATCGGCACTGCGCCGGACCCGGTGATGGCCTACATCTGGATGGACCTGGCCGCCGAGCGCATGTACCACGACTTCCTGGTCCTGCGGGAACACTACTGGGCACGCCTTGATCCGCTGCAGCAGGCACAGGCGATCGAGCGCGGCCAACAGGTATACGCCGACTATGGCGACCGCGTAGCCAAGCCCCGCATGGAACGGGCGCTCAGCGACGGGCGCCGGCAGATCACCGGCAGCCGCGTCGGCTACGTGAGCTCGGCCCTGGTCGTCGTGCAGCGCCGCGGCGACGAGCAGGGCATCGCAACACCAGGCAACATCGTCTACGACAACGACTACTGGAAGGCCGCCGACTACTGGTGCCTGCAGGACAACTACTGGCGGCCAGCGCTTGCGCCCAGCATCGAGATCGGTGCACCGCAGCAGATCCGCGACGGCGGGCCGGGTGGCGACTAGAATTGGCCGATGGCCAAGCTCTACTTCTACTACTCGGCGATGAACGCCGGCAAGACCACTACCCTGCTGCAGAGCGCACACAACTACCGCGAGCGCGGCATGCGGGTGGCGATCCTGACCCCGCGCCTGGACGACCGCGCCGGCGCCGGCGTGGTCGCCTCGCGGATCGGCCTGCGCGCCGATGGCATGGCCTTCGACCGCGATACCGACCTGCAGCGCTGGGTGGAGCAGGATCTGGCGGCCAACGGCCCGATGGGCTGCGTGCTGGTGGACGAGGCGCAGTTCCTGACCCGCGCCCAGGTCTGGCAGCTCAGCGAAGTGGTCGACCAGCTGCGCATTCCGGTGCTGTGCTACGGGTTGCGTACCGACTTCCGCGGCGAGCTGTTCGAGGGCAGCCAGTACCTGCTGGCCTGGGCCGACGAGATGCAGGAAATCAAGACCATCTGCCACAGCGGCAAGAAGGCAACGATGACGGTACGCGTGGACGAACATGGCCATGCGGTGAAGGATGGCCCGCAGGTGGAGATCGGTGGCAACGACCGCTACGTGTCGGTCAGCCGTGCCGAGTTCAAGAAGATCACCCGCGGTGAAGGGCGGATCGATCCGGCGCAGGCGCCCCTGCCGCTGTAAGGGGTGTTCTTTTGCAGGGCTTGCAGCCCTGCACCCGCGGTAGTGCCGGCCGCTGGCCGGCAACAGCAACAGCAAGAGCTGGCATTGCGTGTGATGGCGGGGCGGTGTCGGACTGCGGGGACGCTGCAAGTACGTCCCTGTAAGCTTGGCAGCCGCATCCATGCGGCTGACACCCCGCACTCCGACACCGCCCCACCTCTGACAGTTGGCCGCGGCTGTTGGTAGGTGTCGACCTTGGTCGACACATCTGTCAGATATCGAATGAAATTCCGGGGTCAGATCCGTTTTCCTTCGTAAAACGGATCTGACCCCATGAGCAATTCCGACAGATCGCGGAGGTCTGTCGAAGGCGGGGTGGGTCCGGTGGCGGGGGTGTTCGCGGCATGGATGCCGCGACCAAGCCCCCAGGGAAGGGTTTACGGCGTCTCCCGCCGCCGGACCCACCCCGCCTACCCTCAGGAAACCAGCTTCTGCTTCGGCTGTTGCTGTTGCTCTGGCCTCTGCAGGTGCAGGGCTGCAAGCCCTGCAAACCCAACCCTCTCTTAGTACAGCGTGCGCTCCGGCGCACCCGCCGGCGGCGGGGTGTACTGGTACAGCCAGGTTTCCGTAAGCGTCTTGCCGCCACTGCGCAGGAACAGGCGGATGTCGATCTGCTCGGTACTGCCTTCCGGCGGCACCAGGTCGAACATCGCGCGATAGCCGTTGATCTCGCGCAGCGGGCGCGCCGACACGATCTCGACCCGGCCACGGCTGGCTTCCACCACCGCCTCGACCTCACCCTTGTCGATCAGGCTGGCCAGCTCGCCCCCTTCGAAGTCCACCGCGAAGCGCCAGCTGAAGTACTCGCGCTTCTTGCCGACCACACCGCCCAGGCCGGTGCGGCTGGCCACGCAGTGCGCCAGCGGCGGGCGCGCCGGCGGTTCGGCGCCCCAGTACAGGCGGTAGCCGACCAGCAGCTCCTGGCCCGGCTGCGGCTTTTCCTTCGGGTTCCAGAACGCCACGATGTTGTCGAACGTCTCGTCCACGGTGGGAATCTCCACCAGCTGCACCGAGCCCTCGCCCCATTCGCCCTTCGGCTCCACCCACAGGCACGGGCGCTTCTCGTAGAACACGCCGTCGTCCTGGTAATGGTCGAAATTGCGGTCGCGCTGCAGCAGGCCGAAGCCGCGCGGGTTGCGGTCCACGAACATGTTGAAGCGCAGGTTGCGCGGGTTCAGCAGCGGCCGCCAGATCCATTCGCCAGCGCCGGTCCACAGCGACAGGCCATCGGTATCGTGGATCTCCGGGCGCCAGTCCCATGCCATGCGGCGGTCGTTCTCGCCCACCTGGTACATGCTGGTGCACGGTGCGATGCCGAGCCGCTCGATCGGCTTGCGCGGGTACAGCGCGCTGTCGATGTCCATCAGCAGCACGTCGCCATTGGTGATCGCGAAGCGATAGGCGCCAGCCACGCTGGGTGAATCCAGCAGGCCGTAGACCACGATCGTGTCCGAATCAGCCGATGGCTGTTCCAGGTAGTAGGCGATGAAATCCGGGAATTCCTCCGGCTTGCCCATCCCGGTGTCGATCGCCAGGCCGCGCGCGGACTGGCCGTACTGGCCTTCCTTGCCGACCGCGCGGAAGTAGCTGGCGCCGAGGAAGGCGGCGAAGTCGCGGTCAGTGTCCTTGCGGGTGTTCAGGCGGAAGCCGGCGAAGCCGAGGTCGGCCGGCAGCTCGCCATCCTTGATGCCGCTCTTGCCGTAGTTGAACGCCGCGCCGTCATAGGCCAGCTCCTGCGCCTTGCCGTCGACCACGTCGAACATGCGCACCGGTGAATGGAAGTACAGGCCCAGGTGGAAGAACTTGGCCTGGAACTTGCCGGGCTGGTCGGCCCACAGCGCATGGTCCTGGCGGTAGCCGATCGACTGGTACTGGTCCCAGTCCAGTCCTTCCAGACGGCCCGGCAGCACCCGCTTGTGGCTCTTGTAGGGCGCCTGCGCCAGCGCGCGCGCCTGGCCCTTCAGGGTGGCGAAGTCGAACGGTTGCGGCTGGCCGAGGCGGCGCAGGCCCATCTGGCCGCTCCTGCTGGCCGCGCACGCGGGCAGGGACGGCAGGCCGAATGCAGCCAGGGCGAGGGAGGCATTGCGGATGAAGTCGCGTCGTTGCATGCAGGCGCGTCAGGCACAGGGAGGAAGGTCGGCCATCATAGGCAGACAAACGTTAACGGGCAGCGGAGACGCGCCCTGCCCGTTCAGCTGCCGCTGGCTGCCGGCTCAGCGCTGGCAGTGGCTGCACCAGACGCTGGCGCGCTGGCCGATGGTGGCGTGCTTCAGCGCGCGGCCACAGTTCGGGCAGGGCAGCCCGTCACGGCCGTACACCAGCAGTTCCTGTTCGAAGTAGCCCGGCGCGCCATCGGGGCTGATGAAATCGCGCAGGGTGGTGCCGCCACGGGTGATGGCATAGCCCAGGATCTCCTTCACCGCGTCGGCCAGCCGCTGGTAGCGTTCGCGCGAGATCTTCCCAGCCTCGCGCAGCGGACTGATGCCGGCCTTGAACAGGCTCTCGGCGGCGTAGATGTTGCCCACGCCCACCACCACCGCCTGGTCCATCAGGAAGGTCTTCACCGGCGCACTGCGGCCACGGCTGCGCGCAAACAGGTAGTCGCCGTCGAATCCCTCGTCCAGTGGCTCCGGGCCCAGCCCCTGCAGCAGCGGGTGGATCTCACCGGCGGGCTGCCAGAGCAGGCTGCCGAATCGGCGCGGGTCGTTGAAGCGCAGCAGGCGGCCGTTGTCCAGACTGATATCCACATGGTCGTGGGCGCGCAGCGGTGTGTCACCGGGCAGCACGCGCAGGCTGCCGGACATGCCCAGGTGCAGCACCGCGCTGCCGATCGCGGTATCCAGCAGCAGGTACTTGGCGCGCCGGCGGATGTCCTCGATGCGCTGCCCCGGCAGCAGCTCGGCCACTTCCGGTGGAATCGGCCAGCGCAGGTCGGCGCGGCGCAGGATCACGCCATGCACGCGGCGGCCCTGCAGGTGCGGCGCCAGGCCGCGGCGGGTGGTTTCGACTTCGGGCAGTTCAGGCATGCAGGGATTCTATCCCCGCTCTGCGGCCGGCACCTGGCCGTCGATGCCGGGGAATGATCCCCGGCATCGACCGGTGTCAGGCGCCCTGGCCGGCGCGCACAGGCTCCGCCGGAACCGGTGCCGCAGCGGCGGAACGGTCCGGGAACAGCGACGGCAGCGTTTCCACGAACCGGGCCAGGCACTGGTCGCTGTAGCGCTCGGCCGTCTGCTTGACCAACGCATAGTCGTCGGCCTGCCAGGCTTCCAGGGGTGCGGCCACCGGTGCGTCGACCTGGCACTGCACGCCTTCGCCACCGACCAGGCGCAACAGCTTGCGGGTATACGGGAAGCCGACGTGCTGGGTCTGGCGCAGCTCGTACTGGGTATCGGCATCGCCCAGTTCCTTGTAGATCAGGGTGAAGCCATCGGCGGTGATCTGCACCGGCCGTACCTCTGCCGGCACAGCGCCCGGATGCGCGGTGAAGTACTCGGCCAGGCGCATGCGCACCTGGTCCTGCAGGTAACCGAAGGCCGGGTTCGGAACGGTCTCCACCCGGGTTCCCTTCAGCTGGTCCTTCTTGAACGAGCTGCCGCCGAGCGTGCCGGAAAACAATGACACGGCAACCTGCGCGGCCACCAGCTTGCCGGTGGTGGAACGCTGCACCAGGCGCAGCGTCTTGTCGCCGACTGGCTGGCCATCCGCGCCCATCTGCAGCTTTACGCTCACCGGCACCCGGCTTTCCCAGGCAGGCAGCTCCGCCACGGCGGCGACAACGCCGGCATCAGCGGCGGGAACGTCTGCAGCCGTCGCCGTGTCGGACGGGGCGGTCGGGGGTGGCTCATTGGCCAGCACAGGCGAGGCGATGACGAGGCTGCCGAGCAGCGCGGCCGCCAGCAGGGGTGGGTTCGATTTCATGGGGGATCCTTGGGTCGTGTCGGGCCAGTGCAGGCGATTCCGTTCGGCATCGATCATCGCAATGGCACCGCACTCCCTTCCATGTCCTTCCCCCTACCGCGATCCATCGCGGTCGACATGCCAGATCGCCTTACCCGTGCGGATCGACCGGTACCCGGGATCGCGTCGAACCCACCATCGGCAGCACGCCGGGAATCTTTAGCGCGGAGGCGCCGCCAGTTCGCGCGCATCCAGGAAACCATCACCGTTGGCATCCTGCTTGTGGAAGCGCTGCACGATCACCTGCCGCTGCTGCTCGCGGCTGATCGCCCTGCCCTTGCCACCGGGCAGCTCCTCGGCCGTCAGCACACCATCACCGTTGCGGTCCATGCGGTCGAAGGCATACAGCATCCACTGCACGTACTCGGCCTCGCTGACCCTGCCGTCGCCATCGCTGTCCATCCGCTGCAGATAGCTGGCGGTGTCGGTGACCTGGGCCAGCGCCGCGCCCGGCAGCAGTGCCGCCAGCAGAAGCCCGTACCCTGCCCTCACGCGCCCACCAGGCTGTAGCCCTTCAAGCGTGCGGCGTAGGCCTGCAACGCCGCGATACCGCTTTCCTCGGCCTCGCGGCACCACGCCTGCAACTGGTGCAGGCGCTCGGCGGCATCGTGGCCTCGGGCTTCCAGCAACGCCGCCAGCCGCGCGCGGTACTCGACCAGGGTGCGGATGCGCGGGCGCTGTGCCACCCATGCGCTGAGCTGGGCACGGCTGTCCGGCTTCAGCCAGCGACCATCGTTGACCAGTCCACGGCGCAGCCGGCGCGGCAGCAGGCGGCGCAGCTTGGCTCCGGCCTGGGCGGCTTCCTCGCGCAGGGCCGGCATGAACACATTGCGCTGGTAGTCGGTCATCGCCTGGAAGCGGTGCGACAGCAGCGCCTTAAGGGTCTCGGCATCGGGCACGGCGATGTTCGGACGCACGTCCATGGCCGGTGCCACCCGCAGCACCTTGGCCAGGCGCAGCGCCTGCAGCAGGCGGATCGCACTCCAGCCGATGTCGAATTCCCAGCGCCGCATCGCGAAGCGCGCCGAGCTGGGGAAGGCATGGTGGTTGTTGTGCAGCTCCTCGCCACCGATCCAGAACCCCCACGGCGTGAGATTGGTGGAGGTATCGGCAGACTCGTAGTTGCGGTAGCCCCACCAGTGGCCCAGGCCGTTGACCACGCCGGCCGCCCAGAACGGGATCCATGCCATCTGGATCGCCCACAGGGCCACGCCGGGCAGGCCGAACAGCACGCTGTTGATCACCAGCAGCAGCACCGGGCCCAGCGTGGCGTGCGGGGTATACAGGTGGCGCTCGATCGCATCGTCCGGGGTACCGCGCCCGTACTGTTCGATGTCCGCGCGCATGCCGCGTGCCTCCCGGTACAGCTCCACGCCGTGCCAGAACACCCTGCCGATGCCGCGGGTGACCGGGCTGTGCGGGTCGTCCTCGGTCTCCACCTTGGCGTGGTGCTTGCGATGGATGGCCACCCACTCGCGGGTGATCATCGAGGTGGTCAGCCACAGCCAGAAACGGAACACGTGGGCCAGCGCCGGGTGGAAATCGACCCCGCGATGGGCCTGGCTGCGGTGCAGGTACAGGGTCACCGAGAAGATGGTGATCTGGGTGAAGACCAGCAGCACTGCCAGCATGGCCCACCACCCCAGGCCGAGCACACCACCGGTCAACAGGGACATCAGGGCATCAGGCATGACGGCTCTCCGGATCGACGCGGGGATGGCAGACATGATGGCCGCTTGCGTTGCAAACTGCATCCCTGCGGCGATGTATCGCATCGCCATCCGTGGCACCGTTCACAGTTGGGGACCTGAGTTGTCGAGCCTTGATCCACGCGCCAGCGCCATGACCGCCGCCCCGCCCGTCGCGGAGCTGCCCCCCTTGATCGAACTGGACCGCGCCACCGTGGTGCGCGGCCAGGTGAAGGTGCTGCACGGGCTCAGCCTGCGCATCGCGCAGGGCCAGCACACCGCCCTGCTCGGCCCCAACGGCTGCGGCAAATCCACCTTCATCAAGCTGATCACCCGCGAACTGTATCCACTGGCGCAGGGCGACGGCACGGTGGCGGTGAAGGTGCTGGGCCAGAACCGCTGGCAGGTGGACCGGCTGCGCTCGCAGCTGGGCATCGTCACCGGCGACCTCAGCAGCAACCTGGCCGACATGCCCGGCCTGACCGTGGAACAGGCGGTGCTGTCCGGCTTCTTCGCCAGCTACGTGGTGCCGGCCTTCCGCGAGGTGACCGCCGACATGCGTGCACGCGTCGGTGAAACGCTGGCGATGACCGGCGCCCTGACGCTGCGCGAGCGCGCCTATGCCGAGCTGTCGGCCGGCGAGACCCGCCGCGTGCTGATCGCCCGCGCGCTGGTCAATCGACCGCAGGCACTGCTGCTGGACGAACCCTCCACCGGGCTGGACCTGGTCGCCCGCGAGCAGCTGGTGGCGACCATGCGGGTGCTGGCGCAGCAGGGCATCACCCTGGTGCTGGTGACCCACCACATCGAAGAGATCATTCCCGAGATCGAGCGCGTGGTGCTGCTGCGCGATGGTCGCGTACTGGCCGACGGCACCCGCGCCGAGCTGCTGCGCAACGAACCGCTGTCGGCGGTGTTCGGCGGCGCGATCACCGTATGCGAGCAGGAAGGCCGGCTGACCGCGTACGCGGGGTGATCGACATGCCACTGTAGAGCCGAGCCGATGCTCGGCTGCTCCTGATCACGACAAACAGTAGCCGGGCATCGGCTCGGCTCTACAGGATGCAATGCAGCGGGCCGGATATCCCGGCCCGCCACCGCCGTGCTCAGAACCGCAACGCCAGCGCGCGCGACTCGATCGGTGCCATCCGGCTCTGGTCCTGCAGCTGCAGGTCGCGCAGTTCGTACGGCGCACCGAAACCGGCCGGCAATGCGGCCTGGTCGAACGGCAGCACCAGCTGGCCTGCACCGGGGCCATCGAACCACGCCGCCGCATGTGCCTGCGCGACCGGCTTCAACTGGCCATCGCGGGCCGTGGCGTACAGCGTGCCGCGTGCTTCGTAGCGGCCAGCGGCGGCCACCTGCAGCGGCAGTGCCACCTGGCGGCTGGACGGGTCCGGTGCCGCCTGGCCACTGAAGCGCGCGGTCGGCCGTGCCACCGCGAAAGCCACCTTGCCGTCGCGCAGCACGCCATCGGCCTGGGCGAACACCTGCAGTTCCCACAGCCCCTGCACGCTGCCGAGATCGGCGGGGATGCGCACCTGCGCGCGCAGGCTGCCGTCGGTGGTGCGCAGCAGGCGCTGCGGCCAGCTGCGGCCATCCGGTGCGACCAGCAGGGCTTCACCGCCCAGGCCGCCACGGCGCGATGCCAGCTGCGCGGTGGTGGCGCTGTCTTCCAGCAGGCGTGCCTGCAGCTGCACGTTGCCACCAGCCAGCACCTGCGCCTGGTTGGCCTGCACTTCCAGCCGCAGCGGGCTGTTCGGCTCAAGCACCTGCACCACATAGCGGCCCTGCGCCTGCGTGCTCTGCAGCGTGTACGCACCGGCCGAACTGGTCGCGCCGGTGCGCAGCATGCTGCTGCCATCACTCACCGGCATGCCGGCATCCTGCAGCGCGCGCGCATCGACACGGCGGGCCACGCTGCTGCGGCCGGCCGGGTCGCGCACCTGCAGGGTGTTGGCCGGCAGCGCGCGGGCACCTGCGGCCGGGCTCAGCTGGATCACCGCATCGGGCGCCGTCAGCGGCAGGTCCAGGCCGCGTTGCAGCTGCGTGCCATCGACCTGCTGCCAGTAGCTGCGGCTGACCGAGGCATACGGCGTGGCCGCCTGCAGCGGTTGTGCCGGGTCCAGCGCCCAGGCAAAGGACAGCGGCGCGTGCTCGCTTTCATCGGCGGGCAGCGGCGCGGCCACCAGTGCGGCAGGCACCTGATCGCCCGCGCGGGCGGCCTGCAGCGGCTGCGCGGCCTGCGCTGCGGAAAGGGACAGCACGGCCAGCAAAGCACTGGCCAGCAGGGTGGAATGGTTCGTCATGGTCATCTCCCTCACTGGTTCAGGTCGTTGCGCAGCAGGGTGCCGAGGCCGAAGCACTCGCGCCGGCTCTGGTTGTGGCTGAGTGGTTCGGCGCCCTGGGTGCGTGCCTTGTCGGTGAACCAGGTGGTGCCGGCAGCCTTCTGGCTGCTGCACTCCAGGAAGCCATCGGAGCAGGACGACAGCCAGTTCTGGGTGAACTCCAGGCCGACATTGGCGGCGTAGCCACCGCAGTAACTGTTGCTGTCCCACACCGCCGATTCCACATCGCTGCCGACCACCGCACGGAACGGTTTGGGCAGCGCCGGGCGACCGGCCGTGCCGTACAGGTTCTGCGCGTTGTAGGTGGCCATGCTCGCCACCTGCTGCTGGCGTACCGCGTCGTTCTTGTAGCCCAGCAGCCAGCCCAGCGACGTTTCGAAGGTATTGCCGTTGAGCACCGCATCGGCCAGCGGCGTGCCCGCCGAGGACGGAGCCAGTGCATTGACCTTGCGCACCGTGCGGATGATCTTCGGATAGCGGCTGTCGTAGGTCGGGTTGGACAGGATCCAGCGCATCACATTGCCGCCGTTGGAGTGGGTGATCACCACCAGCTGGGTGATGCCACGGCTGTCGATGAAGCCGGTCAGCTGGTTGGCCAGGCAACCGGCCGCTTCCGGTTTCCACATGTACTGGGTGAAGTCACAGTTGATGACGACGTAGTTGCTGCTGTTCGGCAGGCCCTGGCGCACGGTGTCGATGATCGCCGGCTGCCAGTAGTCCTGGGTGGCATTGGTCTGCGCGCCGGTGCCATGCACGAAGGCCACGCCGACCACGTCGGCGGCCTGCGCCGGGGCGGTTGCCAGCCCGAGGAGCAGGGCCAGGGCGGTACTTCCTGTTGCGGTGCTGCGCATCGCTTCTCTCCCTCTGTCAGTGGATCCCCCCGACCCGGCTGGAACTGGACGGCCTCTCGACCCCGTTGTGTCGATGCTCGCGGCGCAGGCGCGTGAAAGTCCGTGCGCTGCGCCCGGATTCAGGAGACTGACGACACTCGATGACGTTTTTCATACTGCCCCGATGACCATGCCGGGTCTGGCCGTATGACCGATGGCCACTGCGGTGTCGCATACGGGCTGCGATCATGACGCGATGTTTTTCCTCTGGAGCCGTCCATGTCGCTGATTTCCCACACCCCCCGCCCACTGCTCGGTCTCACCGTTGTCGCGGTCCTGGCTGGCTGCGCAGCCACCGCCAGCAAGCCGACCGCCGTCGAAGCCAACATCACCACCAAGGCGGTGGGCTATCTGGACACGAGCGCGGTTCCGGCCAGCCTGGACCTGGTGCCGGCACCACCGGCGGCCGGTTCGGCCGCCCTCGCCCTGGACGAACAGGTCAGCCGTGAAGCCCGCGCGCTGCGTGGCAGCCCGCGCTTCGCCCAGGCCGGCGTCGATGCGGAACTCGGCTTCCCCGAAGGCGCCAACCACTTCTCCTGCGCCGCCGACATCGACGTCGATGCAGTGAAGACCCCGGCGCTGTACCGACTGCTGGAGCGCAGCCGGATCGACGCCAGCGCCGCCACCAAGGCGGCCAAGAACCACTACCAGCGCCCGCGCCCGTTCATGGTCAACGGTGAGCCGACCTGCTCGCCGAAGGACGAGGACGGCCTGCGCAAGAACGGTTCCTATCCGTCCGGCCACACCTCGATCGGCTGGGCCTGGGCCCTGATCCTGTCGGAGATCGCGCCGGACCGCGCCGATGCCATCCAGGCCCGCGGCCGCAACTACGGCGAGAGCCGCCTGGTGTGCAACGTGCACTGGCAGAGCGACATCCTCGAAGGCCGCTTCATGGGCGCGGCCGCCGTGGCCCGCCTGCATGACAACGCTGCCTTCAACAAGGACCTGCTGGCCGCACGCAAGGAGATCGAGGCGGCGCGCAAGGCCGGTCGGCACTCCAGCCGCGACTGCGCCACCGAGAATGCGGTGCTGAAGGTGCGCCCGCAGAGCGCGCTGTAGGCCACGCCTCTGTAGAGCCGAGCCATGCTCGGCTCAGAGCAGCCGAGCGCAGGCTCGGCTCTACACGAAGCAGGAAACCAGAAGGGCCGGCATTGCGCCGGCCCTTCTGCATTGCATCAACGCAGCCACCGCATCAGAACTTCGCGGTGAACTCCACGCCCCAGGTACGCGGCTCGTTGAGGAAGCCGGTCAGGTTGTTGAAGTCGATCGCGCCGACCACGCGGGTCTGGTTGGTCAGGTTGCGACCGAACACCGCCACGTCGTACTGGCCGTAATCCCAGTTGTAGCCCAGGCGCAGGCCGCCTTCCAGCGAACTGCGGCCGCGGAATTCCGGCGACTCGTAGATGAAGAAGTTCACCGCACTGCGGTAGGCCCAGTCGGTGTAGGCGTACAGCTCGCTGCCATCGCTGAGCGGGAAGCCCACGCGCAGGGTCGCGTTGTGGATCCACTTCGGCGCCTGCGGCAGCGGGTTGCCGTTCACCAGCGCATAGGTCTGGCCGTTGATCACCGTGGTCGGGTCGGTGATGGTGCAGCCACCGCCGCAGATCGCCACCGCCAGGTTCTTGTCCTTGATCTCGGTGTCGTTGTAGCTGCTGCCGAAGGTCAGCAGGACGTTGTCGGCCAGGTAGGCCTCCAGGTCCAGCTCGACGCCCTGGCCGATGGTCTTGTCGGCGTTGAGCAGGGTGGCGGTGTTGTTGCTGCCGCCCACCGCGATCAGCTGCTGGCCATCGACGTTGTAGCGGAACACGCTCAGGCCCAGGCGCGCGCGGCGCTCGAACAGGTCGGCCTTGATGCCGGCCTCGTACGAGATCACCTTCTCCGAATCGGCCTGCGACAGGCCTGGCGCGAAGGCCAGGCGGCCCTGGATCGACGGCGCGCGGAAGCCCTTGGCCACGCGGGCATAGGCGTTGATGTCGTCGGTCAGCTTGTAGACGCCGCTGACATCCCAGCTGACGTCGTTGACGTCGGTGTTGGCCAGGTACGGGCCACTGACCGGGGTGCCGAACGGAACGGCCTGCAGCACGCTGGCGCTGAAGTCCTTCTTGTCCTGGGTGTAGCGCACGCCGGCACGCAGCTTGAAGCGGTCGGTGACATCGAAGTCACCCGAGGCGAACACCGCCCAGGCCTTGTTGCGCTGGTTCTGCACCACGTGGCCGGTCTGCGGATTGCCCGGGGCCAGCGAGTCGTAGTTGAAGTTGTTGATGGTCACGTCTTCATCGAAGTAGAAGACGCCGGCCTGCCAGTCGAAGCGGCCCCACTCGTTGGACTCGATGCGGACTTCCTGCGTCCACTGGCGGTGATGCGGCAGGCCGTCGGCCGACTCCGACGAGAATGGAATCAGGCCGGGGCCGTAGTTGCCGGCGCCAAGGAACGCCGCGCCGTAGCCACCGTCGATGTCACCGCGGTTGAGCGATTCGGCGGTTTCGTAGCCGGTGATCGAGTGCAGCGTCACCGAGCCGAGGTTCCACTGCAGGCGCGCGCTGCCACCCCAGGTCTTCAGGTCGGAGAAGTTGACGCCGTCGTTGGCCACCTTGTCGCGGTCGAAGTTCTCGACCAGCGAGTTGCCACCCTTCTCGATGATGTTGGCGCGGAACAGGCGGGCGGTGCCATTGAGCTTGCGCTTGTGCAGGTTGAACAGCGCTTCGAAGTCATCGCCTTCGTACAGGAACTGCACGCGGCCGGCGGCTTCGTCATAGCCTTCGAAGCCACTGTTGGGAGCGCCGACGCGGGTGTTGTCGACCCAGTCATCGCGGCGCTGGTAGATCGCCGAGACGCGTGCCGACCAGCGATCGGTCAGCGGGCCGCCGTAGGCGCCCTGCACGTTCCAGCTGTTGTAGCTGCCGTAGCCCACGCGCACGTAGCCGTCGGCATCCTGCGACGGTCGCGCCGAATCGAACTTGACCACGCCGGCCGGGGTGTTGCGGCCGAACAGCGTGCCCTGCGGGCCACGCAGCACTTCCACGTTGGCCAGGTCGAACAGCGGGAAGCCCTTCAGCAGCGGGCTTTCCTGCACCACGTCGTCATACACCAGCGACACCGGCTGCGACGCATTGAGGTCGAAATCGGTGTTGCCCAGGCCGCGGATGTAGAAGCGCGGGAAGGCACGGCCGTAGGACGACTCGATGTTGAGGCTGGGCACGCGTGCGGCCAGGAAACGGATGTCATCGCCGGCCGAACCGAGCACATCCAGCTTCTCGCCCTGGATCGCGGAGAGCGCGACCGGCACGTCCTTGGCGTTCTCGACACGGCGCTGCGCGGTCACCTGCAGGGCGTCGAGGGCAACCGGATCCTTGGCAGCGGGGGTTTCCTGGGCGGCTGCTACCAGCGGCAGCAGGGCGGAAAGAGCGGCAACGAGGGGGCGCGCGACCGGAAATCGGCCACGGGAAGTGCGGGTCGGGGACATGGCGGTAGGCTGTGTTTGGAGGGGGTGGTAAAACGGCGCTACCAGATAATTGTTGCAATACAGCACCTACGCCGCAAATGCCCGCCGTTCATGGCCCCGTCGCCGGCACCCCCGGGCGCTCGCTAGACTCGGGGTTTCCACGCGACGGACCCGCCGCCATGACCCAGTGGTACTTCCATGCCTCCGCCCAGGCCGAGCGCATCGGCCCGCTTGATGACGGGGCCGCACGCCGCTACGCGCAGGCCAATCCACGCGCCCTGGCATGGTGCCAGGGCATGAGCGGGTGGACGCCGATCGCCGAGGTGGCCGAGCTGCAGGCTCCGGCCCCGGGCATGCCCAACACACCGCCGCCGGTCCCGGTCGCCGCCGGCGCCAGCGGCCGCGCCGACGACATCGAGTTCCGCATCGTCGGCCATGAAATGCAGTTCGTGGAGCTCGAGCTCGACCCCGGCGAGAGCGCCATTGCCGAGGCCGGCGCCTTGATGTTCAAGGACGCCACGGTGCAGATGGACACGGTGTTTGGCGCTGCCAACGGTGACCAGGGCGGCTTCATGGGCAAGATGATGGCCGCCGGCCGCCGTGTGCTGACCGGCGAGAGCCTGTTCGCCACCGTCTACACCCAGAGCGGGCATGGCAAGGGCAAGGTCGCCTTCGCCGCGCCCTACCCCGGCACGGTGCTGGCGATGAAACTGGACCAGCACGGCGGCCGCCTGATCTGCCAGAAGGACAGCTTCCTGGCCGGCGCGCGCGGCGTGCAGATCGGCGTGCAGTTCCAGCGCAGGATCATGACCGGCCTGTTCGGCGGCGAGGGCTTCATCATGCAGAAGCTGGAAGGCGACGGCTGGGTGTTCATCCACGCCGGTGGCTGCGTGATCGAGCGCGAGCTGGCCGCGGGCGAGCGCCTGGACGTGGATACCGGCTGCGTGGTGGCCTACCACTCCAGCGTGGACATGGACGTGCGCCGGGTGGCCGGCATCAAGAGCATGCTGTTCGGCGGCGAAGGCGTGTTCCTGGCCACGCTGACCGGCCCCGGCAAGGTCTGGCTTCAGTCGCTGCCGTTCTCGCGCCTGGCCGGCCGCATGTGGATGGCCGCACCGCAGGGCGGCGGCCAGAGCCGCGGCGAAGGCTCGGTGCTGGGCGGCCTGGGCCGGATGCTGGATGGCGACAACCGGTTCTGACCCACTCATTTGGTAGGTGCCAACCCTGGTTGGCACATTCCTTCAGCGCGCGACCAGGCATTTGTGCGGACCAAGGTCCGCACCCACCAGAAGCGATTCACGTTTTTTTTGCTGAATAGGGAGCTCCCCCCACCCTGCCCGCCCCGCCACGGCTTCGGTATGCTGGCGCCCTTTCCTGAATCCGGCGCCGCGAGCGCACTGCCGATGAGCCTGTTCCGCCCCCGCATGCTGCTGTCCGTCGCCCTGATCGGCCTGCTGGCCGGCTGCGGTGGCGACCCGGTCCGCCCCACGCCGCCACCGGCGCCGACCGTGGTGCCGCAGGCCAAGCCGATCAGGATCGGCATCGCCCTCGGTGGCGGCGCGGCCAAGGGCTTCGCGCACATCGGCGTGATCAAGATGCTGGAAGCCAACGGCTTCGAGCCGGCCGTGGTCTCCGGCACCAGCGCCGGCAGCGTGGTCGGTGCGCTGTATGCCAGCGGCATGGACGCCTTCCAGATGCAGAGCAAGGCAGTCGCGCTGGACGAAGCCAGCATCCGCGACGTACGCCTGTTCTCCGGTGGCCTGGTGCAGGGCCAGAAGCTGCAGGACTACGTCAACGAGCAGGTCGCCAACCGTCCCGCCGAGCGCCTGAAGAAACCGTTCGCCGCCGTTGCCACCCAGCTGGAAACGGGCGAGCGCGCGATCTTCGTGCGCGGCAACGTCGGCCAGGCGGTGCGCGCGTCGAGCAGCATCCCCGGTGTGTTCGAGCCGGTGAAGATCGGCGGCCGCAACTATATCGACGGCGGCGTGGTCAGCCCGGTGCCGGTGGATGCCGCGCGCCAGCTCGGCGCCGACTTCGTGATCGCCGTGGACATCTCCAGCAAGGCCAGCGGCAAGGCACCGACGGACATGCTGGGCATCGTCAACCAGTCCATCTCGATCATGGGCCAGCGCCTGGGCGAGCAGGAGCTGGCGCGCGCCGACATCGTCATCCGTCCGAAGGTACTGGACATCGGCGCCGCCGATTTCAGCCAGCGCGGCACCGCGATCCTGGAAGGCGAGAAGGCCGCAATGGCGGCCATGCCGCAGATCCGCGCGAAGATCCAGCAGTTGCAGCGCGCGCGCGCCGCCGCGGCGGCACCCGCGCCGGTGGCCGCACCAAAGTGCGAGGAAGCCTCGCGCCTGGGCAAGCTGATGGGCCGCAAGGACAAGTGCTGATCCATTGATGCCAGGCCACCGGGCACGCCTGGTGGCTGCTCAGGGCTCCAGCTGCGACAACGGCAACGCCTGGAAACCCTTCACCGTGCGCAGCACGAAGCTGGAATTGGCATCGGCCACGCCGCCGGCGTTGAGCAGCCGGTCCAGCAGGAAGTGCGAGAAGTGCTCCAGGTCGCGCACGTAGACGTGCAGCAGGTAGTCCATGTCGCCGGTCAGCGCATGGCAGGCCACCACCTCGTCCCACGCTTGCACGCTGTCCACGAAGTGGCCGATGGCGGCCTGGTCATGCTTTTCCAGCTGCACGCGCACGAAAGCCTGCAGGCCCAGGCGCAGCTGGCGCGGTTCCAGCCGCGCGCCATAGCCGACGATCACGCCCTCGCTTTCCAGCCGCTGCAGGCGGCGCAGGCAGGCCGAGGGCGAGAGGTTCACCCGTGTCGCCAGCTCGGCGTTGGTGGCGCGCCCATCCCGCTGGATTTCAGCCAGTAGACGTATATCCGTGCGATCGAACTGGACTTCTCCGGCCATTGTTGCCCCGCAACATGGTGAGTACGCAAGGATATTGCGCCAATAAGGCTAATCGACGCAACTTTTGCAACCCTGTTGCGCGCGCCCTGCCCTAGCATCGTGGGTATCCCGTCAAGGAGTGCCCCATGGACCTCGCCCAGCCCCGCCGCGTCGAACACCAGCAGACCGACAAGGGCTACGTGCCGGTGTATACCACCGCGCTCGTCGAGCAACCGTGGGACACCTACAGCGCCGACGACCACGCCACCTGGAGCACGCTGTACCAGCGCCAGCGCGAACTGCTGGTCGGCCGCGCCTGCCAGGAGTTCCTGGACGCGCAGGACGAGATGGGCATGAGCGCACACATGATTCCGCGCTTCGACCAGCTCAACGAAGTACTGGGCGCCGCCACCGGCTGGACCCTGGTCGGCGTTGAAGGCCTGCTGCCGGAACTGGATTTCTTCGACCACCTGGCCAACCGCCGTTTCCCGGTGACCTGGTGGATCCGTCGCCCGGACCAGATCGACTACATCGCCGAACCGGACCTGTTCCACGATCTGTTTGGCCACGTGCCGCTGCTGATGAACCCGGTGTTCGCCGACTACATGGAGGCGTACGGCCGTGGCGGCGTCAAGGCCCACGCGATCGGCCCGGATGCACTGCAGAACCTGACCCGCCTGTACTGGTACACGGTGGAGTTTGGCCTGATCGATACGCCCGACGGCCTGCGCATCTACGGCGCCGGCATCGTGTCGTCGAAGGGCGAGTCGCTGTACTCGCTGGAGTCGCCCGCGCCCAACCGCATCGGTTTCGACCTGCAGCGGATCATGCGCACCAAGTACCGCATCGACACCTTCCAGAAGACCTACTTCGTCATCGACAGCTTCGAACAGCTGATGCAGGCGACGTCGCCGGACTTCACCCCGATCTACGCGGCACTGGCCGACCAGGCGCATCTGCCGGCCGGTGATGTGCAGGACGACGACCGCGTGTTCCAGAAGGGCACGGGTGAAGGCTGGGCCGACGGCGGCGACGTGTAAGCGCGTAACGCACACCGCTTCGCAGTGGAAACGGCGCACCCTGGTGCGCCGTTTTCGTTGTTGCCTGCACCGTTCTGTCGCGACGGCGCAGGCGAGGGCAGGACACTCAGCCGTCCACGGCCCGGCAGGAACCGCGCACCATCAGTTGCGGATGCACGCTGGCCGCAGCCGGCGCCTCCGGTACGTCGGTCTGCACCAGCATCGCGGCAGCCATGCGGCCGATGTCGGAGACGTGGCGGCGTACCGACGTCAGCGGCGGCCACAGCCGCGACGCCAGCGGGCTGTCGTCGTAGCTGACGATCGACAACTGCTGCGGCACCGCGATGCCCGCACGCAATGCCACCTGGTAGACGCCCGCGGCGATTTCGTCGTTGCCGGTGAAGATCGCACTGGGGCGTTGTCCGCCCATCAGCAGGCGTTCGGCGGCATGCACGCCGGACTCGAAGGTGTCGCCCGCTTCCAGCACGCGCTCGCCCGGCAGGGTCACGCCGACCTGGGCCAGCCGATCAAGGAAGCCGTGGGTCCGCTCGCGGGCAGCGCGCCGGTCACCGGGACCGGCAATCACCGCGATGTCGCGGTGGCCAAGCGAGAGCAGGTAGCCCGCAGCAGCCGCCGCACCATCGCGATCGTGGGTGACCACCGCCTGCACGTCTTCTTCCGACGCATGCGCGTTGATGCGGATGTGGCGGCAGTCGATCGCGTCGAGCATCTGCGCCAGCGCCATCGATTCGGAGGCGCGCGGGCCGAGGATCACGCCATGCAGTTTCTGCTGCTGCACGAAACGGCGCACGCCGTCCGCACAGTCCGGATCCTGGCTGTTGCACGGGTGCACCACCAGCTCATAGCCGGTGCCGCGCAGCGCTTCCAGCGCGCCGTGCTGCAGGTCGACAATGCATTGGGCGCCGGGGTCGTCATACACCAGGCCGATCAGGAAGGAGCGGCGGAACGCGAGTCCGCGCGCCAGCGGGTCGGGCACGTAACCGACCTCGCGCATCAACGCCTCGACCTTGTCGCGGGTGTCTTTGCGCACCAGCGGCGAGTTGTTGATGATTCTTGAAACCGTTTTCTTGGAAACTCCCGACAGTCGTGCGATGTCGTTGATCGTGGCAGCCTTGCCTTTCGATGCCGGCAACGCGGCATCGCTCATATTTCGCACTGACATGTATAGAACCAGGTAAGTCGGAGAATTCTAGCCTTGCACCCGTCGGATGCGAAGTTGCGGAACGTCGCAGCGGATCTGAATCGCGTCGTGTTCGACACGTTTTGCTGCGCGAGGTTCCATTGTGATTGCTCTAGTGCCTCTGCATCTGAACCGTTCTTCTGCGCGTGTTCACCCTGAATGCGGACGCGACGCGCGCGAACGCCAACATTCCCTTAACCATGCTCCGCTACAGTCAGGTGCATGGACCTGCAGACCTCTCCGTTTCCGCCGTTCCGTGGCCGCGACCGGTTGATCGCTGCGGTCGACGCGGCGGTGACCGCCGGTGATGCCGGGCGCATCACCGCCGACCTGCAGCTGGCGCTGCAGGAAGCCATAACCGACAGCCGCATCGAATTGCCCGAATGCGTGCATCGGCCGGTCAGTGATCATTACGCGCGACGTCCGCTGTACCACAGCCGCGAACACGGCTACAGCGTGATCGCCATGAGCTGGGGCCCAGGGCAGGGCACGCCGCTGCACGACCACGATGCCATGTGGTGTGTGGAGGGAGTGTGGTTGGGCGAACTGGAGATCACCCGTTACGAGCTGCTGGAGCGCGCCGGCGAGCGCTGGCGTTTCCACCGCCACGCCACGCTGCGCGGAGGCTGCGGCAGTGCCGGCAGCCTGATCCCGCCGCACGAGTACCACACCCTGCGCAACGCCAGCGACGACGCATTGGCGATTTCTGTGCACGTGTACGAGTCGCAGATGGAGCGCTCGGCGGTGTTCGACCCGCTCGGTGGCGACTGGTACCAGCGCCGCATCCAGGCGCTGCAGGCCGACCCGGCCTGACCGGGGCAGGGCGGGGCGACGCTGCCAGCACGTTCGTGAGCCCCGTGGCATCATGCGCCGCTGCGCTGCCGTACCCGGCGGCGATCCGCGATGCCCCGTCGGGCAAGGAGCAAGACCATGTCCAGCGCTGATCCGCGCCTGCGCGCGCTGTTGAAGCTGGCACCGGTGATCCCGGTGTACACCCCCGAAGACGTGAATGAAGCGGTCGACGTCGCCCAGGCACTGTTCCGCGGCGGCCTGCCGGTAATCGAGGTCACGCTGCGCACGCCGCAGGCGCTGGATGCGATCAAGGCGATGGTCGAGGCCGTGCCGGACGCGGTGATCGGTGCCGGCACCGTACTCGACGCCGCGCAGATGCAGGCAGCGAAGCAGGCCGGCGCGCGATTCGCGGTGTCCCCGGGTGCCACGCCGGCGCTGTATGCGGCCGCGCGTGATGCCGACCTGCCATACCTGCCCGGTGCCGCCACCGCCTCGGACCTGATCCTGGGCCTGGAGCATGGCCAGGACACCTTCAAGTTCTTCCCGGCGGTGCAGGCCGGCGGCGCTGCACTGCTGGCGGCCTGGCACGGTCCGTTCGCCGATGTGCGCTTCTGCCCGACCGGCGGCATCAGTGCGCAGACCGCGCCGCAGTTCCTGCATCTGCCCAACGTGCTGTGCGTCGGCGGTTCGTGGCTGACCACCCCGGCACTGCTGCAGACCCGCGACTGGGAGGCGATCGAACGCCTGGCCCGCGAGGCGTCCGTGCTGGCCAGCTGAACCTGCTCCGCGAATCTTCAAAGGTTTGATCGTGATCAAAGCGCCGGCCTCGTGCCGGCGTCATTCTGTGGGCAAGCGCACTACGGAGATCCGAACATGAATTCGACCATGAAGGCCGCTGTCGTGCGTGAGTTCGGCAAGCCACTGGTGATCGAGGAAGTCTCGGTACCACGCCCGGGGGCGGGCGAGGTACTGGTCAGGATCGAGGCCTGTGGCGTCTGCCACACCGACCTGCACGCCGCCGAGGGCGACTGGCCGGTGAAACCGAACCCGCCGTTCATCCCCGGCCACGAGGGCGTGGGGCACGTCGTGGCCGTGGGAGGCGGGGTAGGGCACGTCAAGGAAGGCGACAGGGTCGGCATCCCCTGGTTGTACTCGGCGTGTGGCCATTGCGAACACTGCCTGGGTGGCTGGGAAACGCTGTGCGAGACACAGCGCAATACCGGTTACTCGGTCAACGGCGGCTTCGCCGAGTACGCACTGGCCGATGCCAACTATGTCGGCCTGCTTCCGAAGGACGTGGGCTTCGTCGAGATCGCACCGGTGCTGTGCGCCGGCGTGACCGTCTACAAGGGCCTGAAGGTCACCGACACCAAGCCCGGCGACTGGGTGGCGATTTCCGGCATCGGTGGCCTGGGCCACATGGCGGTGCAGTACGCCCGTGCGATGGGCCTGAACGTGGCTGCGGTGGACGTGGACGACAACAAGCTGGCATTGGCCCGGCAGCTGGGTGCGCAGATCACCGTGAACGCGCGCACCACCGATCCGGCCGCCTTCCTCAGGAAGGAGATCGGCGGCGCGCACGGCGCCCTGGTCACGGCGGTCTCACCGAAGGCGTTCGAGCAGGCGCTGGGCATGGTCCGCCGTGGCGGCACCGTCTCGCTCAACGGCCTGCCGCCCGGCAATTTCCCGCTGGATATCTTCGGCATGGTGCTCAACGGCATCACCGTGCGCGGCTCGATCGTCGGCACCCGGCTGGACCTGCAGGAGTCGCTGCAGTTCGCCGCCGAAGGCAAGGTCGCGGCCACCGTCAGCACCGACCGCCTGGAGAACATCAACGACGTGTTCGCGCGCATGCACGCGGGCACCATTGAGGGCCGCGTGGTACTCGACTTCGCCGCCTGACCGCCTGTGCATGGCCGTCGTCGCTCCGTCCCCCTCTCCCACGGACGCGGCGGCCATGCCGATTCATCGGTAGTGCCGGCCGCTGGCCGGCAAACCCCAGGCGGTTCGGTAGTGCCGGCCGCTGGCCGGCAACGCGGGCACTCTGTGGCCGCCGTACAATGCGCGCATGCCCGGCCTGCTCAAGACCCTGTTCCTGTCCATCGTCGCCCTGATCGGCGGCGTCCTGTCGCTTGCGCTGGTCAGCAGCGTCGCCAGCTGGCTGCCCCCGTTGCTGGGCCTGTCGCCGGACAACAACAGCGTGCAGCTGGGCTGGGACCTCACCTTCAGCGTTCTTGGTGGCATCGCGGGCGTTTCCTTTGCCACCTATTACGCCCCCTGCTGGCCGCGTTCGCATGGCTTCTCGATCTGGTCGCTGATCGCGCTGGGCTGTGGCTACGCGATGTGGACGGCCGGTGCGGATTTCCCGTTCTGGTTCGTCATTTCGCTGCTGGCATCGCTGCCGCTGCAACTGCTGGCCGGTTGGTGGTTCGGCCGGCGCGCCTCGCGCGACGCAGGGTAACGCCGCCTTTGTAGAGCCGAGCCCATGCTCGGCTTTCATGCACATCGACACAGGCAGCCGAGCATGGGCTCGGCTCTACAGGTCCATGCGCGGCAGCGTCTGCTTCAACTGCGCGATGCCCTGCCATGGGTCACTCTTCAGGCGTTGCGCCCTCGCCAGCGCCTTGCCCATGGGAAAGGCGTCGGCAGCACTGATACGCGCCAGTTCCTCCCAGCGCAGCGGCACTGCCACACCGGCGGAATCGCGCGCGCGCAGCGACCACGAGCACACGCTGGTGGCCCCTCGGGTGTTGCGCAACCAGTCGATGAAGATGACGCCACTGCGCTTGGCCTTGCTCATCGTCGCCACATAGCGATCAGGTTGCTCCTTTGCCATTGCCTGCGCAAAGGCCTCGCAGAACGCCTTCGCCTCGTCCCAGCCAGCCTTGGGCTGCAGCGGTACCACCACATGCAGCCCCTTGCCGCCAGACAGCCGCACGAAGCTCTCCAGGCCCACCTGCTGCAGGCGGTCACGCACATCGCGTGCACCCGATTTCACCTGTGCCCAGCTGACGCCGTTGCCAGGATCGAGATCGAATACCAGTCGATCCGGATGCTCGGTGTCTGCTACGGTCGCACCCCACGGATGCAGCTCCAGCGTGTTCATCTGCACCAGCTGCAGCAGGCCCCGTGCGTCGTCGATATAGACATAGTCCTCGCGGCCGCTCTTCTGCTGCAGGGGCACCGCGTGCACCGCGTCGCCCAGGCCGGGGCCATGATGCTTCTGGAAGAAACAGGCCTTGCCCACCCCATCGGGGCAGCGCAGCAATGACAGCGGCCGTCCGGCAATTTCGGGCAGGATCCAGCGCGCCATGCGCCGGTAATAGTCGGCCACGTCGCCTTTGCCCAGTCCCTGACTGGGAAACACCACACGCTCCGGATGCGTGATCTGGACCTCACCCCCGGCTTCAGCAACTGCTGTTGCGTTGCTCATTCCCAGGTCCTCCTTCTGCTTGTCGCTGCGCAGCCGCTTGAAACTGGCCTGGCGCAGCAGGCCTTCCTTGCCCCAGCCACGGAACGCCACTTCCGCCACCGTCACCGGCTTCACCCAGCGCACGCTGGCGGCGCGGAACGGCACATGCGCCGGAAGCTGCAGCACGGGCGTCTTTACTGCCAGTGGCTGCAATGCCTTGAGCAGCGCGCGCAGGTTCTCGTCGTCGAAGCCGGTACCGACGCGGCCCACATAGCGCAGACCCTCCTTGTCCGGCGTTGCCAGCAACAATGATCCGAAACCCACCCGCGAGCCCCTGGGGGCCGTGTAGCCGACAATCACGAACTCGTCGGTGTCTTCGTGCTTCACCTTCACCCAGCTGCGCGCGCGGGTATTCACGTACGGGGCATCCACCTGCTTGCTGACGATGCCTTCGAATCCGGCCTGGCCACTGGCATCGAACACCTGCGGGCCCTGGTCGATCACATGTTCGCTGAAGGCCAGGATGCCGGGCACCGGTCCGATGAGATCCTTCAGCAGCGCTTTGCGTTCCAGCAATGGCGCACGACTGATGTCCGCGTTGGCCACACCCGGAAGATCGAACACGATGTAGCGCAGCGGATGCTTCGAGCTTCCATCGATCACGCGCTGCAACGCTGCGAAATCGCTGCGCCCTTCCTTGTCCAGCACCACCAGCTCACCGTCCAGGCGCGCATCGCGCACCGGCAGCGCCTGCACGGCCTGCACGACCTCGGGGAAGTCATCGGTCCAATCCAGGCCATTGCGGGAGCGGAGCTTCACCTCGCCGTCGTGTAGATCGGCCAGCAGGCGATAGCCGTCCCACTTGATCTCGTGCAGCCAACGCGCGCCGTCCGGCGCGCTGTCGCGATGATCGGTCAATTGCGGTTTGAACCCATGCGGGTAGGGCGTGTCACGTGCGCCGTCCAGTTTCAGCGCGCGCGCATGCCAGCGTGCATCGGCCTTGCGGGTAGCCGTGCGTGCGGCGGGCACAGCACGCCCTGCCTTCCCCCCAGTGCGCTTCATCACGGTGGATGCGCGCTTGGGCACGTGCGCGTCCAGCAGATCGTCTGCTTCGGCATCGCGCGCCTGCTCGTCGTCGCGCTTGATCAGCAGCCACTGCACCTGGCGTCCCTTCATTGCCGTGCGCACCAGCTTCCAGCCACCGGCCAGGCGTTGTCCATGCAGTACGAAGTCGATCTTTCCAGCTGCCAGCGCCTGCAGTGGATCGCCTTCGCAGGCCCAGGTGCCCTGATCGAACACCTCCACGTGCCCCGCGCCGTAGTGGCCTTCGGGAATGTCGCCCTCGAAGCCAGCGTAGGACAACGGGTGATCTTCCACTTCCACGGCCAGCCGCTTCTCGCCGACGCGAAGCGAAGGACCTTTCGGCACTGCCCAGCTCTTCAGCACGCCGTCCATCTCAAGGCGGAAGTCATAGTGGCGCGAACTGGCATGGTGCAGCTGGATGACGAAGGTTGGCCGCCGCTGCGGATCACCGCGTGCGGGTGTGTCGTCAGGCTCCGGCGTCTGCCCTGTGCCTCCGCCAAGCCGGCGCTTGCGCCGGTACTGGTGCAGCGACATGGTTCAACCTGCCTTGCGCCGTGGTGCGGCCTTCTTCGCAGCCTTCTTCGTTGTCGTCTTTGCGGCCTTCTTCACCGTCGACTTTGCGGCTGCCTTGCGCGTTGCGGCCTTCTTCGCCGGCGTGCGCTTGTTCGCATCCAGGCTCTTCTGCAGCAATGCCATGAAGTCGACAACGTTCGTTGTCGCATCCTCGTGTGGTGCGGGCTCATCTTCCACCCGCGTGGTGCCGCCCTTGGACTTGATGCGCTTGTTCAGCACCTGCTGCAGGCGCTCGCGGAATTCATCGTGGTAGTGCGATGGGTCCCAATCGCCGGACATCGACTCGATCAACTGCTCGGCCATCGCCGTTTCCTTGCTGGTGATGCGGTAGTCGGACAGCTTGCCGGCAGGCAGCTTGTAGTCCTCGGGATCCACCAGTTCCTGCGGATAGCGCAGGATCATCAGCACCAGCGCGTCCGCATGCGGCATCACCGCACACAGGTACTCGCGCGTGCGCACCACCACCCGGGCAATGCCTACCTTGCCGGTACTGCGCAGCGTTTCGCGCAGGAGCACGTAGCCCTTTTCGGCCTTCTTGCCGGGCACCAGCAGGTACGGCTTCTCGTAGTAGCGCGGGTCGATCTGCGCTGCGTCCACGAAGGATTCCACCTCCACCGCTTCGTGGCTTTCCGGCGCCGCCGAGCGGATGTCGCCTTCCTCCAGCACGACATAACTGCCCTTGTCGTACTCATAGGCTTTGACGATGTCCTTCCAGGGCACTTCCTCGCCGGTGTCGGCGTTGACCCTTTCGAAACGGATCGGCTTGCGATCGCGCGAGTCGAGCATGCGGAACTGCAGGTCAACCTTGCGTTCGCCGGACATCAGCGACACCGGCACATTGAGCAGTCCGAAGGACAGCGTACCGGTCCAGATCGGGCGGGCCATGGACGCACCTTTGATGGGGCAGGGCACCCAGCTTCGGATGGGCGGTGTAAACCACCCGTGTCGATACCGTGCACGTGGGTTCCACGCAGGTGCGGTAGTGCCGGCCGCCGGCCGGCAGAGCTCGCGGCCTCAAGTGTCCTGGGGTTGCCGGCCAGCGGCCGGCACTACTGCAGCAACGGCCTCACCGCCGCCGCCGGAATATGGTCCAGCGCGCGCCAGGCGTCCTCCACCACCGGCCGCGCCTGCGACCAGCCCAGCCGCGACTGCCCGCGCATCTGTTCCCAGTGCTCGGCCAATTCCTCGCAGGTATCGGCAGCGTCGCCGCGCGGCCAGTCGGCAGCATGGGTTGTCAACGCGAAGGCATAGACCGGGCACAGGTCACGCCAGTTGCGATGACTTTGCCCGCGACGTTCCTCGTAGTCACTGAGCATGTACTGCAGATAGTCCTGGGCCACCGCCTGCGGATCCTCATGGCGGCGCGTGCGGCGCTGCGCGGTACGTTGGCCGAGCGGATCGAGCAGGGCGTTGAACACGGACGGTGCGGGTCGTTCAAGACGGGGCATGGCCGGCTCCTGCAGCGGGGGCGGGTGGGCAGGAATACGCGCGGTGCCGTTACCAGCGGGTGAGCGAGATGTTCATGACGCCAGGTTCGCGGCGGCTTTACCTGCGTCGCGGTGTAGTGGGAACCCCGAGCGCAGGTAGCCAGAGCATGAGCCGAGAGACCTCCCGCGACCCGCTGCGCGCAAACCACCCGCCCATTCCGGGCGAGCAGCGCGGCAAACGCGATGCCGACAACGCCGACTACCGTGGCACCGGCGCACCGTTCTTCGATGCCGAGCACGGGAGCGACCATCTGCCGGTGAAGCACGAGGCTGAACAGGCGGCGCAGGACCGCAAGGATGGCGGTGACCGCCATCGCGGTGGCCAGGAAAGCCCGCTCAAGCGCCGCGAACGCAAGCAGCGCGCCAGCGACAACCAGGACGAAGCGCTGGAGGAGACCTTCCCGGCCAGCGACCCGACATCGCCGTTCGTGCCAGCCAAGGCCCCCGACTGACGGGTAGTGCCGGCCGCTGGCCGGCAACCTCCTGACGTCCTGCACGGCGCAATGCCGGCCAGCGGCCGGCACTACCCCTTCAACGCCACGACCATTGCAGGCCGACGTTGGCCCGCCGTCCCGGTCCCGGTTCGTAGAAGCGCCCGTTGCCATCGTTGACGATCACCGAGCCTATGTAGGCCTGGTCCAGCACGTTCTCCATCCGGGCGAAGGCGCGCAGCTCGCCACCCGGCAGGGCCCAGCGACGGCCGCCTTCCAGATGCAGCAGGGCGAAGCCGGGCGCGCGTTCGGTCGCCACGTCGTTGACTACGGTATCACTGCTGGCGGAGGCCTCCAGCGCCCACTGCCACTGGCCGGGCGACCATTGCAGCCGGGCAAAGGCCTGCTGGCGCGGTACCCCGGGCAGGCGGCTGCCGGCGGCAACCAGGGTGTTGGAGGTGAGGTACGGCGAACGCGCCTGCGCCTGCAGCCAGGTCCACGCCAGCTGCAGCTGCAGCTGCTCGGCCAGCGGCTGGCGATACTGCAGTTCCACACCCTGGCGGCGGGTGCGGCCGATGTTGCGATACGTGCTGCGACCGCCGATATTGCTGGCAACTGCCAGCTCATCGTCGGTATCTGCACGGAACAGGCTGACATCGAGCTGGGTTCCATCCTGTGCGTGCCACTTGCTGCCTAGCTCCAGGCTGCGGCTGCGGGCGGCCGCCAGATCCAGCGCCAGACCCGCCTGACCATCGGCGCGATACCCCAGCTCGTTGAAGGTGGGGGTCTCGAATCCACGCCCCACGGCGGCATGCAGGCGCCACTGCGGGCTGGCCTCGAAGCTGACGCCTGCCACCGGCGTGGTCGCCTGGTAGCGCCGGTGGCCACTGTCATCCGGGTTGCGGGTGGTGATGTAGCGATCGTCCGAGTCGAAACGCACCGCGCTGTGGCGCACCCCGGCCAGCAGCGACCAGCGCGGACTCCATTGCCACCAGGCCTGGGCGAACTGGTCCACGTTCTGCACGGTATCGATCTGGTCACGGCGCAGGCGCCCGCGCACCCCGAGGGCGCTGCCCACGAAGTTCTCGTAGCCGGTGCGGTGCTGGCGCTGGCGGTCGGCGCTGAGCCCGGCCACCAGGTCCAGCGGCCGGCCGGCGAGGTCGCCGTGCCAGCCCCAGCGCGCGTCCAGCCCGCCATACCCGCCCTGCAGATCGATCACGCCGCCGGCATGCAGCGGGCTGTTGGTCTGGGGTGCCGGCGGAATCGGCAGGTATTGGGTCACCGTGCGTTGGCCGGCATAGCCCATCAATTGCCAGCGCTGTGCCCCGGTCTCCCGGGTCCAGCGCAGGCCAGCCTGCTGCTGGCGCACCGATTTGCGGGTGTTGTACTGGTGCGCGACTGCCGTGGCCTGGCGCGGATCAGCCGCCACCTGGGCACGGCTCAGGCCCAGCGGATCCTGCGCATCGGGGGCATCCAGCGCATTGAGCAGCAGCTCCAGCCGCCCACCGCCCAGATCACCACCAATGCGTGCGTTGAGCGATTCGCGGCGCGCACGGCTGTGGTCCCGCCAGCCATCGGTGCGGAAGTGGTTGGCCGCGATGTTGTAGTCCAGCGCTGGGCCGGCACCCTTGAGCTGTGCGCCGACACTGAGCGTGTTGTCGGCGCCGGCATTCACGCGCAACCGCCACGGGTCACCGGCCTGGCCCTGCGCGCTCCAGACCTGCAGCACGCCGCCGGAGGAATTGCCGTACAGGGCCGAGAACGGCCCGCGCAGCACCTCGATGCGCTCGGCGCCCAACAGGCTGGCATGCGACAGCTGGCCCTGGCCGTCAGGCATGGTGGCCGGCACGCCGTCGATCAGCACCCGCACCCCGCGCACGCCGAAGGTCGAGCGTGCGCCGAAGCCACGAATCGACAGCTGCGTGTCCTGGGCGAAGTTCCGCCGGTCACGTGCCAGCAGTCCGGGGACCCCGGCCAAGGCCTCAGACAGCTGCGCACCGGTGCCCGCGCGGCTGGCGTCGATCCAGACCGTGTCCTGGCTGGCCGGCAGCGCGAACGGATCGATGCCCGGCACCCGGGCGGCCTGTACCTGCACCGCAGGCAGGGCGGTGGGCGCAGGCTCGGCCACCGCCGTCCAAGGCGACAGCAGCAGGGCGGACAGCGGCAGGCAACGGCGTCGTGCGGCGGGATTCATGATTCAGGTTGATGGATCGGGCGGCAACGCACGCCATGGTACGGGGCCGCGGATGACGATGGCGGCGGCCAGCCCCGGCAGGCTTTGTTACGATGGGCTGTTTCCGGCCGAAAAGCCGCGGACCGCGTAGCGCACTTCCTCCCCCTTTCCGTCTACCGAACGAGTACCGCCGTGTCCTTCTTTGCAAACGTGGAACTGGTCCCAGGCGACCCGATCCTGGGCCTGACCGAGGCGTACAACGCCGACAGCCGCCCGACCAAGGTCAACCTGGGTGTGGGCATCTACTACGACGAGAGCGGCCGCATTCCGCTGCTGCGCGCCGTCAAGCAGATCGAGCAGCAGCTCGCCGCTGAAGCCAAACCGCGCGGCTACCTGCCGATCGATGGCCTGCCGGCGTACACGCAAGCGACGCGTGAGCTGGTGTTCGGCAAGGATTCGCCGCTGCTGGCCGCCGGCCGCGTGACCACCGCGCAGACCGTTGGTGGCAGCGGTGCGCTGCGCGTCGGCGCCGACGTGCTGAAGAAGCTGCTGCCGCACGCCACCGTTGCGCTGAGCAACCCGAGCTGGGAAAACCACCGTGCGGTGTTCAGCGCCGCTGGTTTCGAGGTGCTGGATTACACCTACTTCGACCCGGGCACCCATGGCGTCGATTTCGACGGCATGCTGGCCGACCTGGGCAAGCTGGAAGCCGGCACCGTGGTGCTGCTGCACGCCTGCTGCCACAACCCCACCGGCGCTGACCTCACGGTCACCCAGTGGAAGCAGGTCGCGCAACTGCTGAAGGACAAGCAGCTGTTCCCCTTCATCGACATGGCCTACCAGGGCTTCGACAAGGGCATCGAGCAGGACGGCGCAGCGGTGCGCATCATCGCCGAAGCCGGCATCGACAGCTTCATCGTCGCCAACTCGTACTCCAAGTCGTTCTCGCTGTATGGCGAGCGCGTGGGTGCGCTGTCGATGGTGGCGCCGACCGCCGCTGACGCCAAGGCCGTGCAATCGCAGGTCAAGCGCGTGATCCGCACCATCTACTCCAGCCCATCCACCCACGGCGCTGCACTGGTGGCCGGCGTGCTGACCAACCCGGAACTGCGTGCGATGTGGGAGCAGGAGCTGACCGAGATGCGCGAGCGCATCCACGCCCTGCGCCACGGCCTGGTCGAGAAGCTGGCCGCTGCCGGTGCACCGCAGTTCGGTTTCATCAACGAGCAGGCCGGCATGTTCTCCTACTCCGGCCTGAGCCGTGAGCAGGTCGAGCGCCTGCGCGACGAGTTCGGCATCTACGCCGTCGGCACCGGCCGTATCTGCGTGGCCGCGCTGAACCAGAACAACCTGGAATACGTCGCCAAGGCCGTGGCCACCGTCGCCAAGGGCTGAAGCAACGCTCCAGTAGCTTGAGGACAAAGGCGCCGAAAGGCGCCTTTGTTTTTTGCGCCCTGGTCTCTGTAGAGCCGAGCCTACGCTCGGCTTGTGCGGCATGAAGGACGAAGAGCAGCCGAGCGCGGGCTCGGCTCCACGGAAGGAAGGCGCCACGAGCGCAACGCATCTGGAAACGATTACGCCTTCCCGCGCTCACGCACGCCCCCGCCAGACGGGCGACAATAGGCGTTTTCCCGCTGCCGAGACCTGCCCGCTCATGTCCCGTACTTCGTTGACCCGCTTCCTGATCCAGGAACAGCACGCCGGCCGCATCAATGCCGACCTGCGCCAGCTGATCGCGGTCGTCGCCCGCGCCTGCACCAGCATCTCCATCGCCGTCAGCAAGGGCGCCCTCGGTGGCGTGCTCGGCGACGCCGGTACCGGCAACGTGCAGGGTGAAGCGCAGAAGAAGCTCGACGTCATCAGCAACGAGATCCTGCTCGAAGCCAACGCCTGGGGTGGCCACCTCGCCGCCTGCGCCTCGGAGGAAATGGACCACAGCCAGCCGGTGCCGGACATCTATCCCCGCGGTGATTTCCTGCTGCTGTTCGATCCCCTCGATGGCAGCTCCAACATCGACGTCAACGTCTCCGTCGGCACCATCTTCTCCGTGCTGCGCTGCCCGACCAATGTCGAGCTGCCGGGCGACGACGCCTTCCTGCAGCCGGGCAGCAAGCAGATCGCCGCCGGCTACTGCATCTACGGGCCCAGCACCCAGCTGGTGCTGACCGTCGGCCATGGCACCCACGCCTTCACCCTGGACCGCGAGAAGGGCGAGTTCGTGCTGACCACCGAGAACATGCAGATCCCGGCGGCCACCCAGGAATTCGCGATCAACATGTCCAACCAGCGCCACTGGGAAGCGCCGATGCAGGCCTACGTCGGCGACCTGCTGGCGGGCAAGGAAGGCGTACGCGGCAAGAACTTCAACATGCGCTGGATCGCCAGCATGGTGGCCGACGTGCATCGCATCCTGACCCGCGGCGGCATCTTCATCTACCCGTGGGACAAGAAGGACCCGTCCAAGGCCGGCAAGCTGCGCCTGATGTACGAAGCCAACCCGATGGGCCTGCTGGTCGAGCAGGCCGGCGGTGCCGCCTGGACCGGCCGCGAGCGCATCCTCGACATCCAGCCCGACCAGCTGCACCAGCGCGTGCCGGTGTTCCTCGGTTCGCGCGAGGAAGTGGCCGAGGCCGTGCGCTACCACCACGCACACGACGACGCACAGGGCTGACAACCGATCGCCTGACAGCGGTCATGGCAGATCGATGACATGACCGTGGGGTGACACCGAGGGCGGCAAACGGCACCATCAAGCCGTTGCCGCCTAAGGAATGCACGCATGCACGAGCAGGGCCCGGTCGATTTCATCGAAGTCATCCACAACGCCGTCCCCAGCGAGGTCTGCGCGGCGATCGTCGAGCGCATGCGTGCGACGCGTGGCCTGCTGCCCGGTGCGGTGGGCAGTGGCGTGTTCCCGGAACTCAAGCACAGCAAGGATCTGCGCATCAGTGGCCTGGACGGCTGGCGGGATGTTGATCAGCAGCTGCAGATTGCGGTGTTCAACGGCCTGCTGACTTATCTACGCCGTTATCCACAGGCGTTGATCGCCCCACTGATGTTGCAGATCCAGGACAGCAACGGCCAACCGCGACGCCTGTCTGCCGAGGACTTCCCCGACATGCCGCAGCAGCAGCTGGCCGACCTGGCCCGCACCTGCCTGCGCCCGGGTGCGATCAACCTGCAGTGGTATGCGGCGGGCGAGGGCGGCTACCCGTACTGGCACTGCGAGCTGTACCCGAAGGATGCGCAGGCCGAGACCCTGCACCGGCATGTGCTGTGGACGCTGTACCTCAACGACGAATTCGAAGAGGGCGAAACCGAGTTCATGTTCCAGGGCCGCAAGATCGCGCCACGTACCGGCAGCCTGTTGATCGCCCCGACGGCGTTCACCCACACCCATCGCGGGAATCGGCCACAGGGCGGCGACAAGTTCATCGCGACCAGTTGGATCCTGTTCCAGAGTGCGCAGAAGTTGTTTGGAGGAGGGTGAAGCAAACTGGTCACTCGATGTTCTCAGCATCTTGTCCGGATCAAGAAGCGGGCCCCCGAGATCCTGTGCTGTCGTGCGGGCAGTTGGTGCTATCTCCTAAGGCAATCCGCTACTCGGGCTGCCCTCGCTGATAAGAGAATCTCCAGGGGCGTGCACGCCTTCCCAGGCGCCCACCTGACCCAGCGGTCTCCGGATGGCATTCAGTTCATAGCTGAGCTCGCGCATCTTGCAGTGGTCCTTCCAGCCCGCGGGGCTATCGAGATCAAAGCGCGCGTTGATGCGAAGCTGCATCAGATCATTGGATTTCCTGAGGATTTCGACGCTGCCTGAAACGGCCTTTCCGTAGCATCCAGTGCTGCCAGGTCTCAGGCTAAGGCCAGTGCTGTAGAACGCCCTGATATCACCCTCCGTCAAACTGAAGACATCGCCCTCCGCCAGATTCGGGGGAAGGATCAATGTCAGCTTCCTGTATCTTTCATTCTCAATCTTGGTCGCTGTGTACTCGCGCAATGCCACTACGACATTGTCGCCATCAACAATCCGATGGCACGCAAGTGAAATTTCCCTGTAGTCAGACCTTTCGCAGCCGGTCACATCAGAGTTGGCGTTAGACACGTAGAAGGCGCTGATCTTATGGCTACCAGGAAGCAGCGACGCGCACGCGCTGCAGCTCAAGCCTAGAACAAGCGCAATCAACAATCTCGTTCGCACAGTCGCGCTCCCCAGAAACATCTACTTGTACGGTGCGAATTTTTTATATCGCTCGCGTCGAAACCACGGCGGTCGACACCGACCAGCTCGCCCGGAACCACCGGCTCAGAATCAGGGTCTCGGCTTCCTACCTGGCCTGATCAATGTCTTGTGCATGACCCAGGCGATCCAGCCGCAGACCAATCCGATCCCCGCGACAATGATTTCCTCTTCCTCGAAGGCAGTTCCATTTAGCCCTTGATAGGCGACGAACGCGATTGCTCTCAATGACAGCAAAGCAAATAAACCAACAGGTACCCAAAGTAGAATCTTCATCACTCTCCAAATCGCGATCGCACAAACCAGTGCTGGACGACTGGCAATCCTGGATCTCTTTTCCTGCTTTTTCGCGGTGCCATAAGTTCCTCGCACAGTCGCCTTACCGCGGATGATGTACCCAGTGCCTTGAATCCGCCGCGAGCGGTCGTCCAGTCAGAAATGATTCTGACTGCCTTGGCTCTGTGATGCCCCAGGAGAGCTCCGCCACTCTTCAAGGCTGCCATGCCAGGACCTCCAGTCAATGCTTTCTCAGCACTGGACCCGGACCACGGTCGAACGAACTCACCTCTACCGAGGGCGGCGGCGATAGAGAATCCCTCCCGCCATCAGACCAAAGAGGGCGACGCCGAAGCCCACGAGTTCTTCGTTCCCAAGCGCGTTTCCTGACATCAGCTTGGCAGTCGTCAGCAGAAGAAAGTTCAGTGGAAGCATCCAAAGGAACGCGATGCCGAGCCGGTGGATGATCTTCATTTCAGTTATCGCATTGTTCCAGATACATCGAAATAAGCCAGTATTGGGTAAAGGTTGATCCGCTCGATTATCTGGCAGGTCCAAAGGATCCCAAGAGGTTGCCGTTGCCGCCTTGCCAGGCACTGAGCTTCTCGACGGGGATCTCCTCGAGTTGACAGGTGAACTGGAGATAGAAGGAACGGTCCTCCTTTCGATAGCTGTTCCACCCAACAGCCGTCACTTTGACTTCGATCCGACTGTCGCCCTTGTGCGGCCGATGTAGTTCGATATCCGCTGAATCGGACAACCAGTAGTCTCCCTTGTGCGCGAAGCCCGCGCTGCCACTGCTCAGGCGTGCGCCGAGCACGGCCGGAATCCCTTCAGAGGACGGAGTGTATCCAGACAGGGTGCCGGTGACCTTGGTGAACTCTTGGGAATCCATCACGCCCGGTGATTCCGAGAACAGGCGAAGCAGAAGAAGGGTGTCGGTGCCCTTGCTGACCACCTGACCTGCATTTGCTGTCCACAAACGTTGTTCGAACTCGTCCAGGCCAGCCGGCATTTCAGTGACGACCGCGGCCTGCGGAACGACGATGCATTCGTGCAGGGCGCGGGCCTGGACTTGCAGGGTCGCAAGGCAGAGAAGAAGACCACTGGCACGGAAGCAGTGACTGCATTTCATCGTGTACAACACCAGGCGATGCGGCAGGGTGTGGATTGTTACCGGTGGATCGCGCTGCGGTCCAGAGCCCTAGAACAGACTGCCCTGCGGCGACTCCTTCTTCGGCGGCAGCGGCTTCTGGAACCGGCTGCAATCCAGCTTCGGCCAATGGCTGTTCTGTGCATTGAAGCCCAGACGCTTGCGTGCCAGCTTGAACCGGTTGTTCAACAGATCGGCATACACGCCCTGGCCACGCATACGCGTGCCGAACTGGCTGTCGTAGTCCTTGCCGCCGCGCTGCTGCTGGATGGTGCTCATCACGTGCGCAGCGCGATCGGGATGGTGCGTATCCAGCCAGTCGCGGAACAGCGGTGCCACTTCCAGCGGCAGGCGCAGCAGCACGTAACCGGCGGTGCTCGCACCTGCGCCGTGCGCAGCCTCCAGCACGGCTTCCAGCTCGCTGTCGTTGATCCAGGGAATCACCGGTGCCACCATCACACCGACCGGAATGCCGGCGTCATGCAGGCGCTTCATCGCGCGCAGCCGTGCATGTGGCGCTGATGCACGCGGTTCCAGCTTCGCGGAAAGATGCGGGTCCAGCGAGGTCACCGAGAAGTGCACGCTGACCAGGTTCTCCGCGGCCAGCGGCGCGAGCAGATCGATGTCGCGCTCGACCAGCGCGTTCTTGGTGATCAGCGAGAACGGATGCCTGGTCTCCAGCATCACTTCAATCAGCTGGCGGGTCAGCTTGAACTTGCGTTCGATCGGCTGGTACGCATCGGTGTTGATGCCCAGTGCGATCGGCTGCGGCACATAGCCCGGTTTCGACAGTTCCTTGCGCAGCAGCTGCGGCGCATTGGTCTTGGCGAACAGCTTGGTCTCGAAGTCCAGCCCCGGCGACAGGTTCAGATAGGCATGCGAAGGGCGGGCGAAGCAGTACGAGCAGCCGTGCTCGCAACCGCGGTAGGGATTCACCGATTGACTGAAGCCGACGTCGGGCGAGTTGTTGCGGGTGATGATGCTGCGCGCGGTTTCGGCGCGTACTTCGGTGCGCAGGCGCGGGGCGAGGAACTCATCGCTTTCGTCGACCGCCCAGCCGTCGTCCACCGCCTCGCTGACGGTGCTTTCAAAGCGCCCGGCAAGGTGGGACGTGGAACCTCGGCCCTTGATCGCAATACCCATTGCGGCAGGGTACGTCGTGGCCGTCTCAATGGCTGCGACGGCCGCCTGAAGGGTTCAGGGCGAGGCTGAGCCGAGCATGGACTCGGCTCTACAGTTGATGCAGAGACCTTGTGGAGCCGAGCCTACGCTCGGCTGCAATGCATCAGAGCAGCGCCAGGTACCCGCGCACGGTGGCATCCAGCCCGTCATACAGTGCCTCGCCGATCAGCGCGTGACCGATCGACACCTCCAGCACCTCCGGCACGTGGGCCAGGAAGTCGCGCAGATTGTCCTGCGACAGGTCGTGGCCAGCATTGACACCCAGGCCGACGGCCTGCGCTCGTCGGGCAGCAGTTGCGAACAGCGCCAGCATCGCATCGGCATCGCCCGCCGCATGCGCCTCTGCATAGGGCCCGGTATACAGCTCGATGCGGTCCGCCCCCACCTCAGCTGCCTGCTCCAGCAATGGGTTGCCCGCGTCAACAAACAGGCTGACCCGACACCCCATGGCCTTCAGCGCAGCCACCAGCGGACGCAGGCGCTCGGCATCGCGTTCGAAGTCGAAACCGTGGTCGGAGGTGATCTGGCCGTCATCATCGGGGACCAGGGTGGCCTGCGCCGGACGGGTCTGTTCGCACAGCGGCAGCAGCCCCGGGTAGCCCTCGCGCGGCGGCGCGAACGGATTGCCTTCGATGTTGAATTCAACGCCACGCGCGCGGGTCAGCGTGGACAGGGCCAGCACGTCCTCGGCGGTGATATGCCGGCGGTCCGGCCGTGGATGCACGGTGATGCCATGCGCGCCGGCATCCAGGCAGGCCTGGGCGGCACGCACCACGTCCGGTTCGGCGCCGCCGCGCGAATTGCGCAGGACGGCGATCTTGTTGACGTTGACGCTGAGCTGGGTCATGGAACGGGACTACTTGGAAAGAGGGGACGGGTCGTGGTCGTTGTGGTCGTCAGTGCGGCGGGCCTGGGCCTGTTCGCGCAGGCGGCGCAGCTCCTCGGCATCGATCAGCGTGGCCGGGTCGCGCTGCAGGTCGCCGAAACGGGCCACGTAGCGGCCGCGCACCCAGGCCAGCAGGAAGCCGAGCGCCGCCAGCAGGCACAGGGTCATCAACCCCGCGCTCGGGGTCTTCAGCGCGAAGGCAAAGCAGCCCAGCGCCAGCAGCAGGTACAACCAGTACATAGTCGGGCTCCCCGGATGATCGCCGCAGTGTAGCGCTGCGTCAGAGCAGCGGCGAGGCCAGCCGGGCGAAGGCCTCGGGCAGGCGGTGCAGCCACAGCGAGCGGCCGGCCTGGTCGTGCACCCGCGTGGAACGGTCGAATTCGCCCTGCAGCAGTTCGGCCAGTGCAGCGACGCGGTCACGGTCGCTGATCATCATCGACAGTTCGAAGTTCAGCCGGAAGCTGCGGTGGTCGAAGTTGGCGCTGCCGACGATGCAGACATCGTCGTCGGCGATGAACGCCTTGGTATGCAGCATGCGCGGGCCGTACTCGTAGATCTTCACGCCCGCGTGCAGCAGTTCGTCGAAGTAGGACCGTGCGGCCTGGGTGACGAACCAGGAGTCGCTCATCTTCGGCACCAGCAGGCGCACGTCCAGGCCGCCCAGCGCGGCCGAGGTCAGCGCCATCCTCGCTGCTTCACCGGGCACGAAGTAGGGCGTCACCAGCCACACGCGCTCGTGTGCTTCCTGGATCGCCGCCACGTGCAGGCGGTGGATGGTCTCCCAGCCCGAGTCGGGCCCGGACACCAGCACTTGGGCGCTGATCGATCCATCCGCACGCAGCGGCATGTCGGCCGGCCACAGGCGGGCGATGTCGAAACGCGAGTGGTCCTGGCCACTGGCATAGAGCCAGTCCTCGGCGAACACCAGCTGCAGGCTGCGCACCACGTGGCCGCGGATACGCATGTGCAGGTCGCGGTAAGCGTCGGGCCTGCGGCTCTCGTCTTCCTCGTCAGTGATGTTGATGCCGCCGGTGAAGGCGAGGCGACCGTCGACGATCACCAGCTTGCGGTGGGTGCGCAGGTTCAGCCACGGGCGCTTGAACGGCTTCAGCAGCTGTCGCGGATGGAACCAGATCGCTTCGCCGCCGGCGTCCAGCAGTGGCTGCAGGAAGCGCCGGGGCAGGGCGGAAGAGCCCACCGCATCCAGCAGCAGGCGCACCTGCACACCGGCCTGCGCACGTTCGACCAGGGCATCGCGCAGTGCGGTGCCGGCATGGTCGGGGTTGAAGATGTAGTACTCCAGGTGCACGTGGTCGCGCGCCTGCGCGATCGCGTCGAGCAGCGCGGCATAGGTGGCTGCGCCGTCGACCAGCCAGGTCACCTCGGTGGCACTGCTGGGCGCCAGTCCGGTGGTGGCCTGGGCAACCTTGGCCAGCTCGGTGCAGTCCGAATCGGGCGGGCAGACATCGCTGTAGTGCTCCATGCCCGAGCGTGCACGGCCACGACGCAGCCGTTGCCGCTTCACCTTCTGCGGCCCCAGCAGGTAGTAGATGAAGAGCCCGAGGTAGGGCAGCAGTGCCAGCGAAAGGATCCAGCTCAGCGTGGCCACCGGCTCGCGCTTCTGCAGCATGATCCAGCCCGCCAGCGCGAACAGGTAGAGCAGGTAGGCCACCGCCAGGATCGTGCCGAGGTGGGCGATGCCGTCGAGCCAATGGCGCAGGGAGTCGAAGAGGGCGAGCATCCGCCGATCATAGCGGCGCCTGCTGCCGGATGGGGTCGGATGGGCTCAGATCCCTTTCCTCAGGAAAAGGGATCTGACCCCAACCCGTGCGCCACGACGAGAACACAAAAAAACGCCCCTGTTTCCAGGGGCGTCTGCAGTCGCGTCATGACTGTTGTATTGCGGTGTAGCGTTTACTGCTGCACAAATCCGATCTTCTTCATCTGAGCATTCTTCGCGGCGGCCAGAACCTTGGCCATCACGTCGTACTCGGAATCCGGGCTGGCGTCGATGCGCAGTTCCGGCTGGTTGGTCGGGTCACGCTGGACCTCCTGCTCCATCCGCTGCTGCAGCTCGCTGGTATTGATCGGGCTGTTGTTCCACGAGACCTGGTTGCTGGCGTCGATCTTCAGTTCGATCGGCGGCGGCGGTTCGACCAGCTGCGGCGGTGGGTTGAGCACGCGCTGCGGCAGGTCCACGGCGATCGGGTACGTCATGATCGGCGCGGTCACGATGAAGATGATCAGCAGAACCAGCATCACGTCCACGAGGGGCGTGACGTTGATGTCTGCCATGGGGCCCTTGCCACCACCACTACTGAATGCCATGGCTTATTGCCCCTTTTCTTTGGTCGCAACGAAGCCGACGTCCAGCATGCCCTGTTCCTGCGCGACCTTGGTCAGGTCGTTGATGACGCGCATCTTGGTGGTGCGGTCACCACGCAGGTTCAGCGGCGGCTGCGGGGTCTGCTGTGCGGCGGTCGCCAAGCGGGACTCGAGAGTCTGCTTGTTGATTTCTTCGTCGTTCCAGTAGATCGAGCCGTCTTCCTTGACTGCCAGCGTGATCGGGTTCGGACGCTTTTCAGCATCTTCCGGCTTCTGGATCAGGTTGGCTTCCGGCAGATCCACCTTGACCTTGTGGGACATCAGGGGCGCCGTGATGATGAAGATGATCAGCAGCACCAGCATCACGTCCACGAGGGGCGTAACGTTGATGTCGGCCATGGGGCCGCCGCTGTTACCACTACTGAAAGCCATAACGGGCTCCGTCTAGATCTTGGTGACTACTTACTTCGTCGCTGGGTGACGCGCGCCGCAATTAGCGGACGCGCGAACCGGTGGCGAAGAAGTCGTGCAGGTCGTGCGCGAAGGTATCGAACTTGCTGATGGTCGCGCTGTTGATCTTGCTGAAGAAGTTGAAGGCGAACACGGCCGGGATTGCGACGAACAGACCGATCGCGGTCATGATCAGCGCTTCACCCACCGGGCCGGCAACGGCGTCGATCGAAGCGGAGCCGGTGGCACCGATCTTGATCAGCGCGCCGTAGATGCCCCACACGGTACCCAGCAGACCGACGAACGGAGCGGTCGCGCCGACGGTGGCCAGCAGGGTCATGCCCGACTGCAGCTTGTTGCTTTCCCGGGTGACGGCCTGGCGCAGAGCGCGGTCGACGAACTCCGAACGGCTCAGGTTCTCACCGACGCCGCCGGTAGCACCGCCTTCAGCGCGCTGGTGGTGGGCAGCGGCCTGGGCAGCGTCCAGGGCGATCTTCGAGAACGGCTCCGAAGCCGGCTGCTCTTCCATCGCACGGATGGCGTCCTGCGCGTTCGGGGTGTCCCAGAACAGGCTGACGACGCGGTCAGCGGCGCTCTTCAGGCGGGTGGCACGGAAGATGTTGATGACGGTCCAGTACCAGGACATGGCCGACATGGCGATCAGGGTCAGCAGCACGACCCAGGAAACCGCGAAATCACCCGGCTTGGTGGTCATTTCGTGGATCAGGTGCTCGAAGCCCATCTGCGACAGGGCGTTGGACGGATTGCCCCCGGCAGCAGCGGCGATGAAAATTTCCTGCAGCATGACGCTTACCTTTGTTGTGTGTGGTGATAAAGGGTGTAGCTAAGCTAAACAATCGAACCGGGAGCGGGGGTGGCCGGAGGGCCACCCGGACGCATCAGTTCAGCGCAAAGTTGACCGGGACGCGAACGCGACCTGCCGCCTTCTTACCGCCAGATTCAGCGGCGTTGAAGCGCCACTTGCGAGCTGCTTCCATCGCAGCACGGTCCAGGTCGCGGTTACGGCTGGACTTTTCCACCGTGACATTGGTGACGTTGCCGTTGGCATCGACATCAATGATCAGGATCACTTCGCCCTGGATGCCCGCGCGGAAGGCGGCCGGCGGATAGCGCGGCGGATTCATGGCCTTCGACGAGATGTCCACGCTGGCCTCGATCGAGGTCGGCGGAGCCGGCGGCGACGGGGGCGACGGCGGGGTGACGATATCGTTCGGGCGCGGCTCCGGCACGTCCACGACCGGCGCCTGCGGCGGCGGCGGTACGGGCGACGGCTTCGGCGGCGACAGATTCTTCACCGGCGGTGGCGGAGTATCCTGCGGCGGCGGCGGCGGCGGCGGTGGGGGCGGCGGCGGCGCGTCGACGATGGTCACCATGACGTTGCGCTCCTTCTCCGCGACGGCCTTGGGAGCCACGGCGGGAATGAGGAGCATCATGAAGGCGGCCAGATGCAGGGCAATTACAAACGCGATGCCGACGATGCGAGGCCAGCTCAGCCCCTTGTCATCGGGTTGTTCGTACCGGTGAACGACTAGTTGTTCCGTCATGCGCCAAGAGCTCAATAGTGGGGCCGGAATCCCGGGGGCGGGATCCCTGATCAGCGGTGCATGACACCGCAGGAACCTCCAAGCTTATACCAATCCTGAGCGCCTGCGCATCAACTGAGCAGGCATTCAGGCGTTATTCCTACTTACTTCAGGTTGATGATTTTTTTGGCATCCGCCTGGTTCTTCACGCCCTTCGCCAGCGCCTGCTGGGCGGCCTGCTTGGCCTCGGGGACGCGACCTTCGGCATGCAGGACGCGTGCCAGGTTCAGGTAGGTCTCACCGTCCTTGGAGAGCGGGGCAGCCTTCTGCCACGCATCGATCGCCTGCGGCACCTGGTCGGAGTAGTAGTAGGACTGGGCCAGCGCCAGGTAGACCTGGTAATCCGGCTTCAGGATGCCCTTCTGCAACCCTTCGTTGATGACCGCGATGACGTCCTTTTCCTTGTTCTCGGTGTTGGCATAGATCGAGTACAGCTGCTTGTACTCGCGCTCTTCAGTGAGCTGGCCGCTGCTGCGCAGCTTGTCCATCACCGCGGCGGCCTTCGGCATCTGGTCAGCCTGCATGTACATGTTGGCCAGATTCAGCTGGGCCTTCTTGTCCGTCGGGTTCTTGGCCGCCAGCGCTTCTGCGGCCTGCACGGCCTCACCGGTCTGGCCGGCTTCGGACAGGGCCGCCATCAGCAGCTGGTTCCAGTTGTCCTTCGGCTCGGCGGCGCCGGCGATGGCCTGCTTCAGCACCGGGATCGCTTCCTGGTAGCGCTCCAGCTGGTACAGCGCCTGGCCCTTGGCGATCAGCTCTTCCGGCTTGGTCGACTTGCTCTCTGCGAAGTACTTGTCCAGGGTGGCCAGGCCTTCGGCGGTCTTGTCTTCCTGCAGCTGCAGCTGGCCCAGCATCAGCATCGACTGGAAGTGGCCGTTGTTGTCCAGGCCGTTGAACTGGATCACCTGCTTCAGATACGCGATGGCGCCCGGCACGTCGTCGGTCTGGTAGGCGGCCTGCGAGGCCAGCTGCGCGGCCAGCGACTTGTCGTACTCGTTGGAAGCGCTGTCGGCCAGGATCGCGTCAGCCTGTTCGCGCGTCTCCGGGAACTTTTCCTTGTTGTAGCTGTCGATCATTTTCTGCAGCTTGCTGCCCATCTTGGCCGAGGCCTTGGCGGTCGGCTCCTGGCGGGTCGCATTCGGGTACAGCGGTTCGGCCTTGGCCTGCTTGCTGCTACCGCCGCGGCTGCCACGGTCGGAGGAACGCGAGGACTGCGCAAAGGCATCGGTGACCACGGCGCCGGTCAGGGCGGTCGCGACGAGGACGGAAAGCACAGCTTTGTGGTTACGGAAAATCATCGTTCACCTCGATCGAACCGCCGGATAGCGGCAAAGTCGGACTGTCAGAAAAATCTGAGCCGCCAAACGTATCAGAAACAGATGGCGTGAGAAATCGTTTTATGTGCTGCAATACAGCATAGAACTGCGCACTCATCCGCACTTTGGCCGCAGCCCGGCCGCCTGCGCCTGCTGGTAGACCGGCGTCAGGCCCGGTGCATCACGTCGCAGCTCCTGGATCCGGTTGGCCGGATCGGGGTGGGTGGACAGCCATTGCGGGCTGCGACCGCCGCTGGCGGCCATCATGTTCTGCCACAGGTCCACGGCCTGGGCCGGGTTGAATCCAGCCTGCGCCATCAGCCGCTGGCCAATCACGTCTGCCTCGCTTTCCTGCGTGCGCGAACCCGGCAGCAGGAAGGCCGCCTGCGCGCCCATCCCACCCAGCTGGTTGACCGTGCTGGCGGCGCCATCGCCATAGGCGGCACCGGCCAGCGCGCCCAGCACGGCCAGGCCGGTCTGCGCGCCCATCTGCCGGGTGATGCGTTCTTCGTGGTGACGCGCGATGACATGGCCGATCTCATGGCCGATCACGGCAGCCAACTGGTCCTGGTTCTTGGCGACGGTGAAAATGCCGGTGTTCACGCCCACTTTTCCGCCGGGCAGGGCAAAGGCGTTCGGTTCCTTGTCGACGAACACGGCGGTCTCCCACCGTACGCCACGGTACTGAGGCGGCAACTGCGCGACCAACGCGTTGACCACGCACTGCACGTAGCCGTTCTGGCGGCCATCGGTGCTGATCTTCTCTTTCTGCTTGGTCTCGGCAAACGCCTGCGCGCCGAGCTGGTCAAGCTGTGCCTGCGATACGCCGCCCACCATCTGCCGTCTTCCGGTTGGCGAGGTGGTGGTCGCACAGGCACTGACCACGGTGGTGATGACTAGAGCCAGCAGCAGTTGTTTCATGGGTCCGCCCCCGTGTTCATGTGCGCAGTGTGTAGCGTACCTGCTTAATCTTTCGTCAAGCGGGCACGGCGTTACGTTGACCCCAGGAACACCATTGCGGCGAGCGCCACCGCGTTGTTCAGCGCATGCGCCGTGATCGCCGCCCACAGGGTGCCGGTGCGGCGGTACAGCCAGCAGAAGGCGGCACCCATGCCGCCGTAGACCAGCCACAGCTGCGCCATGCCCAGCAGCGAGTTCTTGCTGACACCGGGCACTTCATGGACCAGGGCGAACGCCAGGCTGCTGAGGATGAGGCCCAGCCAGGGGCGGCCGGCCTGCCACAGGCGCCCGAACAGGACACGACGGAACAGCAGCTCTTCGTAGGCGGGGGCGAGAACGACCGCAAACAGCACCAGGAACAACGGGAAGCGCGCGATCGCGCTCTGCATCAGTTCCACGTTGGTCGGCACCGGCTCGATGCCGAACTGCTTGGAAAGGAAGGCGACGCCGTTGCTGCCAACCACGATCAGCGTGGCCACCAGCAGGGTCCAGCCCCAGGTGGAAGGACGCTGCAGCGCCTGTCGCGAGGCCAGGCGTTCGCCGGCGCTCGCCGGGCGCCGCCAGAAGTACAGCAGCAGCGCGGCACCACCGGTGGCGATCAGGGCCATCAGGATCTGGGCCAGGGCCCCGGGCTGGCCCACCGCCGCGCCGGCGCTGTCAGGTGTGAGTGCACCGCCATTGGCCGCGACGTTGGCGCGGCTGACCACGATCGCACGGTAGAAGCCCCAGAACAGTCCGGTGACCATGCTCAGGCCGACCAGGGTGACGGCGGCGATGCCCAGGTCGATGAAGAAACCTGCCAACGGTGCCACGGCGCGCGGCGGGGTAGACGGCGGCGGAACCGGAGGCGGAGCGGCGGAGACCGGGGCGGATGCGGACATCAGGTACCTGCGTTCAAGGGACGAAGGCCGGTGCAGCTCCCCGCGCACCGGCCAGGTCCCGATTGTGTCAGATATCCAGGTTGGCGACCTTCAGCGCATTGTCTTCGATGAAGTCACGACGCGGTTCGACCACATCGCCCATCAGGGTGCTGAAGATCTGGTCGGCAGCGACCGCATCCTCGATGCGCACCTGCAGCAGGCGACGGGTCTCCGGGTTCACCGTGGTATCCCACAACTGCTCCGGATTCATTTCACCCAGACCCTTGAATCGCTGGATCTGGCGGCCGCGCTTGGCCTCCTCGAGCAGCCAGTTCTGCGCCTTCGCGAAGCTGTCGACTTCGATCGACTTGGCGCCGCGGGAAATCGTTGCACCTTCGCGCACCAGCCCGTGCAGCAGCTTGGAGGCCTGGTGGATCGCACGCAGTTCGCCACTTTCGAACGCCGACAGCGGCAGCACCTGGATGTGCTCCTCGCCCATGTGGCGACGGGTCACCAACACGGCGGCGGGGCGCTCCTCGTTGGCCTCCTGCAGTTCCAGGCTGAAACGCGGGCTGCCCAGGCTGCCCTGGTTGAGGCGCTTGGCCAGCGCATCCAGGCCTTCGCCTTCGCCCGCATTGCGCAGGCTGTCCATGTCCATCGGCACGAAATCGACCAGCGCTTCGAGCAGGTTGCGGTCATAGCGGTGGGCATTGCGTTCGATGGAATCGAGCGCGGCGGCATAGGCCAGCAGCAGCTTTTCCAGCGCCAGGCCTTCGATGCCCGGTTCGCCGGTGGCCGGCACCAGCGCGGCGTTTTCCACCGCACTGCTGGCCAGGTAACTGTCCAGCGCCGGGTCGTCCTTCAGGTACAGCTCCTGCTTGCCCTGCTTGATCTTGTACAGCGGCGGCAGGCCGATGTAGACATAACCGCGCTCGATCAGCTCCGGCATCTGACGGTAGAAGAAGGTCAGCAGCAGAGTGCGGATGTGGGCGCCGTCGACGTCGGCGTCGGTCATGATGATGATCTTGTGGTAACGCAGCTTGTCCGGGTTGTACTCGTCACGGCCGATGCCGGTGCCCAGGGCGGTGATCAGCGTACCCACCTGGTCGGAGGACAGCATGCGGTCGAAGCGTGCGCGTTCCACGTTGAGGATCTTGCCGCGCAGCGGCAGCACCGCCTGGTTCTTGCGGTTGCGGCCCTGCTTGGCCGAGCCACCTGCCGAGTCACCCTCGACGATGAACAGTTCGGACAGCGCCGGGTCCTTTTCCTGGCAGTCGGCCAGCTTGCCCGGCAGGCCGGCGATATCCAGCGCGCCCTTGCGGCGCGTCAGGTCGCGGGCCTTGCGCGCCGCTTCGCGTGCACGCGCAGCGTCGACGATCTTGCCGGCGATCGCCTTGGCTTCGTTCGGGTTTTCCTGCAGGAACTCTTCCAGGCGCGCGCCGAAGGCGTTTTCCACCGCCGGGCGCACGTCGGAGCTGACCAGTTTTTCCTTGGTCTGGCTGGAGAAGCTCGGGTCCGGCACCTTCACCGACAGCACCGCGATCATGCCTTCGCGCATGTCATCGCCGGTCAGGTTGATCTTGGCCTGCTTGGCGATGCCGTTCTGCTCGATGTAGTTGTTGAGCACACGGGTCAGCGCACCGCGGAAGCCGGCAAGGTGGGTGCCGCCGTCCTTCTGCGGAATGTTGTTGGTGAAGCAGTACATCGTCTCCTGGTAGGAGTCGGTCCACTGCAACGCCACATCCACGACGATGCCGTTGTGCTCGCCGGTGACCGAGATGACGTTCGGGTGCAGCGGGGTCTTCAGCTGGGCCAGATGCTCCACGAAGCTGCGGATGCCGCCTTCGTAGTGGAAGTCATCACGACGGCCATCGCCACGTTCGTCGGCAAGGACGATCTTGACGCCGGAGTTCAGGAACGACAGCTCGCGCAGGCGGCGAGCCAGGATGTCGTAGTGGAATTCCACGTTGTCGTGGAAGGCGACGGTCGACGGCCAGAAGCGCACGGTGGTGCCGCGCTTGGTGGTGGTTTCCAGCTTGGCCAGCGCGGTCACGGCGGCGCCGTTGCTGAATTCCTGCTGGTAGTGGAAGCCGTTCTGGAACACGTCCACCAGCAGCTTCTGCGACAGCGCGTTGACCACGCTGACGCCGACGCCGTGCAGGCCGCCGGACACCTTGTAGCTGTTGTCGTCGAACTTGCCGCCTGCGTGCAGGACGGTCATCACCACTTCGGCAGCCGACACTTCGCGACCGAGCTTGGCGCTCATCTGCTCGTGCTTGCCGGTCGGAATGCCGCGACCGTTGTCGGACACCGAGACCGAGCCGTCGGCGTGGATCGTCACCGCGACATGGTCGGCGTGGCCGGCCAGCGCTTCGTCGATCGAGTTGTCGACAACCTCGAACACCATGTGGTGCAGACCGGTGCCGTCATGCACGTCGCCGATGTACATGCCGGGTCGCTTGCGGACAGCCTCCAGGCCTTCCAGGGCGGTGATGCTGTTGGCGTCGTAATTGCCGTTGTTTGCCGGGGTGTTCTGTTCGTCGCTCATTGCGCTTGCCGTAGGCTCCGCAGGTCGGCCACCGCTTGGAGCGATGCGCCGAGAATGAAAGGATTTCAACCCGAATTATACCAGCCGGGGTCGAGCGGCCCTGGTGTGCCCACTATGGCACAGCCACGATCTGTGCATGTTCCACGTGGAACCGGGCGATGTGGGTCAGTTCCTGCAGCGCCGCCGGCGTTTCGGTGGCGGTGATGAAGATCTGCGCCGGCCCACCGAGCAGGCGCTGCAGAACCCGCGCCTGGTGGGTGCGATCCAGCTCCGAGCCCAGATCGTCCAATGCGATCACCGGCCATTCGCCGCGCTGTTCCGCGTAGTCCTCGGCCTGCGCCAGCAGGCAGGCCAATGCCGTCAGCTTGGCCTGGCCGCGGGACAGCGCATCGCGACCCGGAATGCTGTGGAAATCCACGCTCCAGTCTGCCCGGTGCGGACCGACCGAGGTGTATCCGGCCTGGCGGTCACGTTCCCGGGCCAGAAGCAGCGCATCGGCCAGAGGGAGCTCGTGCCGACGCCAGCCCGGGCTGAGTTCCAGTGCCTGGATGCCGAGCTGCGGGGCCAGGCTGGAAGCCAGCGCCACGGTGCGCTGCTGCAGACGCTCCAGGTAGTGCTGCCGACGGCTGGTCAACGGTTCGCCGGCTTCAGCCAGTTCGTGATCCCAGGTATCCAGCATCCGCGACGGGCCACCTTGCTTGAGCAGGGCATTGCGCTGTTTCAGTGCCCGCGAATACCGGCGCCACAGGGACAGGAAATCAGGTTCCACGTGGAACAAGCCCCAATCGAGGAATCGGCGGCGGGGTTCACCACCACCGCTGACCAACGCATGGCTGCCTGGCTCGAATGTGACTACCGCAAGCGCTGCGCACAGATTGCCGAGCTGGGCCACGTCTTCGCCGTCCAGGCGCCCCTTCCAATCCTGACCACTGTGCCGCAGGCCGGCCTTTCGGCGGTGCGGCGGGTGATTGGCACGTTGTTCGTCCCATTCCACGAAGATTTCCAGCGCTTCCTGGCCCTGGCGCACCAATCCATCGCGGACACGACCACGGAAGCTGCGCCCATAGGCCATCAGGTGCAGGGCCTCGAGCACGCTGGTCTTGCCGGCACCGTTGTCGCCGGTCAGCAGGTTCAATCCCGGCTGGGGCGACAGCTCCACCGCATTGAAGCGACGCAGTTGGTGCAGGGCGAGGCGGCGGATAAGCATGGGGCGCGAAAGACCATCCGCACGGGGCGGCAGAGGGGCAGGGAATTCATCAGCTTACTGCATCGGTCAAGCCGGACGTGCCCGGCCAGCTATCCGGCCAGCTATGGAGCAGTTACCGCAGGTCTGCCTGCGCCCTGACCGCTGGTTCCACGTGGCGCTGTTTCCTCATCCCAGCAGATGCGGGTCTCGGCAAGCCCGGAAATCCTTCGATTCTGCGAAGGGTAGCGGGGGTGTGAGCCTTGGATTTCGCCGATTTCAGGCGATGCCGTGGACAGCGCTTGCCTCGTCGCCGACGAGTACCAGCGGATGAACCTGCAGATTCCTTGAAATCTACGGTCCCATGCCCTGGGCGGTTCCACAGATTTCAAAGAATTCAGACCGATCGTTCCACGCTGTCCACAGCTGCCCTGTATGACTTATACACAAGGTATGGGCAATCTGTGGATAAAAAAGCCCTTTTGCCATGCCTTCGAAACTATCCACAGGTTCCCCCCCAGGCTGGGAGGCCGATATACAGGGGGTTTCAGGTGCATAAATTTCTTTTAAATCAGTCAGATAAGGTGTTTTTCCACGAGATCTGGCTCTACCATCACCACCATGCTTTAGATTTATACCCAGATTTAGAAGCTAGGCTTGCCCCAATCTGCATCGAATCTTCCCTGTGGACAGCGGCGTTTGCAGAGGGAAGTCCATCGCGCCGCGATGCAGGATCATCGGTCCCTGTCCGGCCAGATCTGGGGACAGGCGACGAGTATCGGTTCCTGCACCTGGACTTTCGATCAATCGCGACTCGTCATTGCTACGATCCAGCGATCCTGTTTTCAACGATCGAGACGAACATCCCGGAAAGGCAACGGATTTCAACCGAGCCCATCGACGGAAGTGACGTCGTCCGGAAAACCGCGTCTTCTCGATGCTCCACGTGGAACCTGCAAAAAAAACGCCCGGGAAGATCCCGGGCGTCGTTCGGTTCCACGTGGAACAGCAGCTGTCAGAGACGCAGCGGCATCACCACGTGGCGCGACTTCTCGCTGCTGGACTCACGTACAAGCGCCGAGGAGTTGGAATCGCGCAGCTGGATAATGACTTCCTCATCGCGCAATGCGGAGAGAGCGTCCAGCAGGTAGTTCACGTTGAAGCCGATGGCCAGATCGCTGACCGTGGTGTCGGCTTCGATCTCTTCCTGGGCTTCTTCCTGTTCCGGGTTGTGCGCGCTGATCTTCAGGTTGCCCGGCGAGACTTCCACGCGGATGCCGCGGTACTTCTCGTTGGACAGGATCGCGGCGCGCTGAAGCGAGGCGCGCAGCGCTTCGCGATCAACCTTCACTTCACGGTCGGCACCGATCGGAATCACCGCTTCGTAGTCCGGGAAGCGGCCGTCGATCAGCTTGGAGGTAAAGGTGACATCGTCGCGCTTGACGCGCACGTGGCTGCGGCCGACTTCCAGCTCGATCTCGCGATCGCCGCTTTCCAGCAGTCGCTGCAGTTCGGTCACACCCTTGCGCGGCACGATGATCTGGCGCTTGGACCCGCTGGGCTTGGCCAGATCGGTTTCACACAGCGCCAGGCGGTGGCCGTCGGTGGCAACGGTACGCAGGGCATCGCCGCGCAGGTCGAACAGCAGGCCGTTGAGGTAGTAGCGCACGTCCTGCTGGGCCATCGCGAACGCGGTGCGCTCGATCAGCTCCTTCAGGGTCGCCTCACCGATGGCCACGCGCTCGGTGGCTTCCACTTCATCCACCGACGGGAAGTCGTTCGAAGGCAGCGTGGCCAGGGTGAAACGGCTGCGACCGGCCTGCACGGTGATCTTGTCTCCGGTCTGCGAGACGGTGATCCGGCTGCCGTCGGGCAGGGCGCGGATGATCTCGAACAGCTTGCGGGCGGGAATGGTGGTTTCGCCGTCCTGGGCATCTTCAACCGCGATCCGCGACACCATCTCCACTTCCAGGTCGGTACCGGTCAGCGACAGCTGGCCGTTCTGCACCTGGACCAGGAAATTGGCCAGAACCGGAAGGGTCTGGCGGCGTTCGACCACGTTGACGACCTGTGCCAACGGCTTGAGAAAGGCTTCGCGCTGCAGTGTGAAACGCATGTGGTTCCGTGCCCCTATGCTTTAAAAAATGTGGAATAAATCAAAAGCTTGGTGGTGCTGGTAGAGACAGAATCGCTGGAAAACAATGCTAAGTCTTTGTAATTAAAGGTATTTCAGACCTCGAAACCCTCTGCATTACCGACCCCCAAGGGGTGGGGAAAGCTGTGGATAAATCTGGCGCGATTTCAAACGGCATTTTTATCCACAACGTGTCCCGCGCTTGCTACCGGATTCTGCACCGTTTTGTGCGATGACGCCTCATCGGCATCCGTGCATCATTCGCTCAGCTTCCGGATCAGCTTGTCCCAGTCCTCGCGGAGCTTGCCGTCGGTCTCCATCAGGGTCCGGATCTGGCGGCAGGCATGCAGCACCGTGGTGTGATCGCGACCGGCAAAGGCGTCGCCGATCTCGGGCAGGCTGTGCTCGGTCAGTTCCTTGGTCAGGGCCATGGCGACCTGGCGGGGACGGGCCAGCGAGCGGGTCCGACGCTTCGACAGCAGATCCTTGATCTGCAGGCCGTAGTAGTCGGCAACGGTTTTCTGGATGTTGGGAATGCTGATCGCCTGCTGCTGGGCGCGCAGCAGGTCGCGCAGGGTTTCCTGGGCGAATTCGGTGGTGATCGCGCGGCCGGTGAAGTTGGCGCGGGCGGTCAGGGTATTCAGCGCGCCCTCGAGGTCGCGCACGTTGGAGCGCATCTTCTTGGCGATCAGGAACGCAACATCATCGGGAATCTCGGCACCGCGTTCGCGCGCCTTGGCCAGCACGATCGCGGCGCGGGTCTCGAAGTCCGGCGGTTCGATCGCGACCGACAGGCCCCAGGCAAGCCGCGACTTCAGGCGCGCTTCCAGGCCCTCGACTTCGCGCGGATAGCGGTCGCAGGTCAGGATGATCTGCTGCTTGCCATCGAACAACGCGTTGAAGGTGTGGAAGAACTCTTCCTGGGTGCGGTCCTTGCCGGCGAAGAACTGGATGTCATCGATCAGCAGCGCATCCACCTGCTGGAACTGGCGCTTGAACTGATCCATGGTCTTTTCCTGCAGGGCCCGGATCATCGCGCTGAAGAACTGTTCCGAACGCAGGTACAACACCTTTGCACCTGGATTGGCCTGGCGCATGGCGTTGCCGGCGGCGAACATCAGGTGGGTCTTGCCCAGGCCCGTACCTCCGTACAGCAGCAGCGGGTTGTGCGCCCGGTCGCCCGGCTTCTGCGCTGCCTGGAAGGCGGCGGCCAGGCCCAGCTGGTTGCTGCGGCCTTCGACGAAGTTGGCGAACGTGTAGTGGCTGTCCAGATTGCCGGCGAAGGGCACCTGCGGTTCGCTGGACACATGCGCCGACGGCGTGGAAACCGGCGCGTTCTGCGCCTCCACAGGGCGCGGGCGCGAGCCGATTTCAAGAAAAACGTCGCTGAAACCGGCGAAATGCGCCAGCAGCTCGCGGATCCGGGCCAGGTACAGCTCGCGGACCTGGTCGACGATGAAGGCATTCGGTGCATACAGCACCAGGCTGTCCACGCGCAGATCGGCCTGCAGCGGCTTCAACCAGGTATGAACGTCTTCCGGCGGGAACTCCGCTTCGAGGCGCTCGAGACTACGGGACCAGGCATCCAT